>NC_014844.1:604851-907277 GCF_000176915.2 Pseudodesulfovibrio aespoeensis Aspo-2
GACGAGGCCACGGCCTTTGCCGATCCGGAAAATGAGGCGGCGCTCATCGCGGCGCTGGCCAACCTGATGAAGGGACGCACGGTGATCATCATCGCACACCGTCTCTCCACCATCCGCGACGCCGATCAGATCGTGGTTCTGGACTATGGGCGGGTGGCGGAATCAGGCCGCCATGACGGCCTTGTGGCGGCGGGCGGTGTCTACGCCCGCCTTTGGGACAGTTACGAGCGGGCGCGCGGCTGGACATTGGGCCGCGGCGTCGATGCAGAAGCCTGAGGGAGGATGAGCCATGACTATAAGAACTGACGCGGTGCCGCCGTTGGCCGAAACGTGGAAAAGGATGCAACTGGCCAGCGGGGACCAGGTGGGGGCGCTGCGGACGTGCATGCTCTTCTCCATCCTGTCCGCCGTGGCCCAGGGGCTGGGCTTCGCCTGCTTCTATCCGCTGCTGGGGAATCTTCTGGCCACGCCCTCGGACTGGGACACGGTCTGCCTTTGGGCGGGCGCGCTGGCCGTGTGCGCCGTGCTCGACACGGCCTTTGTCTGGATGTCCCGCCGTTTCGACTACACCGGCTGCATTGCCGAAGTGACCCACCAACTGCGGATCAGGCTGGGCGAGCAGCTTCGCCGGATGCCCCTGGAGAATCTCTACGACAGGCGCACAGGGGAGCTCTCCGCCGTGCTGACCGGCAACGTTGACGAGGTGGTCACGCCCATGGGGATTCTCTCCTCGGCCTTCCTGACCATCCTTATCACCCCGGCGGTGTCGGTGGCGGCCACGGCGCTGGTGGACTGGCGGCTGGCCCTGGCCATGGCCGCGGTCTTCCCGCTGGCCCTGCCGCTCTATTATTGGCGGCGTCGCAGCTCGGGCCGGTCCATGCGCACCCTTGCGGCGGCCCACGCCAGAACCAACTCCGAGATGATCGAATATGTCCAGGGGCTGCCTGTGCTCAGGGCCACCAACCAGGTGGGCGGGCGGTTCGAGCGGCTGCGGGCCGCCCTGGCGCATCTGCAAGAGGTCCAGAAAGAGGCGCAGCTGCGGGCCGTGTGGCCGGGCGTGCTTTTCTCCTCCCTGGTCCAGATCGGGATCATCGTGGCCCTCTCCCTTGGCGTGTGGTTCATCCTGGCCGGGACGCTGGACGTGGCCGTGCTGGTGGCGCTGCTCATCGTGGTCGTGCGTTTCAGCGAGCCTCTGGCACTGATCTACGGGCTCAGTCCGGTGTTCGACTACATGGAGGCAGGCTTCGAGCAACTGGAAAAGCTGTTTTCCGTGAGACCCCTGCCCGTGCCTGAATCCGCCAAGACCCCGCAGCGGTTCGATGTGGCCTTTGAGGGAGTCCGGTTCCGGTATGCCGACACCGACGTGGACGTGCTGCAAGAGGTGAGCTTCAGGCTGCCCGAACGCTCCCTCACCGCACTGGTCGGGCCGTCGGGTTCCGGCAAGACCACCATCACCAAGCTGATCATGCGCTACGCCGACCCCCAGGCGGGGCATGTCCGCATCGGCGGGGTGGACGTGCGGGACATGGAACCCAGGGCGCTGATGGGCTGCGTTTCCGTGGTGTTTCAGGATGTCTACCTGTTTGACGACACCATCCACGCCAACATCCTCATGGGTCGGCCCGGAGCCACCGACGCCGAGGTGGAGACCGCGGCCAGGGCCGCGCACTGCCACGAATTTATCACCCGACTGCCCGACGGCTACCGGACACGGGTCGGCGATATCGGCGGCTGCCTGTCCGGCGGCGAGCGTCAGCGCATCAGCATCGCACGGGCCATTCTCAAGGATGCCCCCATCGTCATGCTGGACGAGCCCACGGCCGCCCTGGACACCGAGAGCGAGGTAGCGGTGCAGCAGGCCATCGACACGCTGGTGCGGGACAAGACCGTGGTTGTCATCGCGCATCGGCTTTCAACCATTGTCGGTGCCGACACCATCCTGGTCATTGATGATGGAAAGCTCGTCCAGCAGGGCGGGCACGCCGAACTGCTGGCTCAGGCCGGACGGTATCGCAGCATGTGGGAGGCGCAGCAGGGCGTCAAGGACTGGCACTTTGTCAAGGCGGCCAAGGCCCGATAGACGCAGGGTTTCCCGGTCGGGGCTGGTGTTTTTCCCGATCCGGGTGGACCCGTGCCCCTCCACGCCACTACACCTGCCGAATTATCCATAACCTGAGGAGGATTAATAAGGATGAAACAGATATCGACTCGCTCCGCCACAGGGCGACCCGCTGGCCTGCCTTCGCGGCTGGCGGTCCTGGCCTTGCCGGTACTCGCCTTGTTCCTGTTGTGCGGGGGCGCGCTGGCGGCAGAGAGCGAAACGCGGCAGGAGGGCGCGGTCACGCTGGAGGCGGTCAAGGTCACGGCCAACAAGATGGAGGAAGACCCCATGGACGTGCCTCAGAACATCACCGTGATCAGCGAAATGGACATTGAGGAAAAGGGGATGAAGGACATCACGGATATCATCAAGACCGTTCCGGGCATGTCGTGCTCTCCGGACCACGGCGTAGCGGTCAACTTTCGCGGTCTGAACGCCTCGATGTTCACCAACAACAACCCCGTGGCTCTGTATGTCGACGGCGTGGGGCAAAGCTCCCGCTACGGATTCGACACCTCCCTGGTCAATGTGCAGCGCGTGGAGGTGCTGCACGGCGCGCAGTCGACCCTGTGGGGCAAGGACGCCATGGGTGCGGTCATCAACGTCGTCACCAAGGATCCCACCAACACCTGGGATGGCAAGGTCGGCGGCGAGTACGGCAGCTGGCAGTATGGCAAGGGCATGGCCAGCCTCAACGGCCCCCTGGTTGAGGACAACCTGTTTTTCGGCTTCGGAGCCCAGTATCAGCGGGACCAGGGTTGGATCAAGAACGACTACCCCGGCACGGAGAAGGACGCCAACCGCCAGCGGCAGATGCGCGGCAACAGCTACCTGCTCTGGACGCCCGAAGGCAACCAGGATTTGAAGGTGCGCCTCTCTGTGCGTCATGACGAAGACAAGCGTTACTGGGGCGACATGTACAACATGGGCGCTGGCAAGACCCTGTCCTCGTTCAGCGCTTCCGATGCCAAGCACGTCAGCTATGAAGTGGACACCTGGACCAAGACCACTGATGATGTCCAAAGTGTGAAGGTTGACAATGAATTCAAAAGGTTCAACCTCGAATCCATCACCGCGCACAAGACCCAGAAGATTAAAGGCGTCTGGGACGGGGATCACGCCGATATCGCCGCCAACCTGGGGTTGAGAATGTTCGATGAGAACCACTCGGAGACCTGGTCCCAGGAGTTCCGGTTCTCCAGCCCCGAAACCAAAGGATTCCGGTGGACGGGCGGTGTGTATGCCGACTCCGAGCGGCGCACCCAGGGGCCTTACGGCCAGCAGATGATCTCCGGTGGCATTCCCTATGACTACGATGCCCGCTCCAAGGCGCACAGCGATACCATGGCGACCTTCGGCCAGGCCATGGTCCCGTTGTGGGAGCGTTTCGAGCTGACGCTGGGCGGCAGGGCCCAGCGCATCAACAAGGGCATGGACATGACCTTCAACCAGACCGATCTCTCCACCGGGACGCTGGTGTATTCCTATCACATGAGGGGAGACAAGACCGAGAACGCCCTGCTGCCCAAGGCCGCGCTGACCTACGACTTCAATGACAACTGGGCCACCTATGTGTCCTACTCGCACGGATACATGCCCGGCGGATTCAACTACTTCGCCATGGCAGGCTCGGCGGACGAAAACTCCTTCAAGCCGGAGAAATCCATCAACTACGAGTGGGGTATCAAGGCCGGGCATGATTCGTTCCGTATGTCTGCGGATGTCTTTTACATGGATATCAAGGATATCCATGTCTACAAGGTGGTGGGCGGCATGTTCGTCACGGACAACGCCAAGAAGGCGCACTCCACGGGAGCCGAATTCCAGGCCACCTATCTGCCCTGGGAGACGGTGGAGTTGAGCGCCTCGGCCAGCGTGATCCGGGCCAGGTACGACGATTACGACACCGGCTCGCAGCAATTCAAGGGCTATCGGATCGAGCAAACTCCCGATTATTCCATTATGCTTGGTGCCGCCTACCATGATCCCAGTGGCTTCTATGCTCGGGTGGATGGCCGCCACTATGGCATTCGGACATTCTACAACGGGACCTCCATGGACTTCACCACAGCCGACCCGTACTCCGTGGTCGACGGCAGGATCGGCTACCGCGTTGATGGCTTTGATGTCTATGCCTACATGAAGAACATGTTCAACGAAGGCTATGTCACTGCGTATCGCGCCAACAGCCTGATGACCATCGCCGGCGTCGGGGAACCCCGGAACATGGGCGTCGGCGTGCTCTACAGCTTCTGACGATTTTTTTTGTCAGTGCGGTGATTTTGATTGTCGCCCTCATGATGGGCTGTGTCGGATAACCTGCAATCATAGGAGAAAACATGAAAAAGCTACTTTTTGTCCTCTTCTGCCTGGTCTTTGGTACAGCGGTCAGCGCGCAGGCGCATTCGGTCTGGATCAACAACTTTGTGTCCGAGGCGCACCAGCCGCCCCATTCCATTGTCTCCATCGGCTGGGGGCATGCCATGCCCATGGACGACATCCCCAACTCCCCCAACGGGCGCATCCTGCTGGAGAGCTTCCAGGTGATCGATCCGGACCTGAACCGGACCGACTTGCGCACGCCTGCCGCGGACGAGAGCAAGCCGTCGCAGGTCACGGCCAATTTTGACGTCTTCCCCGGTGATCTGGCCGTGCAGAAGGTCGCGCTGAAGAAAGAGAGCAAGCCCGGCGTATACCAATTCAGCGCGGTTTCCGTGCCCACCTTCTACACGCAGTATCTGGACAAGGGCGGTCGCCAGCGTATCGCCCTCAAGCCCCGCGACCAGGTCAAGGACATCGACAAGCTACTCATGTCGGTCAAGTTCCAGGCCTTTGCCAAGTCCTATATGACCGTGGGTGGCCAGTGGACCCAGCCCAAGCCCCTCGGGCACGGCCTGGAGATCACTCCGGTCACGGACCTGAGCAACCTTCGCGTGGGTGACCTGGTCCAGGTGGAGGTGCTGTTCAACGGCGAACCTCTGAGCGTCACGGCCAAGAGCGTTGACTACATCACGGCCTACAGCGCCGGGTTTGGTCAGAGCGATCATTTCTCCCTGCAATCCTACATCATGCAGGGCAAGGCCCAGTTCCGCGTGCAGTGCGCCGGGCAGTGGATGGTCAGCGTCAACCACAAGGAAGACGTGACCAGCGACGGCCCCATGAAGGAACTCTCCGGCAAGGCGGACCAAGTGTACCACGGCGCGAGCCTGACCTTCACCGTCAAGTAGCCTCCTCCCTCTGGCCGGGGGCTTCGGCCCCCGGCTCCTCCGGGGAGACCCGGTTTTCATTCGACCCTCAGCTTATATCCGACAAGGAGACGTGCGACATGTCGAGATACGCACTCCCGATTCTGGCCTTGATGCTGGCTATTGTCGCGGTTCCGGCCCTGGCCGGGGATCTTTCTGTGGACCTGCCCGGCACGGACATCATGACCCTGGTGCACGACCGGCCCGACGGCGATGATCGGTCCTCGGTCATCATCATGACCCTGCTCAACAAGCGGGGCAGCAAGCGCGTGCGCGAAGTGAAGAGTTATTCCAAGGACTTCGGCAAGGACAAGCAGTCGATCATGGTGTTTCTTGAGCCAGCCGATGTCCGGAAGACGGCCTACCTTTCCTGGGAGTACGACGAGCCGGGCAGAGAGGATGACAAATGGCTGTACATGCCTGCAATGCGCAAGACCCGGCGCATCAGCGGGGCGTCCAGGAACGAGTATTTCATGGGCACGGACTTCACCTACGACGACATGGGCAAGCGCCGCGTGGACGAGGACACCCACCGGCTGCTGGGAGAGGAGTCCGTAGACGGGCTTGATTGCTGGAAGGTCGAGTGCGTCCCCGTGGACTCGGAGGACATGTACACCCGCCGGGTCGTCTGGGTGCGCAAGGACGCCTGCGTGGTGATCAAGGCCGAGTATTACGACAAGGACGGGTTATTGAAGATATTCAGGGTGTTGGACGTACGCAACCAGGACGGAATCTGGACGGTGTTCCGCTCCGAGATGGAAAACGTGGTTCGCGAACATCGGACCGTCATGGAAACCACGACCATCGCCTATGACACCGGACTTGAAGACAGCCTGTTCCGCGTTGCCACCATTGAACGGGGATGGATGCAGTAGGCATGGGACGCCTGTTTGCTGCCGTTGTGCTGATCATCCTGCTGGCTGGCGCGGAAGCCATGGCGGCGGAGGTTCCGGAGTGGCTTGAGCGCGTGGCCTTATCCGGGTGGATCGAGGGGGTCCAGTCAGCTGCGGTGAAGGCTCCCCACGACCCGGTGACCTCGCGGGCGCGGATGCGCCTGATAGCCGAGGCGGATTGGGACGCCGTGTACGCCAATGTGTCGGTGGACGCCGAGAAGAACTGGAAGATCGATGGGCAAAAGGCCCTGAGCCTGCACGAGGGCTGGCTGGAGCACGTCGGGCAGGGGTGGGATGTGCGGCTGGGGCGGCAGACCATCATCTGGGGCAGGGCGGACGGTGTGCAGATCACGGACGTGATCTGCCCGCCGGACTATACCGAGTCCATCACCAGAGACCTGGACGAGATCCGCATTCCGGTGGAGGCGGCCAAGGTGCGCCTGCTCGGCTCGTCCATGGACCTGGAGATGATCTGGATTCCCGTGTTTCAGTCCGCGACGCTGCCTGGCAGGGACAACCCCTGGGGCAGCGAGACCTCCTGGCCGGCCGGAATGACCGTGGTCCAGAACGACACGAAGAAGCCGGACCTGTCTCTGGGCAACAGCGAGGTGGCCATGAAGCTCGCGGCCTACCGATCAGGGTACGACATGTCCGCGTCCGTGTTTTACACCTGGGACGACTTCGCGGCCAACCACCGCACCGTGTCCACCGTGGGGCCGTCCTCGGTCGAGTTTTCGCCCCGCTACCACCGGATGACAGTGCTGGGTCTGGACTTCGCTCGCCCCTGGTCGGATTTTGTCTTTCGCTTCGAGACCGCGGGCTACCTGGGCAGATACTTTGAAACCCGGCAACTGGCCATCGACCCCAAGCGGAAGAATTCGGTGAAGTGGCTGGGAGGCATGGACTGGACGCCGGGCGGGGACTGGTCGGTAATCGCGCAGCTCTACGGGGAGCATCTGCTCAACCACGAGTCCTGCCTGGTGGCCGAGCGGGACGAGGTTTCCACCACGCTGCACGTTTCGAAAAAGGTTCTGCGCCAGACCCTGACCCTGTCCGGCATGGTCTACTACAGCGTGAACGACCAGGACACCTTCTTTCGGGCCAAGGCGGACTATGAGTGGTCTGACGGGCTTCATTTCCTGGTCGGGGCCGATTTGTTCAACGGGCGGCACAGCGGCAGCTACGGTCGGTATGAGGACAACTCCCAGCTGTGGGTGAAGGTCAAATACAGTTTCTAAGGAGCGGATATGTTGAACATAGGCAGGATCAACGCGTGGTTTCATTCTTTTGGCGGGTCGGTCATCCGGTTCAGGTGGCTGGTGTTCGCCGCCTGCGCCGTCCTGACGATCGCAGCCGGGTCCGGGCTGCCGCAACTCAAGGCGGATGTGGACCAGGACAACTGGTTCATGGAGGACGACGCCCTGCTCAAGGCCAAGGAGCGCATGGAACACATCTTCGGCAACGAGGACTTCTGCGCGGCCCTGGTCACGGTGGACGACATCTTTACTCCGGAGAACCTGGGGCTGCTCAGGGAGTTGGGTGACGAACTCCTGGAGCGCGTGCCTTACGCGGACGATGTCATGTCCCTGGCGGACATGGAGTTCACCGAAGGCGTTGAGGGCGGCATCAGCATCGAGGATCTCGTGCCGGAGAGGATCCCCACGGACCCGGCAACCCTTGAGGCCCTGCGGCACAAGGCGCTGTCCAAGACCTCGCTGAAAAACCGGATGGTCTCGGCGGACAGCACCGAGACCTGGCTCATCCTGCGGCTGAAGCCGCTGCCCGGCAACCTCGACGGAGAGGATCCGGTCGTGACCGTGGGGCGGCTCTTCAGCGAGGTGGTTAACCAGCCCCGGTACGCACCCCTGAACATCAAGGCCGCCGGGCTGCCCGTCGTCTTTGTGGACAAGATGGACTTCTTTGCCAAGGAGACGCCCCGTCTGATGGGCATTTCCCTTCTGTTCACCGTGGTGGTGCTCTTCGTCCTTCTGCGCAACCTGCGGGGAATCCTCTTCCCTCTGGTCACGGTTCTGTGCGTGCTGGGCATCGTTTTCGGGGTGCAGGGCTGGCTGGGCATCCGTACAGACCCGTCGGTCATTTTCATGCCGGTGTTCATCACCCTGGCGGTGTCCATCGGGTATTCCATCCACCTGTTCAACCACTTTAACGTCGAGTTCCGCAGGACAGGGCGCAGACGGGAATCCCTGATCCTGGCCGTGGAGGAGGTGGGCTGGCCGTTGGTGTTCAGCGCGCTGACTACGGTGGCGGCGCTGGTCTCATTCCTGTTCATTCCGCTTCGGCCCATCCGCTGGGTGGGCCTGACCTCCGCCTCACTGGTTTTTCTCGCCTGCGTGATCGTCCTGACCCTGCTCCCCGCGCTGCTCAGTTTTGGCAGGGACGGGACGCCGGAGGCTGAAAAGGCTGATGCTCGCGAAAGCCGCATCCAGCGGCTCATGGGGTGGCTGGCCGGTGTCTCCCTGAGGCGGCAGAAGCTCGCTCTGATTGTCCTTGCCGTCGGCATGGGCGTATGCTTGGTCGGCACAAGCCGTATCGACGTGTCCTTTGACGTTCTCAAGACGTTCGGGCGCAAGGTTCCCTACGTGGACCGCATCTACAGCGTCGGCCAGTCCCAGGTGGGCTCGCTCTATTCCTACAATCTGGCCTTGGAGTTCGACCAGCCAGGCGCGGCAAAGGATCCGGACAACCTGCAAAAGTTCGACCAGCTGGTGGCAGAAATAGACAACCTGGAACTGACCAAGAAGACCACGTCCCTGCTCCAGATTCTCAAGGATCTCAATCAGGTCATGCACGAGGGCGATCCTGTCTGGTACAGGCTGCCCGAGAGCCGCGACATGGTGGCCCAATTGCTTCTGCTCTACGAGAACGCCGGCGGCGACGAGGTCGAGCGCTGGATCGACTATGACTACCAACGTCTCAAGCTTCAGGTGGAGATGGGGCACTACAACTCCGGGGAGGCGGCTCGCGAACTTCACTGGATCAGGGAGGAAGCCGCTAGGCTCTTTCCGGACGCCCATGTGGTGCTGACCGGCTCAATCTCGCAATACACGGTCATGCAGGACTATGTCTCCTTTGGCCAGATCAAGTCCTTCTTCATCGCCTTCACAGTGGTCACGCTGCTGCTGATGATCGTCTTCGGCAGCCTGCGCATCGGGCTTATCGCCATGATCCCGAACATCGCCCCGGTCCTTGTGGTGGGGGCGATCATGGGGTTTGCGGACATCCCGCTCGATCTGGTCACCGTGACCATCATGCCCATGCTGCTCGGGCTGGCAGTGGATGACACGATCCATTTCATCAACCATAGCCAGCTCGAATTCGAGCGATGCCGCGACTATGCGCTGAGCAATCGCCGGACGTTCCTCGCCGTGGGCGGGGCGTTGCTGATGACCACCGTGGTGCTGACCCTCAACTTCTCGGCCTACATGGTCTCGGTGGTCAATATATTCGTCAGCATGGGGTTCCTGGTGGGGGCCGGTCTGTTCGCCGCCCTGGCAGCCGACTTTTTCATCACCCCGGTGCTGCTCTCCATGACCAAGCCCTTTGGTCCTGAGCGGCGAGGGTGACGGCGGACTTTACATCAAATCAAAATGGGCATAGGTGATGTTGAAAGTCATTATCGTCAGTGGTGGTGTCAAAGATATATGCCCAACCGTTCGGTAATTGAAGCAATAAACGTGGCGGTTCGTCACTCGCAACTGAGGTGGATATGAATGTGGGGAAAATGGTGGCAGTGGCCGCACTGCTGTTGATGCCGGTCCTGGCCCGGGGGGCGGACACGCCTGTGGCGGTGCATGCGCAGATGGCCGGGGCCGTGGCGTCCGAGGCTGGCGCACAGGCGGCGTACAACCGCTGGTCCGACGAGAAGGCGGGAGTGGCCGACGAGATCCGGGACATGAAGGCTATGGACGACTGGCTGGAGTTCCAGAACAGAAAGTATGTAAAATACATAGAGAAACAACGCGCCACAATCGCCGAATTGGAGCGGCGGAAGGAAGAGGTCAAGCGGATCGCCATGGAGCTTGAGCCGTTTCTGGAGACCGTGGTCGATCGCCTGGAGGAGTTCGTGAACAGCGACCTGCCGTTTTTGGCTGAGGAACGCCGTCAGCGCATCGTCTTCCTGCGCGCCTCTCTGGACGACTACCACCTGAGTCTCAGCGAAAAACTGCGCCGCGTGTTCGAGGCGCTGCTTGTGGAGACGGAGTACGGGCGCAACGTGGCCACCGTTTCCCAGGCGCTGGAACTCGACGGGATCCCGACCCAGGTCACGGTCTTCCGGCTGGGGCGGACCGCGCTCTTCTATCAGGCTGCCGACGGGTCTTCCGCCGGATTCTGGGACCAGGAATCCCAGTCCTGGAGTCCGCTGGACCAGGGGGTGGCCCGCACCCTGCGCCGGGCTCGGGAAATGGCCGAGCGCAAGCGCGCCGTTGAACTTCTCGAACTGCCGATCGGAGCCGCACAATGAAGACCATCATCATGACCTTTGTCGCCGCCGTGTTTCTGGCGATTCCGGCCCAGGCCCAGGCCCCGTGGCAGCAGGTGGCCCAGCAGGTGGCCGCAGTGGCCCGGCAGGCCCGGGAAAACGCCGACCAGACCAAGACCATCATCGAGGGAGAGCGCCGGGAGATCATGGCGGAACAGGACTCCCTCAAGGCGTCCATCAACGCGCGCCAGAAGCGGTTCGACGCCCTCAAGGCAGAGTACGAGAGCTTGCTGGCGCGGGAAAGGGAGTTGCAGGAGGAGCTGGCAGCGCAGGATCACGAGTTGAAGACCATCGACGGGGCCATCCGCACCGCTGCCAAGCAGGCGCGCGACTACTTTCACGAGAGCCTGACCACGCCTGAATTCCCGGAGCGCGGGACCGTGCTGGCCACCGTGCTGGAACCGGACAAGTTTCCCGGCCTTCAGGGCATTCAGAGCCTGCTCACCCTGTTCCTGGACGAGTTGCGGGCCTCGGGTTCCGTGACGCGGCGCACAGGCGGGTTCATCGGCCCGGACGGCAAGGACAGGAGCGGCGAGCTGCTGCGGGTGGGTACTTTCACCATGGCTTATCGCCAGCCCGACGGACACATCGGTTTTTTGCGGCCCAACAGCGACGGCAGCAGGCTGACCGCAGTGCAGGGCGATCCGGGATGGACTCTTTCCGACATGATGGCCGATTATTTCGACGGCAAGGGGCTGTTGTTCCCGGTGGACATCTCCAACGGCGCGGTGTTCAGCCGCCTGGCCCGCCAGCAAACAGGCGTGCTGGAGTGGCTGAGCTCCGGCGGGTTGCTGGTGTGGCCCATCATTCTGGTGGGCGTGGCCGCCCTGATCCTGGTGGTGGAGCGTTTCTATTCCCTGAGCCGGATCCGGGGCAACTCGGCCCGGAACATGACCACCATCCTGGAAATGGTCAACAGGGGGCAGTGGAAGGAATGCCGCAGGTTCTGCCAGGAGCAGAGCAGCTATCCAACCTGCCGGATCATAAACCACACACTTCAGTATCTGGGGAACACGCGTGAGATCATCGAGAACGCCTTTCAGGAAGGGTTGCTCAAGGAGCTGCCCATGCTGGAGCGGTTCCTGCCCACCCTGAACGTGCTCGCGGCCGTGGCGCCGTTGCTCGGACTGCTGGGCACCGTGACCGGCATGATCAACACCTTCCAGATCATCACGGTGTATGGCACCGGCGATCCGCGCATGATGTCCGGCGGTATTTCCGAGGCCCTGATCACCACCCAGCTCGGCTTGGCCGTGGCAGTGCCCATCATGATCCTGCACCATGTGCTGGAGAGGCGGGTGGACAGGATCGTCGGCGACATGGAGGAGAAGGGAACCGGTTTTGCCGTGGCGCTCATGAAGGTCGGCAAGATCAAGACGCGGGAGGAACTTGATGTCGCTGCATAATCTTGGCGAACAATTGGTGGATTATTTTCAGGCCGGGGGCAGCATCATGCTTCCCCTGCTGGTCATCTCGCTTGTCATGTGGACCCTGGCCATTGTCAAGGGGCTGCGCTTTCTGAGCGAACGTCGCAGGGAAAGAACCCCGGAGCGCTGTCTCGACTTGTTCAGAGGGGAAGCCGGTGTGTGCAAGGCAGGACTGGCGCAGTGGCAGTGGGACATCCTCTCCCAGTATCTGGAGCAGCGGTGCGACGATCCTGAACTCAACCGCGACATGCTCGATGCCATGCGCATGCGCCAGGAGATCAAGGCCATGCGCTACATCGGCACCATCTTGCTCCTGTCTGCTGTGGCGCCGCTGCTTGGGCTGCTCGGTACCGTGACCGGCATGATCACCACCTTTGATGTCATCTCCGAGCTGGGGACCGGCAATGCGCGCGCCCTGGCCTCGGGCATCTCCGAGGCCCTGGTGACCACGCAGAGCGGTTTGGTGGTTGCGGTTCCGGGGTTGGTGCTCGGCGGCTTCCTGTTTCAGCGGGCGCAGAAGATGAAGGGCCGCATGGAACTCTTCTGCATCGGCCTGCAGCACCAGACTGAAGTGACGCCAAACTAGGAGGATCCATGCGCAGTATCCGGTATTCGCGCAGCAGGGGGTCGCGCCGTAGCGAGATCAACATGACCCCGCTCATCGACATGGTGTTTATCCTGCTTATCTTCTTTATCGTCACCACCAGCTTCGTTCGCGAATCCGGAGTGGACGTGGAGCGGCCTTCGGCCGAGTCCGTCGAGACCAAGGAAAAAGCCAATGTCCTGTTGGGACTGACCAGTGACGGGCAGATATTCGTCGAGGGCCGCCCTCTCGACATCCGGTCCGTGCGCGCCTACATGGAGCGTTTCCTGGCTGAGGTTCCCAACGGCTCGGTGGTCATCGTGGCCGACAAGGAAAGCTCCACCGGCAACGCCGTGCAGGTGCTGGACCAGTGCCGCATGGCCGGGGTCAAGAACATCAGCATCGCGGCAAGGAAGCAGTGATGGCCGTGCGCGACAGGGGCGCGGGGGAGTTCATGCTGTCCTGCCTGCTGGCCGTCTTTGTGGCCGGTCTGCTGTATGTGGGAGTCCTTCTGCTCAACGAGGCCCCGCCGCCTGACGGGATGATCGTGGTCGAGGGGGCTGTCCGCCTGGCCCAGCCGGAGCGCGACCGGACCGAGCCCGAACTGCGACGCAAGAAGCTCGATGAGGCCAAGCCGCCTGAAGAGTTGCCCAAGACCTTCACTTCCCGGTCGGACAACCGGCCTGCCAAGCCGCTCATGACCATGAGCGTCCCAGGTTTTTCGGCAGACCTTCATCCGGGTATCATGGGTGGCGTCGCCCTCCCTGCGGGCGGTTTCGGCAGTATCGGCTTTTCCATGGACGAGGTGGACGACATCCCGCAGGTGGTCAGGAGCGTTCCGCCGGACTATCCCTATGTGGCCAAGCGCAACCGGGTGGAGGGCGAGGTCGTGGTCCGCATGCTGGTGGACAGCGAGGGTCGCCCGCAGAAGCTGTCCGTTCATTCCTCAACCCCGGCAGGGGTGTTTGACGAGGCCGCCCTGGGCGCGGCTGGACGTTGGCGCTTCAAGCCGGGCCGGTACAAGGGGAAGGCCGTGGACACCTGGGTTCTTCTTCCCTTTGTTTTTGAGTTGAAGCCATGAGCATGAAACGCATCCTTTTCTTGGTGTTGGCCATTGTTGTTGCCGCCGTGCCCGCATACGCCGGGGAGAGTCTTCCCCCGCTGGCCCGGCAGGCTCTGCACACGGCGCAGGTGCGGATGGACGCCGGGCAGTTTGCCGACGCCGCGCTGGTCCTGCGCGAATACATGGCCCAGGCCGGGGAGACGGTCCCCAGCCACATCTACCTCATGCTGGGGAGTGCCCACCATCAGAACAACGACAGAAAGAAAACCCTGGACGCCTTTCAGGCCGGCCTGAAAGCCTACCCGGACAATGACCAGCTTGCCCGCAACTGCGCCGTGGCCTGCTACGAGCTGGGGCGCCATGCCGATGCAGGCCGCCTGTTCGAGAAAGCCTACGCGCTCAAGACGCCAAGAGATCCGGCCCTGTTGTTCCATGCGGGATCGGCCTACTACAGCGGGGAGGATTTCTCCGCAGCGGCCCGGGTGCTGGAACGTCTCCTGGCGGATCAGGCGCAGCCCGAAAAAGACTGGGTGCGCCTGGCGGTCCACGCCCACCTGGAGGCAGGCCTGTCCGAAAAAACCGAGGCGATTTTGAGCCGCTATCTGGCGATCAATCCCGATGAGGCTCCCTATTGGGAACTGCTGGCCAAGCTGCACATGGACCGGGAGGAATACGCCAAGGCGGGTGCGGCCCTGGAAATCTGCTACCGTCTGCGCGAGCCTTCGGGCAAGGAGTTGGAACGGCTGGCCTCGCTGTACGCCTATTCCGATGCTCCGCTCATGGCTTCGGCCACGCTGCTGCGGGCCAGGCCCGACTCCGCGGACATGGAGTACGGAACCAGAATCGCCCGCCTGTACACCGCTGCCGGACGACCGGATGAGGCCATGCGCCTGCTTTCCAGATATGACCGATCAGCCTCGCTGGCAGGGAAGAAGGGAAGGATTCTCTACGACGCCCGCCGGTTCCGGGAGGCCGAGGCCGAACTGGGCGAGGCGCTGGGCCAGGGCGATGGAGCTGCCGAGAACGTGTACCTACTCGGCATGTGCGCCTGGGAGCGGCGGGATTGGGGGGCCGCCAGGGACAATTTCATGAAACTGCTGGGTGACAAGTCCTATTCACGGCTGGTCAAGGTCCCGCTTGTCGTGATCGAGGACATAGAGACCGCCCGCAGGGAGAGCGGCGACTAGCGAAGACAAGCCCCGGAACCATGGTTCCGGGGCTTGTCTTTGGTCATGCTCCGGCGGGGTTCATCTGATAGTGCAGGATTCTGAACGCCTTGGCAAAGGCGGGGATGCGGGCCATGACCCTGCTCAGGAAGTCCCAACGGCGCGGTTCCTTGTCCATATAGTATTCCACGCTGTTCAGTGAAAGGTTGTAGGCCCACAGCTCCAGGCGCTTGTCCTCGTCCATGGCCCACAAAAACCGCGCCCTGGTGTGTTTGATCGTGTCGTGCCGGGAGGAGATCCGGCAGCCAAAACCGGTGCAGGCGTCAAAGAGCAGCTCCCCCGGAGCCAGGACCTCCGCGATCCGTTTGATGAGCGGTCGGACCGCGTCTTCGGAGAAGTACATGAGGACGCCCTCGGACAGGACCAGGATGGGCGCGTGCGGGTGTTTGTCCCTGATCTCCCGCATCCAGGCCGGGTCGAACATGGAGCGGCGCACCGAGATGTTGCGCTCGTCTGGGGGCAGGAGCTGGTCGCGCAGCGCCATGACCTCCGGGAGGTCGAGGTTGTAGAAAATCCCCCTGCCAGGGCCCAGGCGGTTGGCGCGGCTGTCCAGCCCGCAGCCGATGCTGACGATCACGGGATCGTCGTGGGCGTCGATGAACCTCCGGGTGATCCCGTCGAAGTGTTTGACGCGCAGGCACACGCCCACCTGGCTGCGCGTGGCCTTGTCGTATTTGGAGAAGTCGTAATCCAGGCTGCCCACGATGCGGCAGGCGTCGGGGTCCGAGATGATGGCGTCCGGCCTCCCAGTCTCCAGGCATCGCATGTACAGGGGTATGAAGAGGGTGTCCGCCACTGCGTCCGTGATGTTGGTGGTGATGGCTTGCATGTCTGCTCCTTTGACGCGCGCACAGGGGGCGTTGCGTCTGCTCTGTCGTGATGAAACCCGAAATGCTCTGCACAAAACACAGCTGAGGTCGTCGTGGTCAGCTGTTCTCAACAGCCAATGGCCGCATTTGAAAATGACATTCGAAATCAAATGCTGTCAACGGCCACAGGGTTGAAACAAGGGTAGGGCGCAGAAATATTCCCGATCGGGTCAGCCGATTCCCGACCGGGTGGTTTGCCAGCAGGCATTCACACCGGTTTCACTGCCCGAAGAGGGGATCTCTGGCCGATTTGAAGCCGGTTGTCAGCGGCCTCGCGATCAAGACCCTTCGGATCAGGCGCCGTGGCGCGATTATGCTGTCAGTGTGATGGGGCTGTGGTCGATGGAGATGGTCCGGCATTGGAAGGCGTCCAGGTACCGCTCCTGGTGGCTGACCAGGAGCACGGCACCGCCAGCCAGCCGATGGGCCTCAATGAGCATGGCCGTAGTGGTCTGCCATTGATCGTCGAGAAAGGCGAACGGCTCGTCCAGCAGCAGGATATCCGGCTTCACGGCAAAGGCCCTGGCCAGGGAGAGACGCCTGCGCATGCCGCCGCTCATTCGGGGCGGGCGCATTCCGGGGTCGAGTCCGAACCGGTCCAGCCAGCAGCCCGCTCCGGTCTTTGCGTGCGCCGTTGGCTTGGCCATGACCAGGAGCAGATTGTCGAGCGCGGTCAGCCATGGGACGAGGATGTCGTCCTGAAAGGCGCAGCCGATCCGTGTCGAGCCGAGGGCCACGGTGCCGCTGTCCGGGGCGGTCAGTCCGGCGGCGATCTCAAGGAGCGTGGTCTTGCCTATCCCCGAGGGGCCGCACAGGCAGACGGCCTCACGGGCGGCCACGTGCAGCGTCGTGTCGTGGATCAGGGGTGTGCCGCTGATGGCAAAGGTCACGTTGTTCAGCGCTATCATGCCTGCTCCCGTATCTTTCCGGTGAAGGTCTCTGCGGATTTGCGCAACGGGGCAATGACAAGCAGCTCCAGGGCGACGCCGAGCAGGATGACGATGCCGGCCCAGGCGAAGAGCCTGGGGATTTCGAGCATGCGGTAGGCCCAGAACACCTTGGCCCCGATGCCGGTGGACGAGCCGAGGAACTCCGCGACTGCCGTTATCTTCCAGCTGGTCGCCGCCGCATAGGACAGCCCGGCCAGCAGATAGGGCGCGAGGCCGGGCAGGACCACGCGGGCGAGCATGCGGACCTTGGGAATGCGGTAGAGCCGGGCCATGTCGAACAGCCGTCTGTCCAGGGCCATGCACCCTTGGGCGATGTTGGCGAACAGGGGCGGAAAGACCGAGGCGAACACCACGGTCACGGCCACGGTGGACCCGGTGCCCACCCAGACCATGAGGAGCGTGATCCACAGGATGGGCGGGCAGGATTGCAGGGCTGCCACCAGCGGGGTGATCATGCGCATGGCCGTCGGACTGCTGCCTGCGGCCACGCCGAGGACCAGGGCGCAGGCAAGGGCCGCCACAAGGCCTGTCAGTCCCCGGGCGATGGTGATGGCCAGCGTGGTCCAGGTTTCAAGCTGCAGGGCCATGATGCCCAGTTCGCGGCAGACGCTTGCCGGGGTCGGCACGAGCATGGCGCCAAAGGTCAGTGACGCGGCCCACCACGTGCCCACGGCGATGGTCAGGGACACGGCCAGGGGGAGTCCTTTCATCGGCTCCCTCCGAAGAAGTCATCCGGCAGCGGTATGATTCCGTCCGGGCCGACGCATTCAGGGAAGACCATGCTCAGGTATTCGCGGATCATGGACTCTGACTCGGCTGCGGATCGGACCCGGATGATGTCGCGGGCCAGGGACGCCCTGACTATCTCCGGCTCGATGAATTGTTCGAATTCCAGAGGCAGGGTCGCCAGACCCGATTCCGGGTCGTCAAGGAGCGGTTGCTCCTGTTTGCGCATGGCCGCCGCCAATCGGTCGTCCAGGCCGGGATGCAGGGCGAGGGTCTTCGTGTTGACGGCGATTCCCGCCATGGGGAGCAGCGGCTCGCGCCCGGTCATCCTGCCGTACTCCTCCTCGACGCTGGCCACCACGCGCAGATTCGGGGCCTTGGCCAGCAACGCCGTCACCAGTGGTTCGGGGAGGAGCAGTAGGTCCGTGTCGCCCCGCATCGCCTTGAGCGCGAGCTGTTTGGCTTCGTACGGCGCGTAGTTGAACCGGGGCAGCCCGACGCCCTCCAGCGAGTGGAGCACTGCCACGGCTGGGGAGTGGGGCGGGGCCGTGGCTATTTCCGCGCCCTCGGGCAACCGGACGATGTCGTCAAAGGTGCGGATGTCGGGGCGGCTCGTGAGGATGAAAAACTTTTTCCAGCCGGTGACGCAGACGAGGCGGATGGGCGTTCCGCGCATGGCCGCCTGGGCAAAGCCGTCTATGTGGCCGACCCAGATGTCGCCCTTGCCAGCCAGCAGGGTGCCGCGCAGGTCGTCGAGATTTTTCCAGTAGTGGATATCGGGCGCGAAGGAGAGATCGCCCTCGGCCAGAGCCTTCCACAGGGGCATCTGCGGGGTCGTGGCCTGTCCTGTGGTGTAGATCGAAAGCATGGTCCGCCCCCCTTGGGGGGCGGACTGCTTCGCGTGGGGCATCAGGTGCAGGCCGCCCCAGGCCGCAAGGGCGAGCAAGAGCGCCAGCGACGCCAGTTGTGTTTTCTTCATGTCAGCCCGGTGTGCCTCTTCTGCCCGAGGGCAGCGCTAGAATGAAACCGCGTAGTTGATGGATCCGTTGATGCCCGGCTCCAGCAGCTCGATGCTACGGGCGTTGGCCAGGTAGTTTTTGTATTTCTTGTCAAAGAGGTTGTTGATGGCCAAGGAGACCTCGTGGTGCAGTTTGGACCAGTCGAACCCGTACCCCGCTGCCGTGTTGACCGTGACCCAGGCATCGGTCCTGCTGGTGCCGTCCGGCACCTCACTCTGGCCCAGGGCCCAAGGGGTTTCGATGCGCGCCCAGAAACCGTTGCCCGCCGTGTACTTGATGCCGCCCAGGCCGTTGACCGGAGCGATGTTGCGCAGGGCCTCGTCGTTTCTCGTGTCGCGCCCGTTGGTCAGGGCGAGGTTGCCGTAGAGGTTCCAGGCCTCGGCGAAACGCCAGTCAGCCTCAAGCTCTGAGCCGTAGATGCGCGCCTCGCCGATGTTGCCCATGCGGTACAGGGTCGGAGAAACCTGCATCTCGGCGATGTAGTCGGTCAGGAAGTTGGCATAGAGCGAGCCCGCCGCGCTGAAGTTTTCCGTGTTGAAGTGGAGCCCGTATTCGAGGAAATAGGACTTCTCAGGGTCCAGGTCCGGGTTGCCGAGGCTGGTCACGCCGCCGCCCAGGCTGACGTTCTTGAACCGCTCAAGGATGTCGGGCACGCGGTAGCTGGTGGCAGCCAGGAAGGTGTGAGACCAGTGCTCCGCCGGGTTCCAGGTCAGGCCGGTATGGAGGTGCCAGCCCGCCTGCTCCTTGGTGCCGCCGGAATAGTCGGCGTTTTCCTTGTTGGTGGACTGCACCCTGTCCAGCCGTCCGCCGAGGTTGAGGGTGAACCGGTCGTCGAGTTTCCAGTCGTCCTCGGCAAAGATGCCCATGGACGTCTGCGTGGTGTTGGGCGTGGGCTGGTCCTCAAGGGTCGTGCCCGCAACAAGGTACCTGATCCGCTTGGAGGTCATGTGCCAGTTCCAGGCGTCGGCCCCGGCGATGACAGTGTGGTCTCCAAGACCGAGTTCGGTCTGCGCCTTGCCGCCCACTGTCTCGTGAAGGGCCTGGGGGTTGATCAGCTTGACCGCCGCGGTGGGGTTCTCGATCTCCACCTTGCGCTGGTTCTTCATGTAGTAGGCGTTGAGGGCCACCTCTCTGACGGTCTCGCTGTCCGGTGTGAAGGTCAGGTCCGCGCTGGTCATGAAGTTGGCCGTCCGGGGATACCGGATGGGCGCGGTCTGGGGCATGGTGCTTGATCCGCCGGGGATGCCCACATCGTTCGCCTCGATGTTCATGACCTGAAAGGCTCCGGTGAGCAGGTCGCTGAAGCGCGCCTCGCCCGCCATGCGCAGATAGACATCGTTGAACTGGCTGTTGGGTATGCGGGTGGAGTCACCGCCGAAGTAGCTGTCGTGGTCGCGGACGCCGCCGGAGACCTGGAGCCAGAAGTTCTCCCGGCTGAGGACCGAGCGCACGTATCCGTCCGGCCCCTGCGGGTTGGTGGACCAACTCGCGATCATCTCGCCGCCCAGTTCCTGCTCGGGCGTGAACGCGCCTTTTTTCGTGATGATGTTGATGACGCCGCCCGTAGAGCCGGTTCCGTAGAGCGCACTGGCCGGTCCCTTGAGCACCTCGACGCGCTCCACGTCCAGCGGATTGATGAAGCCCAGCCGGGCGTTGATCTCGGTGGCCGTGTTTACGCGCATGCCGTCGATAAGCACGACCACGGACGTCCCGGACAACCCCCGGATGGATACGTCCTGGCCCCACGGGGACTCGCCGCTGCGCGAGACGCCCGCGATGCGCGAGATGGAATCGGCGATGCTCGCCTTGGGTGCGAGCTGGATATCCTCCTTCTCCACCACACCGGTTCCGCCCGGAGTCTGCGACTGCATGCTGTCCACGCCCCGGGCCGAGACGAGGACCTTGTCCAGAGTTATATCCTTTGCCAGGGCCGGGGCAGTGCCGAGCGCGAGCGCGAGCAAGGCCAGCAGGGCGGAAGCGAATCGCCGTTTCATGGTCTCTCCTTTTGAATAGCCTTGTGAATTATTGGGTCGCGGGTCTGCCCAGCGAAACCAGGGCATCCCAGCCGGGCCAGTTCAGCCGGCCATTGTTTTCGGCCATTTCCTCAAACCAGGGGATGCCTTCCACCACAGGGATGAGCGAGCCGGATTCGGCCAGGAACCGCTGGTATTCATTGGAAAGCAGGTAGCGCAGGAATTCCATGGCGTCCGGGTCCGCAGCCTGGCGGACCGCAGCCATGAGCGGCACGGGCCAGGCACCGGAGCGAGGCCAGACCATGATCCCGTTGTCCTCGCGGTAGTTCCGGCTGAAGGCGGGGATGCTCAACCCGGCCAGGAAGGTTCCGGCGTCCACATGCTTGTTGATGTCGAGCGGGGTGTAGTCGGTGTTCTTGGCGGCGATGACCCCGGCGGCCCGCTCGCCGCAGGCCGCAGTCATCATGGCGTCGAAGAGCGCGGGCAGCGGCGTGTCGTGCGGCGGGACCGCGATGGAGTCGCAGATGTCCGGGCGGCACAGGTCCTCCCAGTCCTCGATGGGCGGGCTGACGCTCTTGGCTGCGGCGATGACAAAGGGCACGATGCCGACGACCCGGAAGTATCTGGACGGCTCGGCCATGCCGATGGAGGTCAGCTCGTGGCGCATGGGCGGCAGAGAGTCCGGCAGCGGCGCGAGCAGACCCGTCTTCTGATACTGGAGCAGGTTGTGCAGGAACTCCGGGTAGGCGCACAGCGTGAGTCCCGGCACGGACGCGTCGTTGCTGCCAAAGGCCCTGGAGAAGTCGAGCATCTCCTGGTGCGTCTGGGGCGGGATGAGATCCAGCGAAAGGTTGAGCCGGGCCAGGTCCTGCACGGTCTTGCGCAGGATGTTCGGGGCGATAGCGAGGCATACCGAGCGTGTGGTCATAACATTATCTCCTTTGCCGCCAGGGTTTTGCCCATGCGCAGCGCCTCGCGGGCCTGCATGAGCGTGCTGTCCATCCGCTTGAGATCCTCGGCGCACTCGCGTTCGCCGTCGCTGGAGCGCAGCAGGGCGGACATGCCGCCGTTTTGCATGACCAGCCGGGTGTCGTTCATCAGGATCAGGACCGGATCGTGGGTGGCCGTGACGACCACTTTCCGCCGCCCGGCCAGGACGCTGAGGGCCTTGAACTTGTGGATGCCCGCGTTCTCGACCTCGTCAATCAGCACGATGGGCGTGTCCGAGAGCATGGCGATGTCCGCGATCATCAGGGCGCGGGACTGGCCGCCGCTCAAGACCTGAAGGGACATGTCGGCCCGGATCGGTTCGCCGCACAGGGAATTGGTCATGTCGAGGAGCGGCTTGAGCAGGGCCTGCCCGTCGCGCCCCTTGCTCTCGGCGTGCAGGAGGATGAACTCCTCCACCGTGGCATCCATGACGAAATTGGTTTTCTGGGAGAGGGTTGCGACCAGTCCGGCGGGCAGCTCGGCCAGGGGTTCGCCGTTGACCAGGATGGTCCGGCCTGTCTGCGTGTCCTGGCATGCCGCCTGTTCGACATCGGATAACAGCTCGCTCTTGCCCGATCCGGTGGGGCCGACCAGGGCCAGTGAATCGCCGGGACGAAGATCCACCCGGCCCACCTTTTCGGCCCGGCCTTCCTTGTCGAATCCGGCCAGGATGGTGACGGTTTCAATGATCATGCGGCGCACTCCTCAAGCAGCAGTTTTTCCACGTTGCCCGACTGGAACCGTTTGCCGATGCGCGTCTCACCCGTGCAGTAGGAGCAGATGGACGCGGGCATGGAGTAGCGCAGCGACGCGCCCTCCGTGTCGATCAGGTGGTCCCAGGTGTCTGTCAGCCTCCTGAGAGGCAGCGACCCGGTCCCGGTCAGGCCGTTGACATGCAGGACGCGGGCGGCTGGGTTGACCTGGCTGATCCGGTGGGCGAACACTTCTTTCTCGGCTTGGGAGACGAGGTCGCTCTTGGTGACCACGACCACGTCCGCCAGTGTCAGAGCCGGACCCATCTTGCGCGGGGCCTCCATGCCGCCCAGGTTGTCGATGACCGTCACCGCCGGAACGCCCCGGATGTGCGGCGCGCATCGGTAACAAAGCCCCGCAGTCTCTATGAAGAGAAAGTCGGCCTTGTGCGAACGCCCCCAGTTGCACGCCTCCTCGAAGTTGGAGACAAAGTAGTGGTCGGGGCACAGATAGTCGGAAAGCCCCTGAATGGCCGGTATGCCGAGCTTGTCACGGTATATCCGGTCATCAGTGGTTCCGAGGGTGTCGAACTTGACTGCGGCGGAGCGCTTCCCTTCCTTGTCGAGCTGGCGGATCAGGTGAAGGATCACCGCGGTTTTTCCTGCGCTTGGCGCGCCTGCAACGGTTACTGTTTTCATGGTTTTCCCGGTGTTGAAATTGACTCTCTTTATCATTGCTGAGGGCTAAAAGAGTCCCGGCAAGGATTGTCGGGACAGGCGGAGAGTATCCTGGCAGAGATAAATGACCACCCCTGGACGGTAAAAATAAGCCCGAAGCGGGGGGATTCCGGTCAGGAGGGGCAGTGGGGCTGGTTGGCCGCGAAGAAGACGTTGTCCTTGCGGTAGCGGTAGGGGGTGACGCCGTGGCGTCCCTTGAAGGCCGCGCAAAAATGGCTGACGTTGGTATAGCCCACGCTGCTGGCCACTTCGCTGACCGTGGCCGTGCTCTCCAGCAGCCGCTGGCGGCCCATGTCCACCCTGTAGGCGCGGAAGTATCCGTAGACGGTCTGCCCGAACAACACTTTAAACCCGGTCTTGAGCTTGGTCTCGTTGAGGCCCACGCTCTGAGCCAACTGTCGCAGTCCGGGCGGGTTCTCCAGGTTGGTAGTCAGCATCTCCCTCGCTTTTCGGAGGCATTCGATCTCGTAGGAACTCAGCCGCGTCCGGCACGGTTTGGGCGACTGCTCGGCCAGAACGTGGGACAGCAGTTCCAGGGTCTTGCTTTTCAGGTAGAGGGTGCGGGCCGCGCCAGTGTAGGGGCACTGGGCCAGTTGTGAGGCTGCGACGAACTGTTCCGGATTCATGTCGCGGCTGACGGTCGCGATGGGAAGAATCTCGCCCTTCACCAGTTGCAGGAGAGGATTCGGGAGGCCGCAGGCCTCGTTGGCCAGCGCGATCCCCAGAAAAGACGGACTCAGGACGACATCCACCCAGCGGTGGGTCTGCCGGGCATCCAGAGCGATTGTGCCGCTTGTGGCCGGGAAGAACCGGATTTCGTAGTGGCCCCGACTCCGGGCAACGCTTTCCTGGTTTTCGGCGTCCGAAACGCCCTTGCCCTCGATGGTGAAGCTAAAGCGCAACACCGGGGCGTCAAAGGCAACAGAGAATCGAAGCGGTTGTTTGGCCGCGCATTCCCAGAAGAACACGGCCAGATCGGGCCGAAGGGGGAACCGCCTGACCGGGGCGGCCACACCAGCCTCAAGAAGAGAGTGGCAAGTTCCCGGCCGGACATCACTCGGGCCGCAATTGGTGACAGTCATTTGCATCTGCGCAACCCACTTGAGCAAAATTGGTGATGGAAGACGAGGGTGGCGACTTCCACGCCACACAACAGGACACTAGTGAAAATGATTTTCAAAGTCAACGCCGTGGCGTATGTAGGACACTTTTGTCTCTGGGTTGGCTGAAGTCCGAGCCCCCCCCCATGTATTAGAAAGTTGGAGTTGGCCTTGCGTTTTGAAGCTTGCCATAGGAGATGCTTGTGTCCGCTTTTTCCCCGACGCCGTGCGTAATTAACGACATTCCGCGCCTTCTGCACGGCATGCGACAGGGCGTTTCGAATAGGCTTGGCTGCAAATAAGTCCAATATTATTGTTGTGTTATGTTGTGATCGTGGTCGACAATCCTCAAGAATGGCATTCAAGAGGTCATGGGTTCGGTTCCCTCCAGCTCCACCACAAGAGAGTTTAGGGTTTCAAATAAATACTTGGAATCCTTTTTCCGTGCCTGATGGCGGATTTCAGGAAAACGTCCGCTATCCAGCGTATGTGCATATATCATCTCCAGTCTCCACTATATCCATTTGTGGATAGGCCTACCGTCTTGTTGGTCAGCAGAGCAAGCCAACCTTCTGCGCGTCATCTTTTCCGGAGATACGAGAGCCCCCTTGCTGAAGCCGGGTCACAATGCTAGGGCATTCCCCATGCACAAAGGACACGCCGAAACAGAATAGACAAATAAAATCAAAGCATTGCCGCCCTGCCGAAAAGCGAGAAGTTCCGAGTCTTCTCTTCGGCACCCGGATGATCAAGGGTTGCGGCTAACAAGCTGCAACCCTTTTTCTTTTTCATCCGGCAACGTGCACGATCGTCCTCTTCCGGCGTGATTTGACCCCTCTGGGTCAAAGTGGCGGGTCAGGAAGCGGGATCCTTTCCGCCAAAGGAGGATGCTTGAAGGAAGTGATGTGACGGTTGCGTTGTTTCAGGAGTATCTCGGCGATTGGACTGTCACGCGGTGACCGGGTCCTTTTGAACGGTGTTGCTGTGACGAATCATGATGAGGATAAGCGGCTGAATCAGAGCCATGACTATTGACAGGAGACCCACCCACTTCATGTTGATCAAGTCTCCCTCCGGTCCGGTTGACAGGATTGCAGACGCCAGAAATGCGCCGATTCCGTTGCCGAGGTGTTGTATGGAGGAAAACAGGGACATGAAGGCGGCTCGTTCATGGGGTTGCGGAATCTTGGAGGCTTCGGTCGTGGCCGAGACGTTTCTAAAGCAGACCATTCCCATGAACATGCTGAACACAACCAGAAGAGAGGATGTTGGCTGGTGCATGAATCCGTCATACAGGAAGACCACCAGCAAAATGGTTCCCAGGATGTTGGTCGGAATCGGACCGATCTTGTCCGAAGCTCTGCCGCCGATCTGGATCAGGATGAGACTGAATAGCCCGCCGACGAGGTACAAGAAGCCAAGCGACGACCGGGGGTACCCGAGGTTGAGTTGAAAGTACGCTGAAATGTTCGGGATGATCGCATATGATGAAATCATCGCCGTTGCCATCATGATGAATGCCAGCAGGAACTTGCCGTTGGAAAACAGCCGAGTCAGCTCAAGCGTCCGGGGTTCGCCCTTCAGATGCTCCTTCAAGGAGGGAGTGAGCCGGAGGATGAGCCAGAACACGATGAATCCCAGGATGGATATGGCATAGAAAGGCGTACGCCATGTGCCTTTTTCGGCGAGTTCGAGGCCAAAGGGGATGGCCGCCACAGCTGACACCGAGAATGTCCCCATGACGATGGCCATGGCCTTTCCCCGCCGTTCTGGGGGAACAACGTCGCAGACGATGGAAAAAGCAATGGCGGCTGCCGGTCCTCCGAATAGTCCGGCCAGCACCCTTGCCCCGGTCAGCGTTGTCAGATCCCAGCTAAAAGTCGCCCCTAATGTTGCCAGGGAAAGCCCGAGCACGGCGACGAGGGCGACGTGCTTTCTATCGAACCGGTCCAGAAATTTTGCACAAGCAATTCCCGAGATGCCGACCGCCAACGTGTAGCACCCGCAGATGATGCCGATATCCGAATTGGTGACAGGCAGGTCCTTGGATATGTCCGGCCCCAACGGCATTACCATCATAAAATCAACAATGTTGATAAGTTGAATTATGGCTGCGATCCAGACAATTCGACTTTCCTGTTTCATGTTCATTCCTTTCCCTAATTCGTTTGGAGTCCATACGTTATGAGTAAAAAAATTACTGGTGGTCTTCGATCATTTCGTGCGCCGTAGTAAGAAATTTTTCCAAAACCATGCGGTTTTCAGCATTCAAGGAAACGAGGAAGCATTCCATTTCCTGATGCTTCCGCAGGTGATAGTTGACATGGGTCTGATAGGCCGTCATCCCCTTAATCGTCAGGCAGACTAATTGGCGCGTGTTATTGTTTTTGTCCACGGATTTTTCCGCCAACCCCTTGGCTTCAAGCCTGCTGACGATTTGCGAAACCGTTCCTTTGGTTACTCCGATCAGCCTTGCGATTTCGGAGATGAAAACCTCTCCACGGTCGCCGATCAGCTGGATGATGTGAATTTCACTTCGGTAAATATTTACATCCGTGCCAAAAGATTTGTGTGCCTTGGTCGTGTTTGATATCTTTTCGACAAGCAGCATGTATTTTTCGATGATCGAGTTCATGGGCTAAATATTGTATGGACACCATACGCTTGTCAACACAAAAAATGCTTTCTGCGACGACCTTCAATCGCTGCTTAACAAGACTGGATGTTCTGGGGGTGGACCCGGCCTGGAGCCACCGCTATCCGCACGAGCTTTCGGGCGGCGAGTTGCAGCGAGTCTGTCTTGCCCGCGCCCTGGACCGCAGAACGCGCTACCTGTTGTGCGACGAGATGACCTCCATGCTGGACGCCCTGACCCAGGCGGGCATCTGGAAGGCGGTGCTCAGGGCGGTCCGCGAGCACGGGCTTGGCCTGCTCGTCATCAGCCATGATCACGCCCTCCTTTCAGGGCTGTGCCAGCGCACAGTCAGCCTCTTCGACAGCGGAACGCGCCCCGCTGCCTGACGGTCATCCGCCCGCCAGGCCAAGGGGGGCAGCCCTGAGTTCTGGAAAAGGCGCGATGATCCTGTCGAGCACGCCCTGGACCTTGGAGATGGCTACCCCGTAGTTGGTCACGGGCAGTCCCCGGCGTGCGCATTCGTTGATGCGCCGCAGCATCTCGGTGCGGCCCAGCATGCAGGCTCCGCAGTGGACCACAAGCCGGTACCGCTCCAGGTCGTCCGGGAAATCGTGGCCCGCATACACCTCAAAACGCAAATCCCGGCCTGTGTACTGAGTGATCCAGCGTGGGATCTTCACCCGTCCGATGTCATCGGCCACATCGTGGTGTGAGCACGCTTCGCCGATGAGCACGGTGTCGCCGTCCTCAAGGGTGTCGATGGCGTCTGCCCCGCGGACGAGGCTTGGCAGATCGCCCTTGTAGCGGGCGAACAGGGTGGAGAAGGTGGTCAGCGGGATGTCGTCGGGCACGTCCCCGGCCACGCTCATGACCACCTGGGAGTCGGTGACCACCAGGGCTGGCTTGCACCCCATCCCGGCCAGGACCGCTTCGATTTCGCGCTCCTTGACTGTCACGGCCACGGCGTCGCAGTCCAGAATTTCGCGCAGCACCTGCACTTGGGGCAGGATCAGGCGGCCCTTGGGCGCGGCCAGATCAATGGGCACCACGCAGACCACCCAGTCGCCTTCACTGATGAGGTCGCCCACCAACAGCCGCTCCTGGCGGAATTCCAGAGGCGCGGCATCAATGATGGCCCGCTTGAGTTCGTCCGCCCCGGCTCCGGTCCTGGCGCAGACCGTCAGGCAGGGCGCACCCAGGGACCGGCACAGAGCCAGCTCCTCGGACGCGGGCGTGCGCAGGTCGGTTTTATTGAAGGCCACGATGCACGGGATGGACAACCCCTTGACCATGTCGAGGATGGCCCGCTCGTGGGCGGTGACGCCCTCCTCGCCCACCACGACAACGGCCACGTCAGAGCGGTAGAGCACCTTGCGCGTGGCCTTCATGCGCAAACCGCCCAAATCGCCGGTGTCGTCCAGGCCCGCCGTATCGTAGAAGGTCACCGGTCCGAGCGGCAGCAACTCGTAGTGCTTGGCCACCGGGTCGGTGGTGGTGCCGGGCGTGTCCGAGACTATGGCCGTCTCCTGACCGGTCAGGGCGTTGAGCAGCGACGATTTGCCCGCATTCCGGCGTCCGGCAAGGGCAATGACCAGCCGTACTCCGCGGGGCGCCTTATCCGACATGGCTCCCCCGTGGCGAGAACCCCTTGGCCGATGACGAAATGAACCCGCCGTCCCTGACGGCCTGGCGTGCCGATGCCAGGGACGGCCCGTCCTCGTCGGTCCCGGCGTTCTTGCCGGGATAGATGGCGTAGTCGCCCCGCAACGGCGCCGGAGTCATGGAGGGCATGAGCACGTTGCAGCCACGGGTCAGGGCCAGTGTGCGGCTTCCGGGGCGCAGTGCGTCCAGGGCTGAGGTGGCCGGAATGTTGGCCTCGGGGTTGAGGATGCGCAGCAGGGCGGTCATCCTGTACGACAGATCGACCGAACCGGGAGCGTTTCCGGCCATGGGGGTATCCGGGTTGGGCACGAACGGCCCCACCGCGATCATGTCCA
The DNA here is from genome assembly GCF_000176915.2 of Pseudodesulfovibrio aespoeensis Aspo-2. Taxonomy (NCBI): domain Bacteria; kingdom Pseudomonadati; phylum Thermodesulfobacteriota; class Desulfovibrionia; order Desulfovibrionales; family Desulfovibrionaceae; genus Pseudodesulfovibrio; species Pseudodesulfovibrio aespoeensis. Next base: position 633,580 of record NC_014844.1, read on the forward strand.
GCCCCAGATCCGTGAGGAAGAGGATGTCGCGCAGGGCGTCCACGGGCGTGGTGCCAGGCAGCCCGGCGATGACCCCGGAGCCGACCTCGTAGCCCATGCGCCGCAACTCCTCCACCCGGTGCAGGCGGGCGGAAAAGTCCTCGCCCTGGCGCAGTTGCTTGTAGCGGGCCGGGTCGGTGGTCTCCAGCTTGAGCAGGCAGCGGTCCGCGCCGCATTCGCGCCAGTACGCGTATTCGTCCAGGCCCCGGTCGCCCAGGGAAAGGGTCACGGCCACGTCGTGGCGGGCCTTGATCTGCCGGACCAGTTCCCCGATGTACTCGGCGGTGTAGCTCGGATCGTCCCCGGACTGCAGCACCACGGTTCCTGCCCGCTGGTCCACGGCAGCCGCGACCGTCTCCAGGATGTGGTAGGCGCGCATGCGGTAGCGGCGCAGGGTGCGGTTGTCCGCGCGCAACCCGCAGTAGCGGCAGTGCTTGTTGCAGGTGTTGGAAAATTCCACGATGGCCCGGATGTAGACCTCGTTGCCAAAGACCCGCTGCCTGATTTCATGGGCATGGGCGAAGAGTGAGGGGTCGTCTGCCCCAATCAGAGCGATGAGAATGTCGTGTGCTTTCATGGTGTATTGGGTGCTGGGATGTCCCGGCGGTCTGGGTGTTGAAAGGAAAACGTCGGGCAGGCGCGGCAGGCGCACATGGCCCGGACGCACTCGTTGATGAGGCGGAAGGCGGCCACCTCCTCGCGGGAGGCCGAGGCCGGGGGCTTGCCGGTATCGGCCCAGCCGAGAAGCGTCTGCACATCGGCCTGGATCATGCCCCAGAAACCCTGGGGCGCATGAATGTCCGCATGGGCGTACTGGCCGAAGACGATGGTGTCGTCGATGACGAGGATGGGCAGGCACGGCAGCCTGCGGGCGGGATGCACACGCACCTGGCCCGGATGACGTGCGGCCAGCTCGCTGACAAAGGCGTGGGACGCGGCCACCTCGTCGTCAGCGGCCTGTCTCGATATGCCGAACCTGAGGGCCTCAAGGAAGGGGCGCACCCAGGGTTCGCAGCATCCCGGTTCCAGAACGATGATGTCGAGACGCTCGAAGCCCGGTTTTGCCAGGGCCGTCTCAAGGCCGTGGCGGTGGGGACGGGATCGGGCGAATGCCCCGTACACCGCCGCGTGCAGGATGATGCGCCGCTCACTGGCCGCGAACAGGCTGGGCGTGTCCAGGGCGTTGATGTCTGCCACGAGCTTCATCGGGGTTCCACTCCTTCGAATTCTCCGGGCGTGAAGCCGAGCTTGCACAGCCGTTTGGGGGAAAGGAGCTTGTCCAGGGTTTCGGGCGAGGCCAGTCCGTCGAGTGCGGCCTGGTCGCGCACGCTGCGCCCGGCGGCTTTGGCCTCGGCCAGGAGCCGCTCCACCCGGTCGTATCCCAGCGCCGGGACAAGCACGGTGGCCAGCGCCCCACTCTGCTCCACCAGAAGCAGGCAGCGCTCCCTGTCGGCCAGGATGCCGTCCACACATCCGGTCGCCAGCCCCTGGCAGGCGCATGTCAACAGAGTCAGGGACTCAAGGATGGCATGGGCCAGGAGCGGCATCAGATGGTTGAGTTCGAGTTGGCCCATGGCCGCGGCCAGGGTCACGGTCTGGTCGTTGGCCATGACCCGCAGGGCGGCCTGGATGACCGCCTCGGGCATGACCGGGTTGATCTTGCCCGCCATGATAGAGGAACCGGCCTGGAGCGGCGGCAGTATCAACTCTCCGAGTCCGGCGCCGGGGCCGCTGGCGAGCAGACGCAGGTCCGAGGCGATCTTCATCAGGGTGGCGGCGCATGCCTTGAGCATGCCCGAAACCTCGACGAACACGTCCATGTTCTGGGTAGCGTCCACGAGGTTTTCGGCCCTGGACACGGGCAGCCCGGCCAGGGAGGCCAGAGTCCCGGTCACGGCCAGGATATAGTCGCGCGGCGCACCGAGCCCGGTGCCGATGGCCGTGCCGCCGAGATTGACCCGCTTGAGCCGCTCCCGACACTTGAAGATGCGCCAGCGATCCCGGGCCACGCCGTCGGCAAAGGCCCCGAACGACATGCCCAGCGTCATGGGCACGGCGTCCATCAACTCGGTACGTCCAGGCTTGACCACGTCGCGGAACTCGGTCTCCTTGCGCTGGAGCGACTCCTGAAGAGCGGACACGGCGGTTTCCAGGTCCAAGAGCATGGTCAGGGCCGCCACTCTGAGGGCGGTGGGGTACACGTCGTTGGTGGACTGGTGCATGTTCACGTGCAGGATGGGGTGGACCCGCTCCCAGTCGCCCCGTTCGCCGCCGAGCAGCTCCGCTGCCCGGCTGGCGATGACCTCGTTGAGGTTCATGTTGGTCGAGGTTCCGGCCCCGCCCTGAAACGGGTCCACCACGATCTGGTCGTGCAGCGCGCCTGCGGCGATCTCGGCGCAGGCCGCGTCGATGGCCTGGCCGCGCTCCCCGGACAGATGTCCGAGGAGCGCGTTGGTCTGCGCGCAGGCCCGCTTGACCAGGGCAAAGGCGCGGATGAAGGCCGGATGCAGCCGGTATCCGGAGAACGGGAAGTTGCGAACAGCCCTCAGGGTGTGGATGCCATAATAGGCGTGCGCAGGCACCTCCAGCTCGCCCAAGGCGTCTCGCTCCAGGCGGAACCCAGGTGCGGGCGCGATTTTCGTCATGTGCCGCATGCCTACAGGTAGAGGTCCCGTTCGCCCGCTTCCATGCGTGTCATTCTGTCGGTGAGCAGGCTTTTGCGGTCCAGGTCGGGGTAGTTTTCGATTTCGTGCCGGATGAGGGCCTCGCCCACTTGCTTGGTTTCTTCGGAGGCGTAGTCCTCCAGGTATTCCTTGAAGGTCAATAAGCCGTTGGGCAGGCAGAACTTCTGGATGAAGCCGGTCTTGGCCAGTTCCATGAAGTGCTCACCGGTGCGGCCCAGCCGGTAGCACGCCGTACACCAGGACGGCACGTAGCCGTGGTCTCCGACAATGGACCGGATGACCTCGTCCAGGCTGCGGCTGTCGCCGATGCAGAACTGCTGTACATCGGGCCGGTCGTATTCCGGATCGCTGTATGCGCCGGGGTAGGTGCGCGAGCCGCCCGAAAGCTGGGAGACGCCGACTTCCAGCAGTTCCTTGCGCATGGCCGCGGTTTCGCGGGTGGTCAGGATCAGCCCGGTGTAGGGCACGGCCAACCTGAGCACGGCGACGATCTTCTTGAACTCGTGATCCGTGGTCGGATAGGGCGGGTTGAAGGCGATGTCAGAGTTCAGGGCGGGCTCCAGCCTGGGGAAGGAGATGGTGTGCGGCCCGACACCCCAGTCGAGTTCCAGCCTGCGGGCGTGGTGGAGCAGGCCGAGCACCTCGAAGATCGGGTCGTAGAGGCCGAAGAGCGCGCCCATGCCCACGTCGTCGATGCCCGCCTCCTGGGCGCGGTGCATGGCGTGCAGCCGCCACAGGAAGTCGGTCTTGCGTCCGGCCACATGCAGCTTTTCATACGTCGGGCGGTGGTAGGTCTCCTGAAAACACTGGTAGGTGCCGATGCCAACCTCATGAAGCTTGCGGAACCCTTCCACGTCGAGCGGAGCACAGTTGACGTTGACCCGGCGGATTTCGCCGCTCTTGGCCGAGGTGACGGCATACACGTCCCTGACGGTCTGGGCGAGCCAGTCCGCGCCCAGGCGGGGATGCTCGCCGTAGACCAGGAGCAGCCGCTTGTGGCCCAGATCCTCAAGGACCGTGACCTCGCGGCGGATCTCCTCGGACGAGAGGGTTCGCCGGTCCAGGTCGCTGTTCTTGGCGTTGAAACCACAGTATCTACACTGGTTGCCGCACTCGTTGGTGATGTAGAGCGGGGCAAAGACTACCAGCCGGTTGCCGTAGATGCCCTTCTTGATGGTTCTGGCCGTTTCGAAGATGGCCTCGTCCAGATCCTTGTCCCGGTTGCCGAGCAGGGCGGCGGCCTCGTCCGGGTCGAGTCCCTGCCGCTCTCCGGCTTTGGCCAGGATTTCGCGAATCAGGCCCGATGCCGGGTTATTCGCCTTTTCCATCTCGGTGCGGATGACTTTTTCGTCGATGAAGTTTTCAAGCCCCTCACTCAGTGAACTGTCCTTTTTCATGATGCAGCCTCCTTGTTTAGACCAGAAGAGATTTGACCTGGACCCCGTCAAGCATGCCGAGCTTGCCGGTCAGGGCGCCCACCTCGTCGGTGGTCGCCTCGATGATCAAATCAATGATGTTCATGCCCCTGTCCCGAAAGGGCAGCCCCATGCGACCGACGATCATCTCCCCATGATCGCTCAGAATAGCATTGACCTTGGAAGCCGCCATGTTCCTGTCCTTAATGATGATGCCGATGATGCCGATTCGTTTCTGCATGTGCAAAACCCCGCTGTTCGTGGTTTCCTGCCGAAAAGGAGAGAGCCCGGAATAGCACTCCCGGGCTCTCTGCATGCTGGGAAGGGGTGGGAGCTTCTGGACGGTATCCTGCCAACGGTGAGGGCAGGGCCAGATGGCTCCACCCTGGGGTTCAGGCTAACCCTTCCCGCAGGCAGACGGTCTCCGGTCGGAGGTGCTCTGGGAATGTCACTACACGCATGCGCTATACGAATCAAGAAAAAGTTATACTACAAGCATAACTTTTTAAATTTAGTAATACCAGAAATGCCGGAGGGGCGCGTCAGGACGCACAGCTTGTCTGGCTGTGTCGCGGGCATGGTGGCCGATGGCTGGCAAAGGTGGTTCGCAGAAGGAATGTCGCCCTTGGATCAGAAGCATCCTCGCCGCAGGTGACATTTGTGAGGCGTTAGAAGTTCAGCTTGAAGCCCTTGCTCTTGAGGGCAGCCGCCTTGGCGCTGCGATCAATGTAGTGGGTGTGCAGCAGATGGTGGGACATGTGGCCACAGGGACCGTCATGCAGGAAGCCGTCCTTGTGGTCGTAGAGCTTTTTGATCATGGGGTTGTCCTGAGACTTCCGCAGCTTGTAGATCTTGGGGTTGGCGTCAGTGGCGTACACGGATTTCTGGCGCAGGCCCACGAAATCCATGACATCGGCCGCAGCCTCCTTGGCCAGGTTCAGTCCGAGCACGGCGTAGCCGGTCATGATGCCACACGTCTTGATAAAGGCACGTCTGTTCATCTTCATGTCTCATTCCTCCTTACGCGCCAACGGTGCGTGCCCGGAAGCGATTGTTGATGCGGGCGACGGTGCTCCTGAACAGGGATGCCCTTACCTCGGGATCAATGGGCTGCCCGCCGCCGTTCACGCAACCGCCGGGGCAGGTCATGATCTCGATGAAATGGTAGGGGGACTTGCCCGCCCGTACCTCGTCGCACAGCTTGGCTGCGTTCTTGAGCCCGCTGGCCACCGCCACCTTGACCGTGCCGAAGCCGGGAACCGCAACATCCGCAGTTTTGATGCCCTCGTGAGTGCGCACCACCAGGATGTTCGGATCGGCCAGCTTCTTGCCGGAGAGCACTTCGTAGGCAAGCCGAAGAGCTGCCTCCATGACGCCGCCGCTGTTGCCGAAGATGGTGGCCGCGCCCGTGGAGTCGCCCAGGATCGGATCGGGCTGCTGCGAGGGCAGGCTGTTGAAGTTGATGCCTGCGGTCTTGATCATGTAGGCCAGCTCGCGGGTGTTGATGGTGGCGTCGATGTCGCGGAATCCGCTGTCGGCCAGCTCCGGACGCAACCCTTCATACTTCTTGGCGACGCAGGGCATGATCGAGACCGTGTAGATATTCTTGGCCTCGGTGTGCGTCTCGTGCGCGCCGTAGGTCTTGGCCAAGGGGCCGAGCATCCCGATGGGCGATTTGCAGCTCGACAGGTTCGGCATGAGGTCCGGGTAGAAGGTCTCGGCGAATTTGACCCAACCAGGGCAGCAGGAGGTGAACTGCGGCAGGGGGCGGGCGTTTTTCTTGCCCTGCTCCTGCACGCGCTGGATCAGCTCGGTGCCTTCTTCCATGATGGTCACATCAGCGGTGAACTCGTTGTCCCAGATGTAGTTGAAGCCGAGCTGGCGCAGGGCCGCGTGCATCTGTCCGCCCACATAAGTGCCGGTGGGGGCGCCAAAGCATTCGCCCAGACCGTAACGCACCGCAGGCGCGGGCATGGAGACCACGATGGTGTTGGGGTCCTTGAGTTTCTCAAAGATCTCATCCACGTAGGACACGCCCTCGTAGATGGCCCCGTAGGGACAATGAGTCAGACATTGACCGCAGTTGATGCAGGCCGCCGGATCGACCACGGCCCGAATGCCGTCGTCGTTTATGGGCTGAATCGCTCCGGTGGCGCAGACCGCCTCACATTCGCCGCACGCCTCGCACTTGGTGGCATCAACCTGGACAAAATAGATATTGTCCGGGTCGACCCCTTTGGGTGCGTTGGTCTGGTACATGACGCCTTCAATCAGTCTCATGGTGCCCTCCTTGTTGGGGTGGATCGAAGACAAGTCCGCCGGCACCACTGCCGGTGTGGACTTTGGTGTGCATCCTGACATCGGATACCCTCCTTTGCCGCCACCGCCCGATTCGGCAGTGTTGGCACGAAATTGAAAATAATAACACAATACGGCTATTATTTTAGAAATGGTAGTTGTGTCAAGTCGTGATGATGATCGGCAGGGTGAAATCAAGCGAGGGCTTTGATCGCATGGGCCAGATACGACCTGATCCGGCATCCAGTTTGTTGACTAAGGTCAATACACTCCATCTGAGCAACTTCGGTCAACGAATCGTCCCGTTGTCTTTTTAATTATCAATCGTGGACGGTCGTGCCGCCGGAGTACCGCCCGGGTGAGTGCAAAACGGTTTGGGCCACTTTAGGGTCCTCCCCTTGCTGAAGCCGGGTCAAAATGCTAGGTCATTCCCCATGCACAAAGGACACGCTGAATCAGGATAGACAAATAAAATCAAGATATTGCCTCCAAGGCGAAAAGCGAGAAGTACCGAGTCTTCCCTTCGGCACTTGAGGTTTGGGCCCTCGCTTTTCATGGGCACACGAAGTATTGTAGCTATTGTCGTTATCCGCATGTTGACGAGGTTTAGTTTCTTAGCTGTGATTGCTTGAAATACGTAGACTATTTGTGTTGAGCCTGTGTGAAAGTATGTGTTGATTCTGTTCCAAAATCACCAGGAATAGTCTGCAATCGCTGAGAATCGCCAAAAGTAAGTCCCCGCCATGTTGGGAAAACACGGCGGGGACTCGCTTCTCGAATACGCGGTGGGTCTTTTTGGAAAAGTTTTCCCCCCGGACCCCCCTTTCAAAACTTGTTGGGTCTACGCCGCCTGGGAGGGCGTAGGGCAAGCAAGGGCTTGATGGCGGCGTAGGGGGCTGCGCGTCCGCACGAGCTGCGCCTCTCTTTTTTACTCTCTAAGAAAAACGCCGTCTTCTCGCGCATCCACGCCCTCTCCGCCGCTGTCCGTCTCCTGGCCACCCTCAGCTTCGCCTTGCGGCGGAGCGCAAAAAAGTTCTGGAAGGGGGGAGTCCAGAGGGGGGAAACCTCTTCCAAGAGGTTTCCCCCCTCTGGCCGCCGGAGGCAGGCCTTATCGGGTCAGTCCGAGGGGGTGCAGGTAGAGCTCGCCTTTGAAGGTGAGTTCTGCCGCGCCCTGGAGGAAGATGGTGTTGTTTTCGAGGAACACGGTGAGAATTTCGCCGCCGGTGGTGGTGAGGTCGGCTCGTGGGTCGGTCAGGCCCAGGGCGTTGGCGACCAGTTGGGTGGCGCAGGCTCCGGTGCCGCAGGCGTAGGTTTCGTCTTCCACGCCGCGCTCAAAGGTGCGCAGGAGCATGGTGGAGCGGTCCTTGACCTGGGCGAAGTTGACGTTGGTCCCGGCTGGGGCGAAGCGGGGGTGGAAGCGCAGCGAGCGGCCCAGTTCCCTAACGTTGACCGCGGCCACGTCGTCCACCAGGACCACGGCGTGGGGCACCCCGGTGTCGGCGAAATGCACGGTCATGGGGGTGTTGTCCACGTCGAGGCTGATGTTGGTTTCGAGTCCCTTGGGCGGGGTGAGCTGGACCTTGACCCGTCCGGCGTCCGGGCCGTCGAGCAGCACTTTGGCCCGGATGGGGCCTGCGTCGGTGCCGAAGACGTGTTCTGCCGGGGCCAGTCCCAGGGCATGGGCGAGCTTGCCTGCGCAGCGCGAGGCATTGCCGCACATCTCGGCCCGTGAGCCGTCGGAGTTGTAGAAGTGCCAGCGGTAGTCGAGGCCCGGCTCGTCGGGGTCCTCCAGGAAGAACAGGCCATCGGCGCAGACGCCGAAGGCGCGGGCGCAGATCTTTTTGGCCCAGTCGGCCATGACTGTGGCGGGCACGCGGGCCACGCGATTGTCGATGACCACGAAGTCGTTGCCGCATCCCTGCATCTTGTGGAAGGGGACGCTCTCGCCGAATATGTTCATCTGTCGCTCCGTTTTTCTGGTTGGTGGCGGCAGGTCCGCCGAGGTCAGAATCCTTGATGGAAACCGCGCCGATGTCAAGACGGGGCCTGGCCTGCCTGGCTCGGGGCAGGGCGCTTTGCGGTTTGGCGTGCGCGGACGGTGGTGATCAGCCCCAGGCAGACGATGGCCGTGAGCACGGGCCAGGCCGAGCGGGTGAGCACGGCGAACACGGCCAGGGCCAGCAGCCCGGCCACGGTCCGGGGCAGAGGCGTGGTGAAGAGCCGGGCCGCGGCCATTGTGCCGAGCAGGGCGTTGGCCAGGAAGAATCCATCGGCGATGGTGACGATGCCCGCCACGTCGAGGGCGCCCAGGGAGACGAGGGCGATCAGGGCCAGGTGGGCCAGGGTGTACAGCCCGATGACCACATGGGGCACGCCGTGTTGGTTGCGGGTGTCGAGGACGGCGGGCAGGGCGCGGTCACGGGCCAGATGGGCCACCAGCCGGGCCACGGCACCGACGATGAGCAGGTAGGTGGTCACGCACAGGGCCATGACCAGCCCGGACATGATCCAGGGCGCGAAGGGGCCGAAGAGCGGGTGGAGCAGCCCGGCCACGCCGTGGCCCGCTTCGGGCGGGAATGTGCCGTATTGCAACCCGGCGGCCACGGCCAGGCTGACCAGCCCGACCACGATGGCGGCCATGACTGCGGCACGGGGCACAGTGCGGCGCGGGTCGGCCACCTCGGCCCCGTAGTTGCCCACCACCTCCCAGCCGACCACGGCCCAGAAGAGCAGGAGCAGGGTGTAGCCCATGGCCGGAGGGTCTATGGGCGGCAGGGTCGTGACCAGGTGTGCGCTTTCTGGCCCGGCGTGCAGGGCGAGGGTGACGATTGATCCGCTCAGCAGCAGGATAGTGGCCGTGACAGCCAGGAGCGTGCCCACCCGGCTCATGGTCCGCAGGCCGGTGGTGAGCAGCAGGGCGCAGGCGACCTGCACGCCCCCGGCGGCCATGCCCCGGACCAGGGGCGAGCCGGGCTGGATGGCCGGGGGCAGGTAGTCGATGATGGTCAGCATGACCGCTGCCGGGCCGAACAGGGCGGCCCCGCACAGGGTGCAGGCGGCGAGGTTGCGCACGCCGGGCCCAAAGGCGCGCTCCACGGCGTCGGCTGCACCGCCCTCGCCGGGAAAGAGCGTACCCGCCCTGGCAAAGACATAGGCAAAGGCCACCCCAAAGACGGCGGTCAGCCCCCAGGCCGGGAGCGCCCACGGCCCGGCGACCTCGATGGCCAGGGGCGGGAGGATGACGATGCCTGATCCGAGCACCGCGCCGATCATCATGCAGCACAGGGGGAGCGTTCCGGTTTTCCGTTGATTCATGATGGATATTCCGCCTTGATTTTTTGCTTTTATCATGGAATGAGCGGGATAAATCCAATTTGAAATTTTTTGGGGACCGTTCTCATTGTCAGAACGCTTGTCCGTCCCGATCCGGAGGGGACATGGATATCAGGAAATTGCAGTGCTATCTGGCCGTGGCCTTTGAGGGCAACCTGACGCGGGCCGCCGAGTCCCTGTATCTGAGCCAGTCGGCCCTGAGCGGCCAGATCAAGCAGCTGGAGGAGACGCTGGGCTATCCCCTCTTTGTCCGGCTGGCCAGGGGAATGGCCCTGACCGCAGAGGGCGAGACCCTGCTCCCCTATGCCCGCAACGCGGTCCAGGCCCTGGAGGATTTCCGCTCGCGCGGGGCTGGGCTCAAGAGTCCGGCAGCGTCCCGGCTCATCGTGGGACTGAACACGGACCCTGCCTTTTTGCGCATGGCCGAGCTGGCGCGGCACATGCGCGTCTCGGTGCCGGGGGTGCAGCTCTCGTTCATCGTCTCCCAGAGCCGGTACACCGCCGGGGCGCTGCGCACGGGCGAGATGCATGTGGGCTTCCGCTACGGCATGTGGGGCGAGGAGGGGGTCCATGACGAGTTCGTGGCCTCGGTCACGCTGGTCATCGCCATCCCGTCGGTCATGGCTGGCCGGGTGCAGCCGGGCGATTGGCGCGGGCTGGCGGCCCTGCCCTGGATATATTCCTTCAGAGGGTGTCCTTTCCACGTGGCCGTGCGCGAGCGCATGTCCGCTTTTGGCGTGGAGCCCAATCCGGTGGAGCAGACCGTGGACGAGAACATCATGCGCGAGCTGGTGGCCGAGGGCATGGGCGTGGCCGTGCTGCGCGAGGACGACGGCAGGCGGCTGGCCGATGCGGGCCAGGCGGTCCTGTGGCCCGAAACCCTTCAGATTCCCCTGTGCCTCTCCTATCCGGCGGGCCGGGGCTACACCGCGCCGCTGCGCGAGTTCCGTGACGTGGTCCGCTCGGTCTGGGGCGGCGAGCGGGCGCTGGTGGCGTGATCTTCGGGATTCGCCCCTGCCCGGCCGGGCAGGGGCGCGCCGTCTGTTTCCGCTTTTGCCATCCGGGCCGGGAGTGTGCTACCTGTGCCCATCATGATCGTCAAAACCGCTGTTTCCGCCCTTTGGTCCGCGCCGCCAGCCCTGCTTGGCGAGGCGGCGCATCGGCTTAATGCGCTCCTGGCCGGGGCCGCGCCGGGCACGGAGATATTCTTCCGCGCCGACGACGTGGCCGCGCCGGGCGAGGCGTGCCGCCGGATGCTGGAGACCTTTGCCCGGCACGGGCTGCCCCTGCATCTGGCCGTGACCCCGGCCTGGCTGACCCCGGCCCGCTGGGACGTGCTGCGGCACTGGGCCGGGGAGCGCGACCTGTGGTGCTGGCACCAGCATGGCTGGCGGCATGTCAACCACCAGCGCGAGGGGCGCAAGGGCGAGTTCGGCGCGGACCGGTCCCTGGCCGACAAGCGGGCCGATCTGGCCAGGGGGCGCGAGCGGCTTGAGGCCATCATGGGGGCGCGGTTCAGCCCGGTCTTCACCCCGCCCTGGAACCGGTTCGACGCCCAGACCGCGCAACTGCTGCTTGAGGCGGGCTATGTGTCCGTGTCGCGCTCGGACGGGGCGCAGCGCAGGGTGCCCATGCCCGGCGGTCTGCCTGATATTCCAATCAACGTGGACCTGCACACCCGGCGCGAGAATGATCCCGCCCAGGGGCTCGCGGCCCTGGTCCGGGAGTTTGAGACCGCCCTGGCCTCGGGCCGGGTGGGGGTGATGCTCCACCACCAGCGCATGAACGAAGCGGCCTTCACCTTTCTCGATCACTGTCTGGCTGCCGTGGCCCGGTCCGGTCTGATGTTCATCCGGCTGGATCGTCCCTGATGGAAACGGTCCGGGCAGGCGCTGTTCCGGATGTGTGTCGAGCCGGAAAATTTTTGCCCGGCCTTGCTCTTTGCGCTTGTCATGGAAGAAGCTTGTGCATAACATTTTGAGAATATGGAAAGTAAGCCGATCACCCCGCCCACCGTGCACGGTTCTCCAAAAAATGCCACAGGCTCCGGCCTTGGCAGGGGATCGGTCATGGGCAGGCCGCAGGGACGGATCGACCGGCTCATCACCCTGCCGTTTTCCAAGTCCGTGGAGATCAGCTTCAAGAGCCTCAGGGTCCGATTTTTCCGGTCCATGATCACGGTGTCCAGCCTTACGCTGGCCGTGTCATTTCTCGCCTTTGTCCTGGTCAACCTTGATGTGGCCACGGGCCTGCTGACCCATGGCGGGAGCCATGCGGCCACGGTGCTGTCCGCCGCAGGGTACGACGTGGATCAGGCAGGCGGCGCGGTGGCCATGTCGGCCAAGGAGCGGTGGATCGTCATCCTTTCCCTGCTGGTCTGCACCGTGGGCATCGTCAATGCCCAGCTCATGTCCGTGACCGAGCGGTTCTCGGAGATCGGCGTCATGAAGTGTCTGGGCGCGCTCGATTCCATGATCCTGCGCCTGTTCCTGCTCGAGGCTGCCATGCAGGGGCTGGTGGGCGCGCTGGCCGGGGCTCTTCTGGGCTGCCTGTTTTCGCTGCTCACGGGCGCGGTCCGGTTCGGGTGGGCCGCCTGGACCGACATCTCCTGGGCCGGGGCGCTCGGCTCCGTGGGGCTGGCCACCCTGGCCGGGTGCCTGCTCAGCCTGCTGGGCGTTCTCTATCCCGCGCTGCTGGCCGCGCGCATGGAACCGATCAAGGCCATCCGGGCCGAGCATTAGGGGTATCCTGCTATGACCGAAGAACGGCGCACCATTGTCCGCGTTGTGGGCGTGACCAAGAGCTTCACCATGGGCAAGGTCGAGGTCATGGCCCTCAAGGGCGTGGACCTTGAAATATTTTCGGGCGAATACGTGTCCATCATGGGTCCGTCCGGTTCGGGCAAATCGACCCTGTTCAACATGATCGGCGGGCTGGACAAGCCCACGGACGGCAAGGTGTTCATCGACGAGGTGGACATCTCCCAGCTCGACGCCTACGAGCTGGCCTGGCTGCGCAACCGCAAGATCGGCTATATCTTTCAGACCTTCAACCTCATCCCGGTCATGTCCGCCCTGGAAAACGTGACCCTGCCCATGACCTTTGCGGGCATGAACTCGGACGACGCCCAGGACAAGGGCATCGAGCTGCTCAAGCTGGTGGGCCTTGGCGAGCGGTTCCAGCACAAGCCGCTGGAGCTTTCGGGCGGGCAGCAGCAGCGCGTGGCCGTGGCCCGCTCCCTGGCCAACGACCCGGCCATCGTCCTGGCCGACGAGCCTACCGGCAACCTCGACCTGACCACCGGCGAGGAGATCATCGAACTGTTGCGGATGCTCTCTCAGGAGCGCGGGGTGACCATCATTTCCGCCACCCATGACTACAAGATGCTCAACGTGTCGGACCGGGTCATCTGGGTGCGCGACGGCGTGGTGGACCGCATCGAGCGGCGCGAGGAACTGAACATCACCGTGGGCGGCATAGGCGGCAAGGGGAACGGAACAGCCCAGACCGGAGAGAGGGGCTAGCCCATGGTCCGGCGCGGGCTGCACGTGTTCCTCGGCCTCCTGCTGCTGGCAACGGCGGCATGGGCCTCGCCCATGGACGAAGCTGCGGGCAACGGCAGGAATTTCATTGAACGGCTGGCCGCCCTGGGCGACCGCTCGCCCGGCGCTCCCGGCGCGACGCTGGCCGCGGACATGGTCGAGGCGGAGTTCAGGCGGCTGTTTCCGGGTGCGACCATCGGGCGGCAGAGCTTCCGTGTCCCGGTGGTGGTGGCCCAGGGGGCCGAGCTGCACGTCATGGGCTCAGGCCGTACCATCAAGCTCAGCCAGCTGCGCGCAAACGCCCTGTCGCCGGGCGCGGTGACCCCGCCCGGCATCCACGGTCCGCTCCTCTATGTGGGCCAGGGCGCGGTCAGGGATTTCAACGGCCTGGATGTGGAAGGGGCCACTGTCCTCATGGACATGGACTCGGGCAAGAACTGGAACAACGCGGCCATGCTCGGCGCGCGCGCCCTCATCTTCGTGGGCCAGGGCGGCGACGGCGGCCCCTCGCCCCGGTCCCTCTTTGATTCCAAGTTCGAGCTGACCCCGGTGGATTTCCCCATTTTCTGGATGTCGGACGAGCTGGCGCGGGTGGCGCTCGGCAACGATGTGGCCGAGGGCGGCCCCCGGCTTTTGGGCATGGCCCGGCTCGCCTCGCGCGCCCAGTGGCGCAACGTGGTCGCCGAGAACGTCTACTGCCTCGTTCCGGGCAGCGACCCTGACCTGACGGGCCAGACCCTGGTCGCCGAGGCGTTCTACGACGCCACGGCGCTGGTGGCGGGCGATTCGCCGGGCGCGGACGAGGGCGTGTCTATCGCCACTCTCATGGAGGTGGCCGCCGGATTTGCCGACAGCCCGCCCAAGCGGTCGGTCATGCTGGTGGCCACGGCGGGCAAGTCGAGCGCCCAGGCGGGCATGCGCGAATTTACCTGGGCCCTGGTGACCAAGGGCAAGCTGCTCAAGGAGCGGCGCAACGAGCTCGACGGGCGCGTGGCCGAGGCCACCCGGATCATAGAAATTCTGGACATGGCCGATCCCTTTGCCGAGGCGGTCATGGCCGACGAGGCGGACCGCGCCCTGGTCAAGCGGGCCATCAAGGCCATGGTCCGCGACCGCGAGGACGACCTGACCAATGAACTGATGCGCCTGCGCCTGCTGAGCCAGACTGGTCGGAGGGACATGGAGTCCAGGCCGGGCAGGGGCCGGGGAATGGGCCGGTCCATGGAAAACGGCATGGGCCACGACGCCATGAGCGAAGCGGCCCGCCAGGACCGGATCAAGCACTTGGCGGCCCAGCGGATCATGCTCAAGAGGCTCAACTGGGTCAATTCCACGGTGGCCGACTTTCCCCTGTCCGACGAGGAGCGGCTCATCCTGGCGGACTTCGTGGCCCCGGCGCGCGGCTATCAGGTCGCCATCCTCGACGACGCCACGGGCCAGTTGCAAGACATCCGCTCGGCCCGCGCCCTGCGCGACACCCTTGGCGAGCGGAGCATCGCGGGCCATGTTTCCCTCTATCTTTCGAGCCACGGCGACGGCGTGGGCGGCTTTGACAAGGGGTGGCTGCACGACCTGATGCCCACGGTCAACCGGACCGCCTTCTTCCGCCCGCTGGACACGGTCATGAAGCGGGCTGTCAGGGAGCTGGAGCAGGACCGGCCCGCTGAGGCCGCGCTTTTCAAGGACACCCTGCGGCCCGGCAGGCGCGCCTGGCAGAGCTACCTGCCTGACATGCCGGAGCTGGGCGGAGAGCCCATGGCCCTGGCCGGATTCGCCGGGATGACCCTGGCCACGGTTCATGACGCCCGCCCGGCCTGGGGCACGCCCTATGATCGGCCCGCGCGGGTGGATTTCGACTTCGTGCGCCGACAGGCCGGACTGGTGCGCACCCTGACCCGCGCCCTGGCCGACCAGCCCATGGACAACGCGGGCGAGCGTGTGGACAGCCATTTCGTCACTGTCGAGGGGCGGGCCAACCTGTTGCGCAAGGGCGAGATTTTTCCGGACCGGCCCGGCACGGGCATGGTCGTGCTCGCGTCCCAGTGGCAGACGCTCAACTACGGCATGGTCGATACCGCGGGCCGCTTCCGCATCCCCGGCTTTGCCAGCAGAAAAGTCAGCTATCACAAGGCGGTGGTCGAGGCCCTGCGTTTTGACGAGCAAACCGGGCTGGCCGTCTGGGCCGTGGACAAGCCCAAGACCGGCAAGGATGCCTATCGGATCAAGCTGAGCCGGGCCGTGCAGGGGACGGATCTGATCCTCTTCACCTGCACCCAGACCACGCTTTTCAATCTGGTGGACCCCCGGACCTTCAAATACCTCTACCTGCCTACCCTCATCGACGGGCGCACCGAAGCCCCGCCCGTGAGCTATTGGTACAGCAGGCTCGACACCCGGCGGTCCACGCTGGGCACCCTGTTCCTGGAGCCGGACACGCCCATCAAGCTGACCCTCTCGGACTCGGTGCTCGACAAGAAGGTGCTGCTGCTCAACGCGGACGCGGACAATCCCCTTGGCCGGGGCTACATCGCCCGGCAGTGGCCGGTCATCCCCATGACCGAGTTCCAGGCCGCGCGCGACATGTGGAGCCTGCTCGACCCGCGCATCGACAACCTCGAAGACAAGGGCATCGTCAACGAGCGCATCCGCACCCTGCGCCGCCAGGGCAACGAGGACCTTGAGCGGGCCGTGGAATACCGGGAGCTGAAGCAGTGGGACCGGTTCGTGGAGGCCTCGCGCTCCTCGCTGGCCAAGGCCAGCCGGGTCTACAGCGATGTGGACAGGACTCAGAAGGACGTGCTCGTGGGCGTGCTCTTCTACGTGGCCCTGTTCGTGCCGTTCGCCTACTGCATGGAGCGGCTGTTCTTCTCCTACTCGGACATCAAGAAGCGCATCTCCGCCTTCCTCGGCTTCCTGGTCCTGATCATCACCGTGGTCTATTTCGTCCACCCCGCGTTCCAGCTGACCTATTCGCCCCTGGTGGTCATCCTGGCCTTTTTCATTCTCGCCCTGTCGATGCTGGTTTCGCTGATCATCTTCCTGCGCTTCGAGCGCGAGATGGTCGATCTGCAAAAAAGGTCGTCCCACATCAAGCTCACGGGCATCAGCCCCATGGCCGCCTTTGGCGCGGCCTTTGTCCTGGGCGTGGGCAACCTGAAGCGCAGACCGGTGCGCACCTTCCTGACCTTTGCCACCCTGGTCATCCTGACCTTCACCATCATGAACTTCACCACGGTCAAGTCCGTGCGCCAGAAGGGATGGGCCAATTTCAGCCCCACGGCCACCTACACCGGCCTGATGCTCAAGTATGTCAACTGGCAGGACGTGCCGCTCGAGGCCCTGGCCGTGGTGGAGAACGCCTACGAGGGCCGGGGCGTGGTCGCCCCGCGCGCCTGGTACGACACCGGGTTCACCAGCGACAAGTCGCGCGCGCCGCTCATCCCGGTCTTTCTTGGCGACCGGGAGACGCCCGGACGCGGCATGGTCGGCCTGTCCCACCGCGAGCCCGAGGTCAGCGGGCTTGACCGCATCCTGGTCAAGGGCCGGTGGTTCCGCGAGGGCGAACGGTTCGCCGTCATCCTGCCCGAGCGCATGGCCGACCAACTCGGCGCGGACCCGGACGACCCGGACCTCAACAAGGTCACCATCTGGGGCATCGAGCTGATCCTGGTGGGCGTGTTCCGGGACGACGGTCTGGGCAGCAATCCCGATCTCGACGGCGAACCCATCACGCCCATCGTCTTTCCCAATCAGGCGGCCAGCCAGCTCTCCGAGGTCGAGGCCGAGGCCATCGAGGACGGTCAGGACATCATCACCACCGAGAGCCGTTACCAGCACATCCCGGACTACGAGACCATCCTGGTCCCGGCTGAGATGCTGCTCTCGCTCGGCGGCGGCGCGGGCCGGCTCAAGGGCATTGCCATCAAGCCGGGACCGGGCAGCGGCGACCTGGGCGATCTTGGCGACCGCTTCGGCATGCTCCTGTTCCGGGGTGGCGCGTCCGGCACCTCGCTCTATTACGCGGCGGATGCGGTCAGCTATTCTGGCATGGCCAACATCCTGATCCCGTTGTGCATTTCAATACTCATCGTCCTCAACACCATGATCGGATCGGTCTACGAGCGCAAATCGGAGATCGCGGTCTACACCTCGGTGGGGCTGGCCCCGCCCCATGTGGCCTTCCTGTTCATCGCCGAGGCCCTGGCCTTTGCCGTCATCTCGGTGGTGGTCGGCTACCTGCTGGCCCAAGGGGCGTCGGCCCTGCTGGCAGGCACCCCGCTGTGGGAGGGCATGACCGCCAACTATTCGTCCACCGCAGGCGTGGCGGCCATGCTCCTGGTCATCGGCGTGGTCCTGGTCTCGGCCATCTATCCGGCCAAGGTGGCGGCGCGCATCGCCATTCCGGACGTGAACAAGTCATGGACCATGCCCAAGGCCGTGGGCGACGAACTGACCGTGGTGCTGCCCTTCCTGATCAAGATCGGGGAGATGTCCAGCGCAGGCGGATTCCTGCATCAATACTATCTGGCCCACTATGACGTGTCCCACGGCGCGTTCTGCACCGACGACATGCAGTGCAACTTCCTCGACCTGGAAGAGCAGGAGGCCAGAACCGGCCTGCTGGCCGGAGTCGTCGACCGGATCACCATCCCGGACGACCTGTGCTTCTACATGAGCCTGCGCGTCTGGCTCGCGCCGTTCGACTTCGGCGTGCGCCAGAAGGTCCGGCTCGTGTTCTGCCCGTCCGATCTCTACGGCGGGTTCAGGCAGGTCAAGGTGGTCATCCAGCGCGAGGCGGGCGAGTTCAAGGCGTGGGAGAATCTCAACAAGACCTTTATCAACGACCTGCGCAAACAGCTCCTGGCCTGGCGCTCGCTGGACGACGAGGCCGTGGGCAAGTACGCCGGGGATCTCGACGCGGTCAAGCGTGATCAGGTCCAGAAAAACCGGGTCATGGGCGAGACCGGGGAGGCCGGACGATGAATGGACGACTCAGGTTGCGGGCACTTGTGACCGGCCTCGTCCTGGGGCTGGCGCTGTGCGTGTTCACCCCCTACAACAGCGCGGTGCTGCACAACGCGCACCTCGGCGGCGGGCATTTCCCGCTCGCCCCGTTCTTCATCGTTGCCTGGATGTTCGTGATCGATGCCCTGGTCTCGCGGCTGACCCGGCGACCGCCCGTGTTCTCGGGCGTGGAGCTGCTGGTGGTCTGGCTGATGATGGTCCTCTTTGCCGCCATCGGCTACACCGGGCTGACCGAGACCTTCTTCGTCAACATCACCGCGCCGGAGCGGTTCGCCAAGGACGCCTACCGCTGGACCGAGGTGCTGACCCCGCTCCTGCCCGAGGCGTGGTTTCCCCATTCGGAAGCGGCGGTCAGGGAGTTCTACAACGGCGTCAAGGGCGGGCGCGACATGGGCGTGCTGGGCGTGCTCGCGGCCATTCCCTGGGGGGTGTGGCTGCCGGTGCTGGCGGTCTGGTCCTTCTTCATCCTCGGCTCGTTCTTTGTCATGCTCTGCCTCATGGCCCTGTTTGGCCGCCAGTGGGTGGTCAACGAGCGCGTGCTCTTCCCGCTGGTGCGCGTGCCCGTGCTCATGGGCGAGGCCCTGGACCAGAAGCAGTTCCTCTCCTGGTGGGGCAACACCTACCTGCTCGTGGGCCTGACCCTGGCCGGAGCCCTGCACCTGCTCAACGGACTGCATTTCTACTATCCCTCGGTGCCGGGCATGCCCACCCTCATCCTGGCCGGGGCGTACTTTCCCAAGTTCGGGCTCTTCTCCGGCTTCCACAAACTGAAACTTTTCATCGTCCCGGCCTTCATCGGGTTCGCCTTCCTGACCACGCGGCAGATTTCCTTTTCCATGTGGGCCTTCCACATCCTCTCCGGCCTGCTCTTCGGCCTGCTCTACGTGCTCGGCTGGCAGTTGCCCGAGGCCGCCCTGGGCACCACCCTGGGGCCGGATCTGGCCCGGCCAGAGGGCGCCCAGACCATTGGCTCCTATCTCGTCTTTTTCGGATTCCTCCTATGGCTGGCACGCCATCACTTGAAGGAAACCCTGCTCTGCACCCTGCGCCGGACCTGCAAGGAGCCGGAACCCGCGGGCAAAAGCCCGTTCGACACTGTCCCGGCCAGATGGGAGCCGCAGGTCTGGCCCCTGTGGGGGCTGGTCATCGGCATGGTCTGCCTGTCGGGCTGGTGCTGGTTCTTCGGCCTGCCGTTTGCCGCAGCCGTGCTTCTGCCCATCATGTTCGTGATCGTCATGCTCGTGTCCAGCCGCGTGGTCTGCCAGGGCGGGCTGCCCTATTTCACCCTGACCGCTGCGCCGTCGGATACCCTGATGGGCCTTTTCGGCACCGGGTTTTTCGGCTCGGCAGGCATGGCCGCCACCGCCGTGATGCAGAAGGTGCTCTTCCTCGACGTGCGCGAGGCCGTGGCCCCGACCCTCTTCCACGGGGCCAAGATCAGGCAGGAGGCGCGCAACCGCAACCTCGTGCTGGCCGCCATCGGGCTGTCGCTGGTGCTGGCCCTGGTCACGGCCTTTGTGACCATGCTCTTCATCGGCTACAAGTACGGGTTGCGCGAGCTGGGCCTGGACTGGGCCACCCAGACCGTGCTGGCCAACTACGAGAGCGCCCAGCGGCTGGTGGATCAGCCGGTCGGGCCCAACGTGTGGACCATCACCTATGCCGGGTTCGGGGCGCTGGCCATGATCGTGCTCATCGGCTGCTACTACCGGTTCCCGTGGTGGCCGTTGCATCCGCTGGGGTATCTGGTGGCGTATTCGTCGGGCATGCAGATTCTCTGGTTTTCCTTTTTTGTCGGATGGATGTGCAATCATCTGGTGTTGCATTACGGGGGGACAAAGTTGTTCAACCGGGTGCGATTCTTGTTTGTCGGGTTGATATTGGGGGATTTCCTGATGGGTGGGGTGTATGCGGTGATCGGGTTGTTCAGCGGGCAGAGTTATTCGGTGTTTCCGCTGTAGGGCGGAGTGGGAAAAGGAAGAGAAGAGGAAGCCGCCTCCGGCGGGATGGGGAGTTGGGTGAGGATTTCGCTCCTCCGTCGCGACTTACTTTTGGACAGGAGCGCCCAAAAGTAAGCAAAAGTCGCTCTTTGAAGACGTGTGATCGGGTCTCCCGCGCCGCGCGCCAGTAACGCCGACCCGCTGGCGAAACAGTTGGGAGCGGTCGAAGACTCCGCTCCCGCCGGGTTTCGCCCGAGTCGCGGGCCGACGCAACTGGCGCTGCGACGCTCCCGCCCATTGCGGGGCTGACGTGAGTGAAACCCGTGATGGTGTGGCCAGTGCAGAGACAGAGAAGGTCTGACGAGACCGCAGGCCCATCCGCCTACCGTGACCGAAGTTTTTCCGGTCTCCGCCTGCTCCAGCCCTTAAGCCTCCTAAGGCTTAGAAGCTGACCAATCAAGCGGAGCGGCTCTTCCGAATCACGGACGGAGCGAAGCGGAGGACTTGATTCGGGGAGCGAAACCGATTGGATCAGCTTCTTGGCCGTGGAGTGCAGGCGGCAAAGATGGAAAGGCCCTTTTCTTTGGTTACTTTCTTTTGGGCCAGCAAAAGAAAGTAACCCCGCCGGGAGGGCAATCAAAAAAGCTGGAGGAGCGAAAGCGACGGCTCTACATTCCTCCCGATGCCCCCCTCCGAGGTTTGCGGGGCTATCGTGAATGGGACTTGAAGAATGGATAGTGATTTTTCTAGACTTGCTTTGATGACGTTTTGCGTGATTGACAGAAAACCGCTTGCCCCTGCCCCGGCAGCCGGAGGCATCAACAGATGTACGATGACAAAGAACTGAACGAATATAGAAATCTGATGAAGCCGCCCGAAACCTTTGAAGAAGGTTTCGATTGGAAGACGATTGTCGGGGCGATTTTCATCGGATTTCTGATGATGCCGGGGTCCATGTATCTGCAACTGGTGATCGGGCAGGGCATTGGTCCGGCAGCGCGCTGGGTAACGATCATCCTGTTTGCGGAGATCGCCAAGCGGTCGTACACGCATTTGAAGCAGCAGGAAGTGTTCCTGCTGTATTACATGGCGGGCGCGGCGTTGGCCTCGCCGTTTCAGGGGCTGCTCTGGAGCCAGTATCTGGTGCAGTCGGACGCGGCGCGCATGCTCGGGCTGACCGAGTTCATCCCCCAGTGGGTGGCACCGGCGATGGGCTCTGGCTCGTATCTGGAGCGCACGTTCATGCATCGGGACTGGCTGGTGCCGATCATGCTGCTCATCGGGTCGCAGCTGGTGCAGCGCATCGACCATTTCGGGCTCGGATATTCGCTGTATCGCATCACCTCGGATGTGGAGAAGCTGCCATTTCCCATGGCGCCGGTGGGCGCGCTGGGCACCATGGCCCTGGCCGAGTCCACCGAGGACCGCAAGACCGGGTGGAAGTGGCGGGTGTTTTCCATCGGCGGGGTGATCGGGCTTGGGTTCGGGTTTTTCTACGTGTTGCTCCCGGCGTTGTCCGGGCTGCTGTTTACCGAGCCGATCCGGCTCATTCCCATCCCATGGATCGAGCTGACCCAGTATACCGAAGGGGTGCTGCCAGCGGTTGCCACTGGCTTGCAGTTCGACCTGGGGCTGGTCTTCATCGGCATGGTCCTGCCCTTTTGGGCGGTCATCGGCGGCTTGCTGGGGCTGATCATCACCATTGTCGGCAACCCGATCCTGTATGCCCACGGGGTGCTGCACCGCTGGCATCCGGGCATGGCCACGGTGGAGACCGTGTTTGCCAACAATTTCGACTTCTACATGAGTTTCGGCATCGGGCTGGGCCTGGCCATCGGCGCAGTGGGCGTCTATTATGTGGTCAAGTCGTTCAGGAGCACGGATGGCAAGGGGCTTGATTTCTCGGCTCTCTTCAATCCTCCCCAGGGGAGGGGCGACATCAATTTCTGGGTGTCCATCGGCATCTATGTTTTCTCGACCTTGTGCTACATCGCGTTCTGCGTCTGGCTGGTGCCGACGTTTCCGTGGATTTTCTTCGTCCTGTACGGGTTCATCTACACGCCGGTGATCTCCTACATCACGGCGCGCATGGAGGGCGTGGCCGGGCAGTTCATTGCCCTGCCCATGGTGCGCGAGTTCTCGTTCATCGCCGGGGCCAAGTTCTTCGGCTATCAGGGCCTTGAGATCTGGTACGCACCCATTCCCATCCACAACTATGGCGAGGCCACGGTCCAGTTCCGGCAGATCGAGCTGACAGGCACGAGTCTGCGCGGCATCATCAAGGCCGAGATCGTGGTTTTCCCCATTGTCATGATCTCGTCGCTGCTTTTTTCGCAGTTCCTGTGGCAGCTGGCACCCATCCCGTCGCCGGAATACCCGTTTGCCCAGGAGCTGTGGCATTTGCAGGCACTGAACACCCTGCTCATGCAGACCTCGACCCTTGAGGGCAACTCGCTCTTTTTCGAGGCGCTGTCCGGGCCGGTGGTGTTCTCCGGGCTTGGGCTCGGGCTGATCATGTACTCGGTGCTCAACGTGCTGGGGCTGCCCGTGCTGCTGGTCTACGGCGTGGTGCGCGGCCTGGGGCAGTCCACGCCGCACGGCATGATCCTGGAGGTGATGGGCGCGTTGCTGGGCCGCTATTATTTCCTGAAGAAATACGGCGCGCAGTGGCGGTACTATGCGCCGGTGCTGCTGGCCGGTTTTTCCTGCGGCATGGGCTTGACGGGCATGTTTGCCATGGGCTGCACATTGATCCTCAAGTCTCTGGGCAGGCTCGCCTATTAGGCAGGCTGCCGGGCGGACACATGGCGGAAAACGAAAGCGGCGGCTCCCTCGGAGGGGCCGCCGCTTCATTGTGTGTCATCACGCCACTGGATACGGGCTGATCAGGCGTCGGGAGGGCTGGCGATGAGGCAGCGGTCGCCTTTGGCCTTGGCCGCATACATGGCTTGGTCCGCCCTGTGGGTCAGGGATTTCAGGTCGTCGTCTGCCGTGAACTGGGCGATGCCGCAGCTGAACGAGATGGTCCTGCCAAGCGGCCCAGGCGGCATGTGCGCGCGGATGCGCTCGGTCACGATGGAGGCGTCCTGGGCCGTGCTCTCCATGAGGATGACGAATTCGTCGCCGCCCCATCGGGCCAGGAGGTCTGTGGGCCGAAGGGTGCGGGTGATGGTGTCGGCCACGGTCTTGATAACCGCGTCGCCTTCCATGTGTCCCAGGGTGTCGTTGATGGCCTTGAAGTCGTCGAGGTCGATGATCACGGCGGAGCAGGGCGTTGCGTTGCGGCGGGCTTTGTAGGCGGCCAGATGGAACCGTTCCTCCAGGGCGCGGCGGTTGGCTGCCCCGGTCAGGGGATCGGTCTTGGCCATGCGCTCCAGCCGGGCCTGGAAGTGGTTGACCGTCAGCACGCACAGGAAAATGATCAGCAGGGATGCGCCAAATCCCACGGACAGGGTGCGGATCAGGTTGTGGCGGGCCGTGGCCAGGGCCTCGCCCTCGTTCTGCTCCACGATGAGGTGCCACTGGAATTCGGGCAGGTAGCGGGAGGAGAGCAGGATGTGCTCGCCGTCAAGGTCGTATTCGTAGTTGCGTGCGTCCTCGTGCGGCTCAAGAATTTTTTGTGCCACAGTGCGGATTCCCTCGGTTTCGGTGATGTAGGATTTCTGGATGCGCGATTTGTCGAGAGCGACCTGGACCAGCCCGTCCTGGTCCACCAGGAAGATGTTGCGGCGGTAGTCGTCGTGGGCCTTCTGGAGCAGGGCCACGGCATTGTCCATGTTCAGGCCCACGCCGGTGACGCCGAGCAGTCGGCCTTGGGCATCCTCCACCCGGAAGTTGACGAAGATGGCGAGCTTGTTGTCCTCGGCCTGGTTGTTGTCCACATCCAGGTCGTATTCCCTGCCTGTGCTGGTGAAGGCGTAATACCAGACATCGTGCTCGTCACGCGCGCTGATCCGTTTGAGAATGCCCTTGTGATAATAGTATTTGTCGGATTTTGCCGAAACGAAGAATGCGGACATGAATCCGTACTTGCGGCGGATTTCCTCAAGATATTTGATGATCTCAAGGGGCTCCTGTTCCCCGCTGACAATCCAGTCCTTGAGAAAGGTGTCGTTGGCCATGGACGAGGAGACCAGGATGGGCCGCATCATGGCCGAGTGGATTTCCGAGTAAATGGTCTTGCCGGTCAGGGGAAGCGACGAGTTGATCAGCTCCTCGCGGATGGAGTCGCGCGTAACCGTGTAATTGACGATGCTGGTGGCCGCAAAGGACACCAGAAGAATGATGGACAGGGCGATGAGCAGCTTGGTCTTGACCGTCATTTTCGCAATATATGGGATTCGTAGTTTCATGACAATGGATTAGAACTGGTCCGAGTCGAGGGTTATGGTCACAGGGCCCCAGTTGGTGAAACGCAGCCGCATGTCGGCCCCGAACTCGCCGCAGGCCACCCGGCCCGGCGCGCAGGCGCGGGCGTCGGCCACGAAGCGGTCAAAGAGCCCGGCGGCCAGATCGGGTGGGCAGGCACCGGTGAAGGAGGGGCGGCACCCTTTGCGGCAGTCGGCATAGAGGGTGAACTGCGAGACAAGCAGCAGATCACCGGATATGGCAACCAGGGAGCGGTTGAACCGGCCCTGGTCATCGGGAAAGATGCGCAGCCCCACAAGTTTGTCGAGGGTCTTGCGCCACACCGGAGAGCCGGGCAGTGCCCCGGTGTCCGTACTGCCAAACCCGACCAGGGCGAGCAGGCCGGTTTCGATTTCGCCCACCACCGCGTTGCCCACCAGTACGGCAGCCTCGGTGACCCGCTGGATGACCAGACGCACGGCTACCCGATCCAGATGGAGACCGCAGCGCGGGACTGCTGGCCCGGTTGGCTGTCGAGCGGCTGGGCGGGCTGGCAGCTCCGGCTTAGGGCCGCGAACAGAAAGACCACGATCAGGGCGATGAAGGCGATGCCGCTGATCACCCGCAGCGGATTGGAGCGCAGGTTTTTCGGGATGAGCAGATCGGTCATGATCCTGCCGTAGGACGGTTCCTTGTCGTTTGTCTCGTCATGCTTCTTGCGCATCATTCTTCCCAGTAGGTCGCTTTGGAGGAGTCTTTTTCCGACACCGAAACCTCGGCCAGCCGGACGTTCTCCGGCATGGAGTCCTTCAATTCCTTATATATGAACATGGCCAGGTTCTCGGACGAGGGGTTGATCTCGGTGAAGCACTCGACCTCGTTGAGGTGCTTGTGGTCGAGCCGGTCAAGCACGGCCTTGGTCAACCGCTTGATCTCCTTGAAATCCACGAGATAGTGGACCTTGTCGTCCAGCCGGTCGCCCTCGACAGCCACCTCGACGCCGAAGTTGTGGCCGTGCATGTTCTCGCACTTGCCGCCGTAGTTGCGCAACTGGTGCGCGGCGGAAAAATCCTGGGTGATGGTCAGACGCCACTTGCCAGCCATAGTCTAGTTCTCCTAGCCCTGGTCCGGGCGGCGATACTCGCCCCGGAAGGCTTCCTTGGGGTACTTGCGGTCGTTCCTCTCGCATTTTTCATGGGCCGCGGCAACCAGATCAATGCCCAGCTCGTCGGCCATGCGGGTCAGGTAGATGAGCACGTCCGCCATCTCCATAGCCACGGCCCGCTTCTTATCCCCGCCGATTTCGCGGCTCTCGGCCTCGCCCAGCCACTGAAAATGCTCCACCAGCTCGCCCACCTCGGCTGTCAGCGCCATGACCAGATTCTTGGGCGACTGATGCCTCTGCCAGTCCCGCTCCGCCACGAAACGGCGTATCTTCTTCGTCAATTCATTCAACGAGTCCATACCATGCTCCATGCTCCGGAAAGCTCTGTCACCCATCCCGCGAAGCGACATAAAAAGTTTAGGAAGGGTGAGGGGATGGGGGGGCCAGGGGGGGAGGGGAGAGGGAAAGCCCTTTCCCAAAGGGTTTCCCTCTCCCCTTCCCCCCTGGCCGCCGGAGGCACCCTACTCCCCCCCGGCCTGATGGCGCAGGGCGTCGCCGTTTTGCCAGGTTTCGACGTCTTTCCAGAATTCGCGGCCAGGGTTGACCTGCCAGCCGTTGCCAAGGCGCATGTTGACCACCGAGTCGCGGGTGATGACGCCGAGGTTGACGGCGGTGGTGCCGGGGTAGCGTCTGAGGATGGTCTTGAGGGCGTCGAGGTGCGGGTCCACGGCGTTGCGCTCGCCGATCCACAGGGACACGGGCTGGTCCGAGCCCTGGACCGCGTCGGCCAGGAACAGGACCTTGTCGGCCAGGATCTTGGCGGCCTTGGGGGCGTCCTCCTGGCCTGGCTCCTCGCGGATGTCGATTTTGCCCTGGATGAGCAGGGGGCGGTCGGCGTCGAGCTTGTCGCGCGCCTCGGCGTAGACATTGGGGAGCATGGTGATCTCGCCGGAGGTGGTCAGGTCTTCGGCGGTGCAGAAGGCCATGGGGTCGCCCTTTTTGGTGATGAACTGCTTGTAGTCCGGGATGATGACGGCCACGCGGACCTCGGTGCCGTTGGGCATGGACTTGCAGTCCTCCAGGGTGGCGGTGCGCAGCCGGGCCAGTTCGTGGCGATAGGCGAGCAGCGGGTGGCCGGAGAGGAAGAAGCCGAGCACTTCCTTTTCCATTTCGAGCTTTTCGCGGTCGTCGAACTCCTCGCAGGAGGAGCAGGTGGGGGTGTGGGCGGCCTGGGCGGACGCGCCGCCGAGCATGTCGAGCATGCTGAGCATGCCGGATTCCTTTTCCTTGGCCTTTTTCTGGCCGAAGCCCACGGCCTTTTCCAGGTCTTCGAGCAGGGCGGCGCGCGAGCAGCTGAAGCAGTCGAGCGCGCCCGCCTTGATCAGGGATTCGAGCACGCGCTTGGTGACACGGCGCAGGTTGATCCGCTCGCAGAAAGCGAAGATGTCCTTGAAGGGACCGCCTGCCACGCGCTCGGCCACGATCTCGTTGATGGCCTCCTCGCCCACGTTCTTGATGGCGGCCATGGCAAAGAGGATGTCGCCGTCGAGCACCGAGAAGCGCGCCTGGCCTGCGTTGATGTCGGGCTGTTTGACCGTGATGTCCATGTCGCGGCAGGCGTTGATGTACATGACGATCTTTTCGGTGTTGTTCATTTCCGTGCTCATGAGCGCGGCCATGAACTCCACCGGGAAATGGGCCTTGAGATAGGCAGTGTGGTAGGAGATGAGCGCGTAGGCGGCGGAGTGGGACTTGTTGAAGCCGTAGGCCGCGAACTTCTCCATGGTGTCGAAGATGGCGTTGGCCACGGCCTCGTCGATCTTGTTTTCGCGTGCGCCTTCGAGGAAACGGGCGCGCTGCATGGCCATTTCCTCGGCGATCTTCTTGCCCATGGCCCGGCGCAGCAGGTCGCCCTCGCCCAGCGAGTAGTTGGCGATGATCATGGCCGTGGCCATGACCTGCTCCTGGTAGACCATGACGCCGTAGGTGGGTTTGAGGGTGTCCTCAAGGGACGGGTGGGGGTAGGAGACGGCCACCTCGCCGTGCTTGCGCTTGATGAACTCGTCGACCATGCCCATGCCCAGAGGGCCGGGCCGGTAGAGGGCGAGCATGGCGATGATGTCCTCAAAGCAGTTGGGGCGGAGCATGCGCAGGTATTTGCGCATGCCCGACGACTCCACCTGGAAGATGCCGTCGGTGTCGCCCTTGGCAAAGATGTCGTAGGTGGCCGGGTCGTCCAGGGCCAGGGTGTCGAGGTCCGGGGCGTGTTTGCCCTGCTCGCGGATGATGTCCAGGCAGTCCTCGATGACGGTCATGGTACGCAGGCCCAGGAAGTCGAACTTGATCAGGCCGACCTTTTCGACCTTCTTCATGTCGAACTGGGTGACGATTTCCCCTTTCTTGCCTTTGTAGAGGGGGAGGAATTCGGTCATGGGCCTATCCGAGATGACCACGCCCGCCGCGTGGGTGGAGGCGTGACGGCACAACCCTTCGAGCCGGGTGGAGATGTCGATGAGTTTGGCCACCCTGGGGTCGGTGGCCACCATGTCGTCCAGCTCGATCACGGCCTTGACCGCGTTGGGCACGCTGATCTTGGCTTTTTCCACGCCCAGCAGCTTGGCCATGACGCCGGGGTCTTCGGGGATGAGCTTGGCGATGCGGTCGGTCTCGCCAAAGGTCATGCCCAGGGCGCGGCCCACGTCCTTGATGACCGCCTTGGTCTTCATGGTGCCAAAGGTGGTGATCTGGGCCACGCGGTCGTGGCCGTACTTGTCGGCGCAGTATTTGACCACCTCCAGGCGGCGGCGCTCGCAGAAATCCACGTCGATATCCGGCATGGATATGCGCTCGACATTGAGGAACCGCTCGAAGAGCAGGTCATAGGGGAGCGGGTCGAGGTTGGTGATGCGCAGGGACCAGGCCACGATGGAGCCTGCGGCCGAGCCTCGGCCCGGGCCCACCGGGATGCGGTTGTCCTTGGCCCAGTTGATGAAGTCCTGGACGATGAGGAAGTAGGCCGGGAACCCCATCTTGATGATGACGCCCAGCTCGTAGTCGAGCCGTTTCCAGTAGACGGCCTCGTCCACGGGGTAGGGGATGGCCGCAAGGCGTTTGCGCAATCCCTCGCGGCAGAGTTTTTCGAACTCCTCGTTGATGTCGGCCACGCCCTCGGACAACTCGTATTCCGGGAAATAGTAGCTCCCGAGCTCGATCTCGAGGTTGCACCGCTCGGCGATGCGCTGGGTGTTGGCAATGGCCTCTGGCACGTGGGCAAACGCCTGTTCCATCTCCTCCGGGGTCTTGAAGTAGAGCTCGCGGGTGTCCATGCGGAACCGTTTTTCCGCGTCCACCGTGGTCTGGGTCTGGATGCAGAGCAGGGTGTCGTGGGCCTCGTAGTCCTCGGCGGTCAGGTAGTGGCAGTCGTTGGTGGCCACCAGGGGCAGGCCGGTCTTTTCGGCGCACTTGATGAGCAGTTCGTTCAGGCGGGTCTGCTTGCCGATGCCGTTGTCCTGGAGCTCAAGGTAGAAGTTGCCGGGAAAGATGGACTCGTATTCCCCGGCCATGGCCGCGCCCGCCTCAAGCCCCTCGTTCATGAGCATGCGCGGCACCTCGCCCGCCAGACAGGCGGACAGGGCAATGAGCCCTTCGGCGTGTTGCTTGAGCAGGTATTTGCTGACGCGGGGTTTGTAGTAGAACCCTTCGAGGTAGCCGGTGGTGACGAGCTTGATCAGGTTCTTGTAGCCGATCCGGTTCTTGGCCAGGAGCACGAGGTGGTAGCCGCCGCTCTTGTCCTTGACCTCGTGGGCGTGGGCGTCGTCGATGTCGCCCGGAGCCACGTAGACCTCGCAGCCGATGATGGGCTTGATGCCCATGGCCAGGGCCTCGGTGTAGAAGGTCATGGCCCCGAACATGGAGCCGTGGTCGGTGATGGCCACGGCGGGCATGCCCAGATCCTTGGCCCGCGCGAGCAGGTCGTTGATGCGGATGGCGCCGTCGAGCAGGCTGTACTCGGAATGGACGTGAAGATGAACGAATTCGGCCACGAAAACCCTCGGTAAAATCAGCGGTGAATCAGGACTTCAAGCTATACTGGATTCCGGGTGCCAAGGGAAGGCGCATGGGGACAGCCGATGATTTTTGGCTGCAACCGATTGATATGAAGAATGTATTGTCGTGGTTTATCGAGTTTCGCCGCAGTTCCCGGACCGGGCGGCGTTGACAAGGGCGGCGGAAAAAAACCACTGTACGCACAGTGTCATCACCGACAACACGGGGGATTGCGTGGACGCATCCGGCGAATTCGGGACATACCTCTGGAGCAGGCTGCCGCTCATCCTGCTTTTTGCGGGGGGGTATCTGGTCTACCAGCTCATGGCCGCCACCCGGCTGACGGACGCCTTTGTGGCCTGGGCGCTCAGGCGCAGCCATGGGCGCGCCTCGGTCATAATATTGTATGTAATAGGCGTGGCCGCAGTGCTCTCGTCGTTCATTCCCAACGCCATCACCGTGCTGGCCCTGCTGCCGGTGCTCAAGCGGCTGGACGCGGACTTTGCCCGGCAGGGGGTGGGGGGCATGACCACCGTACTCATGTGCTCGGCCATCTACGGTTCGGCCATCGGCGGGATGGGGTCCATGATCGGCTCGCCCGCCAACGCCGTACTCCTTGGCGCGCTCGATCTGTTTGAGGTTTCCGGGCGGGAGCGGATCACCTTTTTCAACTGGTTCCTGTGGTCTGTGCCTCTGGTGGTCATGCTGGTGGCCGCGGCCTGGGGCGTGGCTGTGGGCCTGGGGCTGCCCGCTGCGGCCAGGACCGTGACCGTGCGCATGGACTGCGTGGGCGAGGAGTGTCAGACCACCTCGCGGCAACGGTACGGTGGCGCGCTCTTCTGGCTCTACATGGGGTTCTGGGTGCTGGAGTCCGTGGCCCGCGAGACCGTGCCGGGCTTGGCCGCAGTCGCGCCGGTGGCGGGGCTGGTCTTTACGGTCCTGTTTGTTTACCTGCTCTTTGTCAGGCATGCGCCCCCTTCGCAGGCCGGGCGCGGCCCGTTGCTGCGCCCGCGCGATCTGGTGTCGTCCGTGCCGCGCCGGGGGCTTACGTTCATCCTCGCACTGGCCGCGCTTTATGGCGCGGTCCGCTGGCTGGGCTGGGACGAGCGGCTGGTGGCCGAGGCCGGACGCCTGCCGCTGGGCGACATCGCGCCCGAACTGCTCTTCCTGCTCCTGGTCATGGCGGTCATCTTTCTGACCGAGGCGCTTTCCAACACTGCCGTGGTGGCTGCGTTCTTCGCCATCGCCCACTATGCGGCGACCAGACACGGCATGGACCCCTTGACCCTGATGGTGGGCGTCAGTGTGGCCTCCACCTGCGCCTTCATGACCCCCATCGCCACGCCCACCAATGCCCTGGCCTTTGGCGAGATGCGGGGCGCGTCCCTGTGGACCATGCTCGGCCTCGGCGCCGTGCTCAACGTGCTCTGCGGCGTGCTCATCGCGGGCTGGCTCGGCTGGGTGCTGCCCCGGCTCTATTGAGGGCGGGCGGGTCGCCCGGAGAGCGGGGGTGCTATCCCGTCTGATCGACCGGGTCGAGACTGACCCCCAGGTGCTGGGCCACGGTTTGGCGCAGTCCGGCCTTGGTCACGGGCTTTGACAGGAATCCGGAGCAGCCGTGCTCGCGGCTTTTGTCCTCGGCCTCGATCAGGGCATGGGCCGTGACCGCGACGATGGGCACCTCGGGCAGTCCGGCCTTGCGCTCGCGGGCGCGGATGGCCTGGGTGGTCTGGTAGCCGTCCATGCCCGCCATCTCGATATCCATGAGGATCAGGTCGTAGGGGGCCGCAAAGTGTTTGCGCAGGGCCTCCTCGCCGTTCTCCGCAGTGTCGAGGGTGTGGGGAATGTCCTTGAGAAACAGGGTGAACAGGAGCCGGTTGCGTTCGTCGTCCTCCACCAGCAGGATGCGTTTGGCCGATGCCGCGTCGCAGGCGCGACATTGCGCGGCGGGCAGTACGTCGCCGAATCCGGTGTTTTGATCCAGGGGCAGCCGGACCGTGAAGGTCAGGGTGGTGCCCTCGCCGGGCTGGCTGTCCACGGCAATGGAGCCGCCCATGAAGGTCACTAGGTTGCGGCAGATGGACAGGCCAAGCCCGGTGCCGCCGTACTTGCGCGAGGTGGAGCCGTCCGCCTGGGAGAACCGTTCGAAGATCACCTCCTGCTTGTCCACCGGGATGCCTATGCCCGTGTCCTGAACCGTGAACTCCAGGGTGCAGGTCTGGCCATCGGCCTCATGCCCGGCCCCAACGCTGCGCACGCCGAGGCTGACCGAGCCTTGGGGGGTGAATTTGATGGAGTTGCCCAGGAGATTGACCAGCACCTGCCGCAGGGCGGTGGGGTCGCCCACCAGACGGTCCGGGGTGTCCGGGTCCACACAGCAGCGCAGGTCGAGCCCTTTGTTCCTGGCTTCCAGGGTGAAGACCGCGCACGCCTTGTCAATGGCCGAGCGCAGGGAAAAGGGCGTTTCCTCCAGGCGGAATCTGCCCGACTCGAAGCGGGACAGGTCGAGCACATCGCGGACCAGCTCGCGCAGATGCTCGCCCGCGCTCTGATAGATGGACACATAGCGCCGCTGGTCGCCGTTGAGGCTGGTCTCGGCCAGCAGCTCGCCCGCGCCGAGCATGGCGTTCATGGGGGTGCGGATCTCGTGGCTCATGCGGGCCAGGAACTGGCTCTTGGCCTCGTCCGCGCTTTCGGCCATCTCCCTGGCCCGGCTGAGTTTGTTGGCCACCAGAAGGCCGATGATCAGGGCGATGACCACCGCCACCAGGGCGATGAGGATGTTCACGGTGCGGTTGGCCTTGATGGAGCCGAGGTAGTCGTCCTCGGGCATGTAGATGCCGATGACCCAGGGCCATTCGGCCCCGGTGAAGGGCGCGAACATGGCGTTGTACTTTTCGCCGGCCAGGGTGAAGGTGGTGAAGATCGGCTCCCTCAAGTGCAGGTTGTCGTAGGGCAGTCCCAGCGAGAGGAAGGCCTCGCGGGCCACGGGGTCGTCCAGTTCGGTGATGCGCGTCAGGCGGGTCTTGTCGTCGCCGTCCTCCTGCTTGAGCTTCTCCACGTCGGGGTAGGCGATGATGTCGCCTGACTGGCTCATGATGAAGGCTCTGCCGTTCTCGCTGACATTGAGCTTTGAGATGAAGGTGGAGAGCTCCTCGATGCCGATGTCCACGCCGATGACGCCCAGGAACTGGCCGGAACTGTTATAGACCGGGTTGGCCGTGGTGATGCCGGGCTTCTTGGCAGTGTAGAATATATAAGGATCGGTCCAAGTCAGATCGTTGGCCCGGTGCGCCCGCTGGTACCACGGCCTCGTCCTGGGGTCGTAGGCGTCTGTGGGGTCGAACTGGTGGCGGATCAGGGTGCCGGCGGCTGATTTGTATATCTGTTCCACCGACCGCACGCCGTCGTTGATCCGGATGAGCTTGGTGTAATAGCCGCCCTCCTCAAGCAGATTGTAGCGCGAGGCCATGATGAACTCGCCCTGGTCGCTGCCGAAGTAGATGCCTGAAAACTGCGGGTGAAGGTAGAGCTGCTCGTAGAAGTAGGCCACCATGGACTCGACATCCTTGCTGCTGACGATGTTGTTCCTGGACAGCCCGCGAGTCAGCCGGGCGGCCTGGCGAGCCGGGATGAGGTGGTTCTGGGACTTGTCTATGGTATAGGAGGCGATGTTCTCCATGATGGTCCGGGCGTGGCGGTGCAGGACAGAGCGCGATGTCAGCGACGAGGAGAGGATGATCGTCGAGGCGAAGACCACAATGAGGCCTGCGAACACTGAGGTGATGGCGAGTCTTGACTGTATGCGCATGGCGTGATGGCTCCGGGCTGCTTGGGTGGTGGGCAGGGGCCTGCATACCATGAACGGCCCGCCCAGGCGAGTCACATATGGGCATCGGCACCGATCAGGCGGGCAGACCAAAGAGGCAGCAACCCGAAATGTCAAATTATTAATCAAATTAAACAAGGTGGTTAGACAAAAAAATGCCGCCCTTCAAAAAAAAGCGCTTGACCTGGGTGTGGGTTTCACCTAGAACTCCACTTCGCCGCACGGGAGAGCCCGAAAGAGCGCACCGGCAGCTTGTTCTTTCTCAAACATATTGAACAGTTGGCACCATCGACCTCAGCTCGAAAAAGTTGAAAAAAGGTGTTGACGGGAGCGGGTGAAAACACTAGCTTGCCCTTCCTGCCTGACGGCAGGGTCCACACCGGACGCGACGAAAAAAAGTTGAAAAAGGTGTTGACGGGGACAAGCGAAAGCACTAGCTTCCCCTTCCTGCCTCCGGGCGGGGTCGGCACGGGACTCGACGAAAGAAAGTCGAAAAAAGTGTTGACGGGGATGAGCGAAGTCAGTAGCTTGCCCTTCCTGCCTGACGGCGGGTGTTCTTTGAGAGACGATGCAAATGGTCTTTGACAATTAAATAGCGAGTTGAGCAAATAAGATCACGAAATCACAGCCCGTTTAATAACGAGTAGATGAGTGATCACATTCTCCAAGTTTATCAACTGGAGAGTTTGATCCTGGCTCAGATTGAACGCTGGCGGCGTGCTTAACACATGCAAGTCGAGCGAGAAAGTTCTCTTCGGAGAATGAGTAGAGCGGCGCACGGGTGAGTAACGCGTGGATAATCTACCCTGAAGATCGGGATAACAGTTGGAAACGACTGCTAATACCGGATATCCTGCATATTTAACTTTATGTGGTAAAGGCGGCCTCTATTTATAAGCTGCCGCTTTGGGATGAGTCCGCGTCTCATTAGCTTGTTGGTGGGGTAATGGCCTACCAAGGCTACGATGAGTAGCTGGTCTGAGAGGATGATCAGCCACACTGGGACTGAAACACGGCCCAGACTCCTACGGGAGGCAGCAGTGGGGAATATTGCGCAATGGGGGAAACCCTGACGCAGCGACGCCGCGTGCGGGAAGAAGGCCTTCGGGTCGTAAACCGCTGTCAGGAGGGAAGAAACTGTTAGGGTATAATACGCCCTTTCACTGACGGTACCTCCAAAGGAAGCACCGGCTAACTCCGTGCCAGCAGCCGCGGTAATACGGAGGGTGCGAGCGTTAATCGGAATCACTGGGCGTAAAGCGCACGTAGGCGGCGCATCAAGTCAGGCGTGAAAGCCCTCGGCTCAACCGGGGAATTGCGTTTGAAACTGGTGCGCTGGAGTCTCGGAGAGGTTGGCGGAATTCCAGGTGTAGGAGTGAAATCCGTAGATATCTGGAGGAACACCGGTGGCGAAGGCGGCCAACTGGACGAGAACTGACGCTGAGGTGCGAAAGCGTGGGTAGCAAACAGGATTAGATACCCTGGTAGTCCACGCTGTAAACGATGGATATTAGGTGTCGGGGGTTACCTTCGGTGCCGCAGTTAACGCGTTAAATATCCCGCCTGGGGAGTACGGTCGCAAGGCTGAAACTCAAAGGAATTGACGGGGGCCCGCACAAGCGGTGGAGTATGTGGTTTAATTCGATGCAACGCGAAGAACCTTACCTAGGCTTGACATCCTGAGAATCTTCCCGAAACGGAGGAGTGCTCTTCGGAGAATTCAGTGACAGGTGCTGCATGGCTGTCGTCAGCTCGTGCCGTGAGGTGTTGGGTTAAGTCCCGCAACGAGCGCAACCCCTATTGCTAGTTGCCATCACGTAATGGTGGGCACTCTAGTGAGACTGCCCGGGTCAACCGGGAGGAAGGTGGGGACGACGTCAAGTCATCATGGCCCTTACGCCTAGGGCTACACACGTACTACAATGGTGCACACAAAGGGCAGCGAGACCGCGAGGTGGAGCCAATCCCAAAAAATGCATCCCAGTCCGGATTGCAGTCTGCAACTCGACTGCATGAAGTTGGAATCGCTAGTAATTCCGGATCAGCATGCCGGGGTGAATACGTTCCCGGGCCTTGTACACACCGCCCGTCACACCACGAAAGCTGGTTCTACCCGACAACGGCAGACTAACCCTCGGGAGGTAGTCGTCTACGGTAGGGCTGGTAATTGGGGTGAAGTCGTAACAAGGTAGCCGTAGGGGAACCTGCGGCTGGATCACCTCCTTTATAGAGTAAGCTCAACTCGCTATTTAATTGCAAGGACGATTTGTTTCTTGCGCGGCCAAGGGGCCTATAGCTCAGTTGGTTAGAGCGCACGCCTGATAAGCGTGAGGTCGATAGTTCAAATCTATCTAGGCCCACCACGCTTGTCCTCCAAAAGGGGGTGTAGCTCAGCTGGGAGAGCATCGGCTTTGCAAGCCGAGGGTCGTGGGTTCGATCCCCTCCACCTCCACCAGGAGGGCAGGCGGGAGTCGGCACCAGCCAGGCCGCAAGATCTTTGACAGTTAAATAGGGTAAGAAGAGAGAATTCCTAGTTGAATAAGTTACTAAGGGCACAAGGTGGATGCCTTGGCACTAGGAGGCGATGAAGGACGTGATAGGCTGCGATATGCCTCGGTGAGGAGCCAAATATCCTTTGACCCGGGGATTTCCGAATGGGGAAACCCACATGGAGTCATATCCATGTATCTCTTGGCTGAATACATAGGCCTTGAGAGGCGAACGGAGGGAAGTGAAACATCTCAGTACCTCCAGGAGAAGAAATCAAAAGAGATTCCGGTAGTAGCGGCGAGCGAACCTGGAAGAGGCCAAACCGTGAGGATTCGTCCTTGCGGGGTTGTAGGGCCGGCATAATCGATCCGTGATTAGATAAGGGAACAGGTTGGGAAACCTGGTCATAGAGAGTGAAAGCCTCGTACCTTAAATCGAAATCGGCGTAGCCGGTACCTGAGTACTGCGGGACACGAGAAACCCCGTGGGAATCCGGGAGGACCATCTCCCAAGCCTAAATACTCCCTAGTGACCGATAGCGAACCAGTACCGTGAGGGAAAGGTGAAAAGAACCCCTGTTAGGGGAGTGAAATAGAACCTGAAACCTTGTGCCTACAAGCTGTGGGAGCGGACTTGTTCCGTGACCGCGTGCTTTTTGCATAACGGGCCAGCGAGTTACTCTGTAGTGCGAGGTTAAGCGTAAGTGTAGCCGTAGCGAAAGCGAGTCTGAATAGGGCGTCAAGTACTGCGGAGTAGACCCGAAGCCGGGTGATCTATCCATGAGCAGGTTGAAGCTTGAGTAAAATCAAGTGGAGGACCGAACCAGTATCGGTTGAAAACGATTTGGATGACTTGTGGATAGGGGTGAAAGGCCAATCAAACCCGGTGATAGCTGGTTCTCCCCGAAATATATTGAGGTATAGCGTGTGATTAGTCTTGCGGAGGTAGAGCACTGAAAGGGCTAGGGGCCCCACCAGGTTACCAACCCCTATCAAACTCCGAATGCCGTAAGATGATGTCATGCAGTCAGGCTATGGGTGCGAAGGTCCATGGCCAAAAGGGAAACAGCCCAGACCAACAGCTAAGGTCTCGAAATCAATGCTAAGTGGGAAAGGTGGTGGAGTTGCTGATACATCCAGGAGGTTGGCTTAGAAGCAGCCATCCTTTAAAGAAAGCGTAATAGCTCACTGGCCTAGCGATTCTGCGCCGAAAATGTAACGGGGCTAAGCATTGTACCGAAGCTTTGGGTTCATAGTTTACTATGAGCGGTAGGGGAGCGTTCTCAGATGGGATGAAGGTGAACCGTGAGGTTTGCTGGACTAATGAGAAGTGATTATGCTGGCATGAGTAACGATAAAATATGTGAGAAACATATTCGCCGTAAACCTAAGGTTTCCTGGGTAAAGTTAATCTTCCCAGGGTAAGTCGGCCCCTAAGGCGAGGCAGAAATGCGTAGTCGATGGGAAACAGGTTAATATTCCTGTACATGCATGTGTGTGCGATGGAGGGACGCAGAAGGATAGACGGTCCGGGTGTTGGATATCCCGGTGCAAGCAGGTAGGCTTGAGGAGCAGGCAAATCCGCTCTTCTCTAAGGCCGAGATGTGATGCCGTGTCATTAAACCGACTGAAGCCGTTGATTCCATGCTGCCAAGAAAAGCTTCTAAGTTTAGCACATGCGTACCGTACCGCAAACCAACACAGGTAGGTGGGTCGAGCAGACCAAGGCGCTTGAGAGAACTCTGGTTAAGGAACTCGGCAAAATGACCCCGTACGTTCGCAATAAGGGGTGCTCAGAACCGTGATTTTATTTACTAAATGAGCGGTTTTGAGACGCAGATAATCGGGGGGGGCGACTGTTTACTAAAAACATAGGTCTCTGCTAAGTCGTAAGACGATGTATAGGGACTGACGCCTGCCCGGTGCCGGAAGGTTAAGAGGTGGGGTTAGACTTCGGTCAAAGCTCTAAATTGAAGCCCCGGTAAACGGCGGCCGTAACTATAACGGTCCTAAGGTAGCGAAATTCCTTGTCGGGTAAGTTCCGACCTGCACGAATGGCGTAACGATCTCCCCACTGTCTCAACCAGAGACTCAGTGAAATTGAATTCCCAGTGAAAATGCTGGGTACCCGCGGAAGGACGGAAAGACCCTGTGCACCTTTACTGCAGCTTGACATTGGTATTTGATTAATCATGTGTAGGATAGGTGGGAGACTTTGAAGCGTGCTCGCCAGAGTGCGTGGAGTCAACCTTGAAATACCACCCTTGATTACTTAGATATCTAATCCAATGCCGTCATCCGGCTTGGAAACAGTGTCTGGTGGGTAGTTTGACTGGGGCGGTCGCCTCCTAAAAAGTAACGGAGGCTTGCAAAGGTTCCCTCAGGCTGATTGGAAACCAGCCGTTGAGTGCAAAGGCATAAGGGAGCTTGACTGTGAGACAGACATGTCGAGCAGGAACGAAAGTTGGTCTTAGTGATCCGGTGGTTCCGCATGGAAGGGCCATCGCTCATAGGATAAAAGGTACGCCGGGGATAACAGGCTGATCGCGTCCAA
Source organism: Pseudodesulfovibrio aespoeensis Aspo-2 (assembly GCF_000176915.2). NCBI lineage: Bacteria > Pseudomonadati > Thermodesulfobacteriota > Desulfovibrionia > Desulfovibrionales > Desulfovibrionaceae > Pseudodesulfovibrio > Pseudodesulfovibrio aespoeensis. The sequence goes on from NC_014844.1 coordinate 672,227, forward strand.
GAGTTCACATCGACGACGCGGTTTGGCACCTCGATGTCGGCTCATCACATCCTGGGGCTGAAGCAGGTCCCAAGGGTACGGCTGTTCGCCGTTTAAAGTGGTACGCGAGCTGGGTTTAAAACGTCGTGAGACAGTTTGGTCCCTATCCTCCGTGGGCGTAGGAGAATTGAAGAGGGTCTGCCCCTAGTACGAGAGGACCGGGGTGGACGAACCTATGGTGTTCCTGTTGTCACGCCAGTGGCACTGCAGGGTAGCTATGTTCGGATAGGATAACCGCTGAAAGCATCTAAGCGGGAAGCCAGCCTCAAGATAAGTTCTCCCTGGACATTAGTCCCTGAAGATCCCTTGAAGACCACAAGGTTGATAGGCCGGAGGTGTAAGCAGCGCGAGTTGTTCAGCTTACCGGTACTAATAGATCGTGCGGCTTATTTGACAATTATAGGAATTCTCTCTTCCCCCTATTACTGATATATTCGAGTAATAACTCACTGCCTTTTTCTTGGTGACCAAGGAGGAGGGGGTACACCCGGTCCCATTCCGAACCCGGTAGTTAAGCCCTCCATCGCCGATGATACTGCATGGTAGCGTGTGGGAAAGTAGGTCGTTGCCAAGAAATCTTTCCAAAGCCCCGATTCGCAAGAATCGGGGCTTTGTGCGTTTGTGCGCCATGACCCCGCCGCCTGGGCCAAAGGCCGCCCCATATGACTCCGCCCCAGAGGGCAGCTACGCCAGATACGAGATGGAAATGGCCGGCTTGCCGTCCGGCCGGACCGTCACATTCGCCAGGGCCTGCGTCCTGTGCGGCGTCAGGGCCACTGCACAACTCGCCAGCATGTCCTTGGGTGTCAACGGTCCCTTCTCGCCGCCCTGTCCGCCTTGGTCCGACTCAGCCACCACCCGTCCTATCTCCACCACTTGATCCGGAGAGAGAAGGCCAAGATAGTAGGTTGGCGCCATCTTGAAGATCACGTTCTCGTTGCTCAGGATGTCCTCCATGTACAGCGCCCCGATCCGGTCCATGCCGATGCCGACAATGACCTTGGTGCCGGATCGGTTTTCAATGATCACATCGTCCTCAATGGTGGTGCCCGGGTCCGGCTCCTGAAGCAGGGAATAGCCGTCCTCCCCAGACTCCTTGCCATAATGCAGTGACCAGCGGGTATGGTACGTTACGCTCCAGAGGTCTCCCTGAGTGATCCTGCCGTCGGCTTTGGTTCCGAGGACCACGCACAGGGCATCGGTCCAGATGAGGGGCGGGGAGCTTTTGGGCGGCACCATGCCGGTCTTCCAGACGACGCTGGTGCAATGCTTGGTGAGTGCCAGCCGTTGAAACAGGATGTATACGTAGCCAGCCTCGCCAGGATTCATGATGGTCAATCCGAATTCCATGTTCACCTCCGAAGGTTGAGAAAAGCGGCGGCCACGGGTGTGGCCGCCGCTGGAAGTCAGTGGCTAGGAGCGCGAGTACTTGGTCGAGTACTCGATGGAGTCGCCCAGCCGGACCGCAGTGACAGTGGCCACGTTGGAGCCTTCGGCAAAGGCGAGCTTGATCGGCCCGACTTCGACGTTGCTGCTGATGACCTCACCGAGCTGCACGTCGCGGAACAGGCCGACCCAGTAGGTGGGCGTGACCTTGAACTGCGCCGACGAGTTGCTCAGCACGTTGCGCTTGAACACCGAGCCGGTGCCGGACATGCCGATGCCGGGGTTGGCCTCCAGGCCGGACTTGTTGTTGATGAGGATGTGGTCATCCAGGCCCACGGGCAGGGCTTCGACCAGTTCGAGCTGCTGCACGCCGTCCCTGTAGACGATGTCCCACTCATAGCCGAGGTGGGTGTCCAGGGCCTGGGAGGAGTAGTACACGCCCAGGGGGGTGTCCTGGCGGTAGGAGGCGAGGGCCACGTTGTAGCTCACTTCCCAGAACACGCCGCTGGAACCGGACCTGGGTACGGTGGACAGCTTCCAGGCCACGCTGTCGAGCCCGATGGAGCTGGGAAGGGTCTGATACACGGCCAGACTCCAGGTGCGATCAGTGTTGTTGTCGAAGTTGACATAATACTTGTCCATGAGATTCTCCTTGAGGTTTGGAAGGTTGTTTTCCCGTCCGTGGCGCCTGAACGGTGTATCGAAAGACACGACCCATCGTGTCATTCGGTCTTGCCTGCGTAGTGGATGAAGCGGCCCGGCGTGGTGCAGAAAACCTTTTTGAATTTCGCGCGGAATTGCTGCGGCTTGGCGATGCCAAGCTGCGACGCGATTTCCTCGACGGTGGCCCGCTCCATGCTGGCCATGAGGATGCGCGACCTGACCGCTTTCTCGAGGTCGATGTAGTTCGAGACCGAGAGGTCAAGATCCTCCTTGAAGCGCTTGGACAGGTAGCTTTTGTTGATCTTGAAGGTCTCGGCAATACTGTACCGGGTCAGCTGCGTCAGCTCCTCGGTAGTGCGCGACATGATGTACAGCGCGATTGTTTCCGACAGAGTCAGGTGTTTCATCGTGGCCACTACCCCTGGTATCATGTGTCTGTTGTCAACCAACTAACCTGTATCCGACCTACGAAGATAGTCCCATATCGTCGCCTCGCTGTCGACGATATGGGTCTTTTTTAACTTGTAATCGTTTACTATTTTCCCCTTGCACCGTGTCATGCCGGAGAGGCCCGGCAAACTAGCAAGGAGTAGGATATGAAACGCATGAGAATCGGAGAGATGGATTTCGAGGCCGTCAGGCTGTCACAGGAGGAGCTGGTCCGTGTGGATGCAGTGCATGCCGAGGCGGTAGAGCGGCTTCTGGACAGGAGGGTCAGGAATGTGGTGGGTGTGGGCCGCGCCCACAAGTGGGTCAATGGTCGGGCTCTGCCTGAGGCATGCATCCAGGTGCAGGTGGTGGAAAAGGTCGATGCCGACGAGTTGGCCGATGCGGACCTGATCCCGCTGATGATCGGCAACGTCAAGACCGACGTGGTGGCCGTGGGCGAGCTTGAATTCCACGCGCTGACAGCCAAGGTCAGGCCGCTGGAGTCCGGCTACAGCCTTGGCGCAACGCATCAGGGCAAGAAGTCGACAGGCACGCTGGGCGGGTTTGCCCAGAGCGTGTTGAGCGCGCAGCAGCACTATTTTGTCCTGAGCTGCAACCATGTCCTGGCAAAGTTAGGCGCGTTTCCCCTGGGTGTGGAAGTGACCCAGCCAGGCCCGAACGACGGGGGCGTTTCCGCTGACGCAGTGGGCCAGCTGTGGTCCTACTCGCCCATGTCCACCACGCAGGACAACCCGGTGGACGCTGCGCTGGCCACAGTGGAGGAGGACATGATCACTCCCGTCCGGCCCTATGTTCCTGGTTTTCTCCCAGCCAAGGACATCGTCATCGGCATGGCGGTCCTGAAGAATGGGCGCACCACGGAACTGACAACAGGCGTGGTGGTGGCGGACAAGGTCACCGTGGAAATCGGCGGCTATCGGATGGTGGATCAGGTTACTGCGACCTACGGCTGCGCCGGAGGCGATTCCGGCTCGCTCGTTCTTGTCCGGGACAACAACAAGGCTGTGGGCCTGCATTTTGCCGGAAGCTCTGTGGGGGGCTACATGAACACCATCGAAAACGTGCTGGCCGTGATGAAGGTCTCGCTGTACTGACAACCCCCAATGCCGGGAAGCCCAGCAGGCCGGTGCAGGGTCGGGGCTGATCCCTTTCATGAATGAAGCTGGCCGGAGGCCGCCGATTGCGCCTCGCCGGTTTTGACGCCCAATGTCGAGGGACCCCAGGCAATGCGCCTGGGGTCCCTTTTTGCGGATCGGTGAAACGATAAGGGGTGGGCCGTAGCTCACCCCGATGGTGCAGGTTGAAGGGCCCTATTCCACGATGTCCCTGCTGTCGATCTCGACCTGATGGCCGGGGCCGGCGTCGAAGATGACCGTGTAGGCGTCCTTGGGCTTGTCGAACGTGAACTCGCTGTTGTCGTCCATCTTGCCGCGGGCGACTGTGGCGTCGTCGGAATCGCGGACAAAGACGCGAACCCCGGCTGCGGACGAACCATCCGAGAAGCTGCCTTCGCAGGTGACGGTGTTGTCGCCGTTGTCCAGGCACGAGCAGATGGCGGCGTGCGCCAGGGCGCTGGCCGGAACCAGCACGGACACGGCAATGAACGCGGCAATGAACGCGGCTGGCAGGCGGTGGTGCTTGTTCATGGCTCCGCTTCCCGGCTATCTGGTGGTGAAGGTCAGGGAGAAGGCGAACCAGACGCGGCGGGTCTCGTCAAGACGGTGCTCGTATTTGCCGATGATGATCTGGTGGCCAGTGGGGCCGACCGTGACGTTGAACGGCTTTTGGGCTTCGAGTTTGCCCATTTCCGGGTGTTCGGCGGCGGCGTCGGATGTAACCGAAACCTGGGCTCCCTCGACAGGCATGGGCTTGCCTTCATAGTAGAGCATCACGGGCAGGGTGTCGCCCGGTTTGAGGGTGGTGGGGTCCTTGAGGGGAACGATTTCCGCGCGCTGGCCGATGGGCTTGGCCAGGAACGGCTGCCAGGCGATGATTTCCTTGGAGAGTTTCCAGGAACGGCCTTCGTCAATGATGGTGCCGCGCACCTCGCGCGGGTCAAGGAAGTTGCGCCAGCCGTCCTCTTCGGTGTTGTACCAGTACTTGTTGTCGAAATCGACGGTCAGCACGGCAAAATCGTCATTGAGCCAGGCAAAGGCCTCGCCCTTGTGCTCCACGGGCTCCAGTTCCACACCCCACTGGTTGGCCGTGATGCCGGTCATTTTTGTGATGCGGGAGAGGGGATAGGGATCGGTGCTGCCCGGATGCCCATACAAGAGCCACGCCTTGTCGCCCTTTTTTTGCAGCCACATGTCATGAGCCTGCGCCGAGGTGGCGGCAAACAAAATCAGCAGACTCATCAGCCCCAGAGCAATACGAAACACTTTCATGGCAACTCCTTCGTTGTGAATATGAAAATCATTTTCAGTGCAATGAGGCTGCTTTTACGGTGAAAATTCCGGGATTGTCAACCCCTGACAGGATCAAAGTAGGGCGTTTGCGTGCCACGGTTGCTCTGTGCCATGGCAGAGGAAGGGGGACGGCAACTCAAGATGCCATGTGACTGATGCGCCAGGGGCGGAGGCGTGATCTTTTCGGGCTGCTGTTGGGCGCGGTCCGCTCCTGGAGGTATTTCAGAAGAAGCTTTTGGGCCTGCTTGTCGAGCTTGTCCAATTCCTTTTCCGCAGCTGCGTCGAACTCAATCCGCCAAGTCAAGGCACTGAGTGCAGGGGGATGCCAGGGGTGGTGGGGGTGTGTACCACCTTTCGTGGACGTGACATGTCTGCTTTTTTCTAGGGCCGACCCTTTGCTGTGGCAAGTTGACCAACGTGGTCGAATCAGGCCTTCCTGGACGGCATCGTAAAAGGCAAGGAAACGGAAACCGAAGAAGCGCGTAACTCATTCCGCCAGGGGCGGCGGTGTCAGGTGAATGCTATCACTATACAATCTGAATATAATATCTGTACATCCTATTCGTATATCGTTGCAGCTCGTAGTATCCTCGCAAAAGTCCTCCACATGGGTTCATTTTTAATGTCAATTTTTAAATTACTATACAACCCGCCCATGTCATTTATCCAAGCAGACATAGCTTCTAAGTAGTCTTCCAGTGTTGTATTTCCCCAATTGCACTCTCTACTAGCAACCTCTAATTCCAATTGTTTTATAAAAACGACTAGATCTTCACGTGTTTCTACCTCTTCCAGGATCATTTCAGCCCACCCTCCTCTGACTTTTATGGTAAGTCCGTCTGTAACAGTTGAAAACTTATCAGGTAACTCAGCTGCGATCTCTTTCTCCGTTGCCTTCTGGATTTTAATAGGCACATTCCCGGCCTTTTCCTGAGCAAAAAGACACAATCACCTACAGTATCCATCGCTGGCAAAAATCATGTCCGTGGACCTTAACTCAAGACACATTCGCGAGTGTCGATAAACTTGATATCGGACCAATCTTCCGTCGTTTTCGTAAGCTGCCAATCACTGTTGAAAAGCATTGCCATGCAGTCGTCGGCATCTTTGACGATTGCTTGTTGGTTTTGTTCAGCTATCCGTTTCAGAGCCTTTATATCTCCGGTGAGCCAGCGTACCCTCTGGTAGGGTAGCTGTCCGTATGTGACATGGACATTGTACTCGTCAGCAAGTCTGGCGGCGATGATTTCAAACTGAAGCACGCCTATGGCCCCTAGAATGTAATCGCGCCCGGTAACTGGTCGAAAATACTGGATTGCACCTTCTTCTGTTAGTTGAGTGAGTCCCTTTTCCAGTTGCTTGGCTTTAAATGGATCTCTAAGGATTATGCGCCGAAAGAACTCTGGAGCGAAGTGGGGAATACCGGGAAAGACAAGAGGCTCATCGCTATACAGGGTATCACCGACACGGATAGACCCGTGGTTGGGCAGACCGATAATGTCACCGGGCCATGCCTCTTCTACTCCAGAACGATTCTTGGCCATGAAAAAGATGGCATTGGCCGCCTTGAAATGCTTGCCGAGGCGTTGGTTCTGCAGCTTCATGCCGCGGTTGAACTGCCCTGAACAGATACGCACAAAGGCGATCCTGTCCCGGTGCGCCGGATCCATGTTGGCCTGAACCTTGAATACGATGCCGGAAAAGTTCTCCTCAAGGGGAGACACTTCCCGCGTCGTGGCCGCACGGGCTTTGGGCGCCGGGGCCAGGGAGGTAAAGCCTTCGAGCAATTCTCGCACGCCAAAGTTGTTTATGGCGCTGCCAAAAAAAACGGGCGTCTGCTGGCCGGCCAAGTAGCGCTTGTGATCGAAAGGAAACCCGGCTCCGTCGAGCAGTTCTATTTCGTTGCGAAGATCTGCGGCGGCCTCACCCAAATGCTTATCCAAGGCAGGGTCGTCAAGGCCGAACACCGTGACCGTATCCTGAGGCCGAACGTTCTTGTTTCCGTCGGATCGGAAGAAGCGGATCAAGCCCTCTTGGATATCATAGACGCCTTGGAACGACTTCCCCATGCCTATCGGCCAGGAGAGTGGAGAGCACTCGATGCCCAAGTGCTGTTCGATCTCGTCTATGAGCTCCAGCGGCGCTCGGCCTTCGCGATCCAGCTTGTTGATGAAAGTGATGATGGGCGTATTGCGCATCCTGCATACATCCATCAGCTTTTTCGTTTGCGTCTCCACTCCTTTGGCACTGTCTATGACCATGAGCGCAGAGTCGACGGCCGTGAGGACGCGGTATGTATCCTCGGAAAAATCATGGTGCCCCGGGGTGTCCAATAGATTCATCGAGAACCCATTGAACTCGAAGTTCATCACAGAGGAAGTGACAGAAATTCCACGCTGGCGTTCAATCTCCATCCAATCGGAAGTCGTATGTTTAGTGGTCTTTTTGGCTTTAACCGCTCCCGCAAGATTGATCGCCCCGCCAAAAAGCAGGAGCTTTTCCGTCAGTGTCGTTTTACCCGCATCGGGGTGGCTGATAATTGCGAAAGTGCGACGTCGCTGCACCTCTCGCCGAATATGTGGTGCAGTCGGGATGTTGTTCACGGTGCCTGTCAATGCGTATCCTTTTTCTGGTAGTGCTGTGCAGCTTTTGGAGAGCGACGGTGTTGTTGCATCTTCACGATGTTCGAGGCGGAGTCGTGAGCACGCGTGTCGTCTTGATCAAGAGTGCTGTTGCTTTTTTACGCACAGGGAATAGGAGCGCTTTTAAAAAGTGTGTGCTCTTTGATGCGTAACACAAACTATATATTATAATTTGATTTGCCGCGAGAGTCAATCTTTAGGTGACACCAGAACATTCTGGACATTCAGACCTTTACGGGTTGAAGTACACTGAGGCCTGCTCCCTGTTGGCCCGGGATTGGCTGTCGGGCATGTCATGAGCAGAGGGTGTGAACGATGGGGCGATCAACTGAGTGTATGCCAGAAAGCCGCCTGTCGCAGTTGATTGATATTGCAGGGATTATGGGGTGCATTTGCTGGCATGTCAAACCGTGAAATCAAAAGTGAACGTCAAAATTCATGAGTTTTGTTCACTTGGATAGCCACGACCCAACTCAGAGGGATTCTCTCAGTCCATAAGAACCGAATCTGTCCATAACACACCGATAAGTTCAATTTAATTACGAGAGCTTATTGAAAAGTCACGGTGTCCTTTGTATGATCGCTCAACCATTGTCCGAGCAAAGACAGGCCGTCTTCCCCAACAAGGCATCATGAATGAACCGCTTCGAGCCGAACTTTCGCGCCGGAATCCGTCCGACAGCTGCCTTCTTGGCCATGGTCGCGCTGCTCGTCCTGTCCGGTTGCATGTTTTCGACGCACTCCACTCCCCAGGCGAAGAGCGGGGTCCTCAACCTACAGACCCATGATCCAGCCGCAAACGGGCCGGCTCCCCTCGACGGGCAATGGGAATTCTATTGGGACCGCCTCCTGAGCCCAAACGACTTCGCGCCGAACGGCGAAGCTCTCGATACGGCTCATTATCTGGCCTTTCCGGGCACCTGGAAGGGCTTCCACCTTGACGGCGAAACCCTGGGCGGCACTGGTCAAGCCACCTTCCGCCTGCGGCTCAAGCTCTGGCCGGATGCCCGACGGCTGGTGCTGCGTCTGTTTGACATCACCATGGCCTACAAACTGTGGGCCGACGGCAAACTTGTCGCGCAAAGCGGCACGGTGGGCACGGACGCGGACACGGAAATCCCCCGCCGTTCGCTGGTGCTGGTTGAGATTGAACCCAGGGGAAATGACATGGAGCTGGTGCTTCAGGTCTCCAACCATCATTTTCGCGAAGGCGGCGTACCCGAAAGCATTGAGATCGCGCCACCCGGCCCGCTGGAAAAAGATCTCGCCCGACAGTGGGCCATATCCTTCCTCTTCGCGGGGTGTCTCCTGATAGTGGCCGTGTACCATCTCTTCCTGTTCCACAAAAACCGGAAGCTGCAAGCAGCCTTCTACTTCGGAATCTACTGCCTGTTCATGTTCGGCTACTGCACCACTTCGAATACCTCGTTGTGGGCCGCGAACCTGTTTCTTCCGCCGCTTCCGCCAGCTCTCGCGGAATATTTCCCACTGTTCTGCTACCTTGCCCTGGGACCCTTTCTTTACCGATTCTTCAAGTCCCTCTACCCGGAGGAAATACACAAGGCGGTCCGGTACATTGTCGATATCCGCCTCGCAATCTTCGTCATTCTTCTCCCCTTTGCCCCGGACTACCGAATCTCCCAATACATTGCCCTCGCCATGCTGGCGAGCGCACTCTACGGCATCTACTACGTCCAGCGGCTCATGATCTGCGTGCGGCGGGGGCACAACGGCGCCGGACTGCTGCTCACGGGCTCCCTGGTCTTTCTGCTCACCAGCCTGAACGATACCCTGGCCCACGCCAAGATCATCAATAGCCTGTATCTCCTCGAACCGGGCATGTTCTTTCTTGTGAGCACCCAGTCACTGACTCTGGCCAAACGGTTCACCCATGCAATGGAAGCCGAGGAAAAGCTCTCGGGCGAACTGGAACGCAAGAATGCCTCCCTGCTGGCGGAAATCGAAGAACGGAACCGGCTGGAGTGTGAAGTTGTCAACATCAGCGAAGAGGAACGCCGTCGTTTCAGCTCCGAGTTGCACGATGGCCTGTGCCAGCAACTCATCGGAGCGCGGCTGCACGCATCCATCCTGACCGATCAGCTTTCAGGCACCAAAGAAGGCGAGGCCATGGCCAGCCTGACAGCACTACTCGAAGCATCCACCAATGATGCCTACCGCACCTCGCGCGGGCTCTGGCCTGTGGAGCACGATCCTGCGACCCCCGGCCCCTCGCTGGAGGAGTTGGCGCGCACAATCGCCAAGGACACCGGCATTACCGTGACCTTTGAAAAAGACTGCCATTGCGTCCAGTGCACCAACCCCAATGTAACCACCCTCTACCGCATCGCCCAGGAGGCATTGTCCAACGCGGTCAAACACGCCTGTGCGAGCACGATCCGCATCGAACTGCGCTGCTTCGCCCAAGGCGAAATCACCCTCAGCGTCCGCGACGACGGCATCGGTCGGGAGGCGGCTGCGCGGCAAACATCCTCCAAAGGCGGACTGGGACTCCGCATCATGGCCCACCGCGCGGCCATCATCCACGCGGATCTGCAGATCAAGGACGACTCGAACCACGGCACGGTGGTCACCTGCATCGCCCCTTGCACTGTGGCTGCAACGATCAAACGAAAATGAAAAAAACGGCACCCCAAGGCACTCTCTGATTCTTCCGCAGTCCGCACGCTGCGTATCAACGCCTTCACGCCTTGCGAGAATGGGGCGGACAAGAATGAGAGTGGCGCCATGCCAATTCCCCATCATCCCCAAATCAAGCGTCCATCCAACTGTTTTCACATGTATGTCATTGAAATATCCTGCGAAAAAAAGGCTTAGAAGGGAGATCTTCTAAGCCTTTGATATGTGTGGCAAAGTTGGAGGGTCTCGACAAAACCGCAGGACAGCGGATTTTGACCTCGCCCCAAGGCGCGACTCCGGAGGGGCGAGGGACAACAAGCGCGAACTAACTACGTCATTTGCACAACACCAACATACAAGACCACTCCACCTTGCGTACTGTTAAGGGCGAGGAGGAACAGCCCCGCCATTTTGCATATTCTTCATGGAAATCGGCGGAACGACACCTGTTGCCGGAGCCATTCCAGGCGTTGTCGCTGCGCCAGCAGAGGATTGGTCATACACGGGAACCGTGCTGACGCCCTCATTCACTGCTGCCGGACCGGAGTTGGTGTCGGCACTCAAAAGACCGGTATCCTTCTCTGTTTTACGTTCAACACCACCTTCGGCATTGATATCCGCACCGGAGGCGGCCTCGATGTCTGTGTTGACCAGTGTCGTCTTCCCATCGGAAGTGATATTCACCGCTCCACCAGCATTGATGGTCGCACCCTGATTCTGGGTACTCGTTCCACCACCTATGCCAACGAAAGCACTCGAGGAGGTATCCTGATCCTCTTCTGTTGATTTGAAAACTCCCTTTTCTACATTCCATTCGCCTGATGTCGAAGGCTTGGCGCCGGTTGTGCCGATCGAAAGACCGGTGTCAATCATCTTGGCTGCCGTGGAGGTCGGCGGGGTAACGGCCTTGGCCGGGTTGGAGGCCGGAGGTGTTGCTGCCTTGGCCGGTGTTGCCGCCTTGGCCGGTGTGCCGGTCTTGGTCGGCTTGTCGGTTTTCTTGTCTGAGGAAGCAGCAATCGTTATGCCGAAGCTGGATTCTGTATTCTTCGTGGTGGTAATGTTCACGTCACCTTTGGTTTCGATATCAACATCTCCTGCGGTCGACATATTGGTACCCACAAGATTCACATCGCCGCCAGAAGCGTTGATCGTAATTCCCTCAGCCCCGGCAGAGATGCTGCCAGCCTGCTGGACCGTCTGGTTCTTCTTTCTGAACTGAATACCGGCTGCAACAGATTCCTTTGTTTCAGTGGTAGGAGCAGTTGCATCCGTCGCCTGCGTGTTTGTCGGGACAACCGGTGTCGTTGGGGCTTGCTGATTCGCTGTGCCTGCGCCAGCAGCCTGCTTATCCTTGAGCTGTTGCATTACGGTGCCATGATTATCCTGCCAGGTCGCCAGATCCTTGTTGCTCTGCGCGCTTCCGTCAGAGCCTTGCGTACCACCGGTTCCAGTCTTGGCAGCAGGTGCCTTGGGTGTCGTTTTCGGGGTTTTATCCGTCTTTGAAGCCGATGCGGAAAGCGCGACGCCTACTGCTGTGGATTCGGAGGTACTTTCTGCCGCATTAAAGTTCACAGCGCCACCGGCGTTGATGCTGGCTTTCTTCTCTGCGCTCAGCGCAGTGCCTTCAAGGTTGACATCCTTGCCGCTTGTTATGGCGAGGTTGCCGCCAGAGGAGAGGCTTCCGGCCTCGGCTGTGGATTCCTTGGCTTTGCTGTAGCCCACCTCGGCAGTTACATTGACGGATTTGCCATCGGTGGTTCCCTGGGCGTTTGAGGTTTTTGACGTTCCGAATCCCGCGCCTGCACGAACACTTGTGGATTTGCTCTCGGATGTGCTGTGGGCCGCGTCGAAGTTGACACCTTCCGTGCCGCTGATGGTTGCGTCACCGCCAGCCGCCATATTGGTGCCTTCCAGGGTGACGGCTTTGCCTGCTGTCAAATTCAGCGTGCCACCGGTTGCGATGCTGCCGGCAGTGGCGGTGTCGGAAGAGGCGGTGTCCTTGATGTAACCACCGGCAACCTTGGCATCCATGTTCGACTTGCTCGATCCGCCACCGGCGGCATCCCCGACGTGGAGGCTTGCGCTGGCGTCATACGAAGTTGTGCTGGAGCTTGCTGTGTCGCGGGCTGCATCGAATGTGATGCTGCCGCCGGCCTCAATGCCAGTGTCGCCAGTGGCGGCAAGGTTGGTGCCTTCGAGGCGGGTGTCACCTTGTGTCTTGATGGTGATATTGCCGCCGGAGGTGATGCCACCGGCAACGGCGGTGGAGGCGCTTTCACTGGTGTCGGTTTTGCTCGTGCCGCCGGAAGCGCTCGCCTCAAAGCCCTTGCCTGAGCCTCGCGTGAGCCCTGCACTGGCGGCCCCATTGACGTTACTGACGGACGAGGATGAGGTCTCGGTGTTCTCCGCTGCCTTGAAATCCAGGGAACTCGCTTCAAGCGTTACCCCTTGGCCACCGCTGAGCTGCGTCCCTTCCAGGGTGGTCTTCCCGGAGGTCTTGCTCGTGATCTTTCCACCGGCCTTGATGGTGGAAACAACGGCGTTGCTGGAGGCAGACGAACTGTCGTTGGCATCTCTGCTGTAGCTGACCTTGATGCCTGCGCCAACGTTGGCCGTGCCTTCTGCGCCAGCGCCAGCTTCTGCCTTGGGCTGGCCGTTCAGGTCCATCCCTGCGCTGGCTCCTGCGCGGGCATTGGCGCCCGCATCGGCCTTGGCGTATACGCCTGCCTTGGCCACATCGGACGTGCTTGAGCTTGTCTTGTAGCTGGTGTTGGCTGCGGCCTGGCTGTCATATGTCTTGGCCGTCTGGCTGAAATCGCCGCCTGCTTCGATGGCAGTCCCGACATCGGTGATGCCATCCTCTGCGGTGCGGGTAATGGACCCGGAGCCGGAGGTGATGGAAGACACCCGTGCGGTGGTGCTCCCTTCAGTGTCAGTGGTTGAGGAACTCTTTTTTTGTACTCCAACAGACAATTCGGCCTTGACATTTGCCGAAGCGCTCGCTCCTGCGGTGACACCGAGTCCGGCATTGGCTGCGGCGGAGCCTTGCGCCTTGGCGCTTGCCTTGCCGTCAACATACAGGCCGGCGCTTGTCGAGGTCGTCTCAGAGGTGCTCGTGTGGCTATCCTCGGCGGCCAGGAAATACATGTCTTTTGCCGTGATATCCACACCGGTCTCTCCGCTCAGGTCAGAGCCCTGCACGACGAGATTCTTTTTGGAATTGATAGTGAGATTCCCGCCGCTGGCGAGCGTTGTTCCCTTGTTGGTAATATCGACCGTCTCGTCCGTCGTTGTCTTGGTGCGGAGAAGGTCGATACTCGTGCTGGATTTCGCGTTGGCGGTTGCCGTCGCGCTGGCACCGGCGCTGGCACTTCCGGTATTGGCCTCTGCGTTGTATCCAGCCGTTGCCTCGGCATCAGCCGAATTGGTCGTGCTCGCGTAGAGACCAACCTTGGTCGTGGTGGTTTTGCTGGAAGTGACATGTGTATCTTGTGCAGCAAGGATCTCCACGTTTTCGCCGGAGAGATTGGCATCCCCCCCGGCTGTGACCTCTGCGCCCCGCAGCACGACATCTTTCTTGCCCGTGATGGTGAGGTTTTTTCCGGCATTGAGCCGAGAAGCCACGGCAGTGGTCGAACTGTCGAGGGTATCCGTAGTCGTGGTTTTCATCAAATCGATACCACCGGCATCATGGGTGGCTGATGCCTCGGCGCTCGCCTCGACTTTTCCCGAAGTCTCGGCAGAGGAATCCGTTGATGAGGATTTTGTATTGCCCTCCCCTTTGGATAAGGTAAGGACACTGGTCGTTTCAGTGCGTGTCGTCGTGCTCTCCGTATCGCGAGCTTCGAGGATACTCACATCCGTCGCGGCAATGGTGATATCGCCTTTGGACTCCAGCGTGGCTCCCTCAAGCGTGACCGTCTTGTCGGCAGACAGGTTCACGTTGTTGCCGGTCGATATGGTCGAACCAATGGCCGTGGTCTGCTGGTGTTCCGTGGTTTTCTTTTTCTTACCCCACAGGCCGCCGCCGACAAAAAGACCTGATTTGCTGGAGGTGGAGACTTCTTGCGCACTGTCTTCGCGGGCCAGGATATTGATATCATTCCCGGCGTTCAAATCCGCGTTGCCACCGGCACTGACGGCGGACCCGGCCAGCGTGATATCCTTCTTGGCTGTAACCGTCAGATTGCCGCCGCTGGAAAGGGTGGAACCGATCTGCTTCGTTGTGCTGGTGGTGGTATCCGTGTGTTTGGTATGCGTTTGAGATATTGTCGTATTTTCGATGGTATCCAGAACCACGTCGTTGCCCGCGGTCAGGCTGGCGTCGCCCCCGGCAGCGATATTCGCCCCCAGGTTTGTAATGTCCTTGGCTGCGTCGAGTTGCAGGTCGTTTTTGGCAACTATGCCCGCCTTTTTGCCTATGGTCGTGGTGGTAGACGTTTCGTCTCCGGTGGTCTCGGCCAGAGTCTTGTTGATGATGCTGCCGCCGGTGGAGGTCAGGGCCACGTCACCGCCTGAAATGGTCCCGCTGATGTTGGTGATATCACCCTGCGTGGTGACGTTCAGCGTGTTGGAGGCTGAAATGGTGCCGCCCGTGTTGGTCAGCGAGGTCAGGTTGAGATTGGCATTCGTTGCGGAGATGTTCGCCCCATCGTTCGCGGCGAACATCTGTTTGGTGGAAGCCGCCAGATAGACCACCGGCGCAAGAACTTTCTGGCCATCGACAACGGTCTCCACCATCCAGAGCATGTCTTCCTTGAGCACAGATTGCTGATACGTACTCAGCTTGATTCCTATCTTCAGGCCGAGCGTCCCGGCCTGATTGGCAGCGCTGTCCATGAGGCCTTGCATCTGCTCTTTTTCGTTGGAATATTCTGGAAGGAGATTGCCCCCTGTCTTGGTGGCCAACTGTTGACCCACGAGATATGTCTCATAGCCCGCATCGCCCAGACGCTTGATCACGTCATCGGAGTTGAACTTATATTTTGCAAGAAGATATTCACTGCCCAGGAAGTTGTCGATATTGGCATACAGAGGGTTGGACTCCACCAGATAGCCAGCGTTTGGATCCTTGTTGGTGACGAACATGCCATTGGGGTTGGTGGGCAGGTTCAGCGTCAGGCCGGGAAAAGTCGATCCTGTAGCCGTTCGAGCGACAGGTGAGGCGGTGTATGGCGAACCGTTGTTCGTCAGTGCAAAGCCACTCATGGAGAGGGTGTTTGCCCGGATGTAAGATTTTCGTACAGTCTTGGTGCCTTCCGGGCCATAGACGAGATCGCCGATAATCGATTCTCTTAGTTCGTCGCTTTGGTACGTGTCTCTCCTATCCCTGGAATATGTTTTTGTTTCAACCATCAGATCGCTATTGTCGAATGTGGAATGTTGATTCCCAGATATAATTACCGTGTTGCCGGAAATGGAACTTCCTAAATTGAGACCGGAATCGAACCCCTGAATGGTGACTGTTCCCCCGCTTCCGCCAGTGATATTCGGTGTGTAATCAGGAGTGTGCAAAAACGCATAAGTCTCTGTCCATGTGATCACAAAGTCGTAATCGGCACACTTATATATGCCCCCGCACAAATGATTGCCACTATAATTAACCAATTCCTCTTTCTGATCTGTCACCACCAAATTCTTGTCGCCAGTCTTGATCTTATTCTGAAAGTTGGTCGCAGTGATGTTAATATCATGCCCAGCATCAATTTTGCTGTAATTGATGAAGTTCCTGGCGTTAATGGTAAGATCATGGCCGGAACCAATCGTGCCAAGAGGATTTTCCGGCGTCGCTTCATTAATCAGCCCACCAGTTGATGAAAGGAAGAGGTCATTCCCGGCGTACAATGCACCTGCGTTCACCTGTAAAGTCCCCTTTCATAGGGCCAGTTAACGGTAGAGACTCCCGACAGTTTTCGGGGGGGTTGCCCAGAGGGCAGGGGGTACCCCCTGCCCTCTGGGCAGCAAAATTTATCGGCGACATATTCCCCAGGGATTCATGAGGACGTCCCTCGTTGTACTCACGGATAAAGTCCTCCGTAATGGCCCGAACTTCGCTCAGGCTGTTGAACACGTACAAATCAAGCACTTCTTCTCTGTAGGTCCGGTTGAACCGCTCGATGTATGAGTTCTGGGTGGGCTTGCCAGGCTGAATGAACTCCAGATTCACGCCATGCGATTCTGCCCAGGCCGCCATGACAGTCCCCGAGAACTCCGGACCATTGTCCATTCGCAACCTTTCGGGATAGCAGCCACGCTCTTCGGCGACCCGATCCAGCACCCTTACCACTCTTCCTGCTGGCATATTGGTATCGATTTCCACGGCCAAGGCCTCACGGTTGTAATCATCCACAGCGTTGAAAGTCCTGAAGACGCGACCGCTGTAAAGGGTGTCCCGCATGAAATCGATCGACCAGCAATGGTTTGGCGCAAGCGGCTGGGCCACTGCCGTCCGAGAGGCTTGCGGAAGCCGCTTCTTGGCCTTGCGCTTCAGGTTCATTTTCAAGAGGCAGTAAACCCTCCAAACCTTCTTGTGGTTCCAGGGCTTGCCCTGCTGTCGAAGGACGTTGAAAAGTTTACTGAAGCCCCATGTAGGCTTTTTCTCGGCCAGTTCAGTCAAGGCTGCGATGACATCGCTATCGTCCCGCGGGTGCGGCTTGTAGGCGTAGTAGCTCCTACTGATGCCCATGGCCGCGCAGGCCTTGCGCGAGCTCAGCTCAAACGCGTTGACCATGTGCGTGACAACTTCCTTGCGTTGAACTGGCCTCAGAGTTTTTTTCGATTACATCCTTGAGCGCCATGTTTTCCAGGCTGAGGTCGGCGAACATCTGCTTGAGCTTACGGTTCTCCGCTTCGAGATTCTTCATCCGTTGGATATCGGATGCCTCCATGCCGCCATACTTTGACTTCCACTTGTAGTACGTGGCGCTGCTCACGCCGTGCTCGCGGCAGACATCGACGACAGTCCGTCCGCCTTCCACTGCCTTCAGGATCTTGACGATCTGGTACTCACTGAACTTCGATTTACGCATACAAAACTCCTGTCCCATTTTGGGCCAGAAGTCTCTACTTGGCAATGGACCTAGTTTACGGGGACTTTACACACCAACGACGCCTTGATGGTGCGCGCGGTCAGATCATGAATGGCAGAGATGCCGCCGGTAGACTCATTGGAAAAGAATTCATGGCCCGTTACGGTGAGATCATATCCGGAATGAAGCGAGCCATAATTGATAAATTTATCTGTAGTGGTAACGGTACCGACGCCTGCGCCCGAAGTGGCAGCCAGAATGCGGGAGGTTGTGTCATTCTCGCCACCAATAATCAGATAGTCAGCCGTCACGCTCATATCTCCGGAACTTTCCAGTGTGCCGCCGTCAACGACGTACAGCGATCCGGTCTGCATGTTCACAGAGCCACCCCAAAGAGAACCCGAGTTGTTTACTGAATGAGAGGCTCCGACAGTCTTGGCTTTGAAATCAAGAAGGTTGTGCGCATAAATGGATGCTCCGGCATAGTTATGCAGCGATCCATCATACTCCATAATAACATCGCCAGCATCTGCCGTTATGGTCCCTTGATAGTTGTTCAGGCCGGTGCCGGCAAAGATATGGATATCCCCTTCAGTGCTCTGCACGCCTTGTCCGACCTCATTGTCAAAGCTCACTGTCCCGGTGTTCGACGTCAGGACCATATCCCCCACAGATTTGAGCGCTGTCCTGTTAAACAGAAGGGCACCGTCAGTGGAGGTCGCCCTCATGGTGCCGCCGGAATTCAGAGTGGTCGGATTAAAACCTCCGACTCTGAGACTTTGGGCGGACAGGTCCATTGCCGAACCTGCGCCATAGTATACACCATCAATAACCCAATACCCAGAACCGCTGAGGTTGACCGTGTTGCCGTACCGTTTGTTGGCATCGACAATGCCAGCCGTGTCAGACGATAAATCCGTCAACCCACCAAGGTTGTAGGCGAGATCACTGTCAGCCTTGATTCCACCGCCAGTGAGAATGGCACCGCCATTGGTGGCAGTCAGGCCGATATTGCGTCCGGCGGAAAGATTTGCGTCAGTGATTTTGATGGCATCTGTCGCGGCGCTCGTGCTGGTGAGGGTCAAGTCCTGTTGGGCCGAGAGCTTGCTGCCTAGTTCGATCTTGCCAGATGATGTAATAACAAAATCATCAGCCGTGGCTGCGGCCTCGCCCTTTATGCGGACGCCGACTCCTGCCTCGGTGGCCTGCATGTTGATGCGGTTGGCGTACATGCCGCCCAGCGCGCTGGAATCAATGGCCCATGTCGGCGCAGGCGTCCCATCGGAGGCAATGGCGGACGTCGCACCTGTCGCATGGTTCCAGTGATTCGTGCCAGCCACCATATTCAGCGTCTGAGCATTGATCTGCCCATCAACAGCGATCTTGCGGGAAACGAGATCGAGGACCTGCTGGGCGCTTGCGTTGATGCCGGTGCCTGTAATGAGAATATCACCGCCGCGCACGTTGAAGCCGTTGAGCGTGCCGCCTGTCATGTCTGGCGTACCCGTAACGAGGCTGGCTTGATCCGTGTTGATGAAACCGCCGCCGCTGCTGGTGATGCCAAAGGGGTTGGCGATGATGATATCGGCCTTGCCGCCCAGCACCTCGGTAAACCCGTTGAGATAGGTACGGCTGTTGCCGGTCACCTCATTGAGGATGATGCTCGCCTGATTGCCTGGGGCGAGATTCGAGTTGCCAGCGACCTGTCCGGCCAGTTGGGACTGGCGAAACGCTTCGCTCATATCGCCGTTGTTCAGCACCAGGCCATGCGGATCGACATTATAGTTCGTAAATGCGTTATGCGACATGCCGGAGCCGTTGGGTGTGGCGATGTTGACCACGGGTACGCCATTCCCGGCGGGGGTCACGGTGGTATTCGTTGCACCGGACGGAACCGGGTCTGCCGCCAGAACCATCTGGGGAGGGCACAGGAGCAGGAAGCACAGGAACCAGACCAGTGATCTGAATCCGAGATCCATGCACTTTTGACTCATCTTCCGAATCCTGATTTGACGCATCATGGTGTGTCCCATCGCAATAGTCATAAGGGGCTCCTTAAAAGCTCACGGTCATGGTCGCAGAAAATTGTACCGGTTCCCTCTCGATGGCGGTCGGGACGGCTATGGATTTCGCAGCGGACAACTCGCCCGATACATATTTGCCGGCAAAGCGGATACCGAGTGCCGCACCCGAGAGTTCGGCGTCATTGGTGGTCTTGAATTGTTCTATGCGGCCCATATCAAAGCCGATGAACGGTCTCGGCGTAATGCCGATGAATGGGATAGTGGGCAGGGATGTGGTTATTTCGTTGCGGACATACAGGGCGCGATCACCCGACAGGCTGTTTCGGTTGAAACCGCGTACGGTGTAAAAACTGCCGACGGTCAGTTGCTCCGATCCGTACAGCGGCACCAGCGCGAACTGTCCGGAAAGCTGGCTGCTGAAAGTCATGCCCTGCCCCATCACGTCGAAGGGGACGGTCACGCCGCCGGAATATCTGAATTTTGATCCTTGCGCCTGCGGGGAGGAGGTCGGCGCGCCATCCACGTCCTTGAGTGCGCCGAAATCCGTGAGACCCTTGCTCCATCCGATTCCGCCGTTGACTATGAATCCGGGAAAGCGGGAAAACCAGTTGGCATCCACATCCACAATAGTCAGCTTGCGGCTTGAGACTTGCAGGAATTCACCATCAAGGTAGTTCTTGGAATTTTTTGTGTTGATGGCAATGAGCGTGGACAATTTCTGGTTCTGATCGCGGTAGGCGACCCAATCCAGCTCGCCACGAAAGGTCTCGTTGGTACCGCGCGCGACGAGGGTCTTGGTGCTGGTTTTGACGGGAGAACGATAGCTGGAGTTGCTATAAAAAAGCTGGACTCCGTAATAGCCGAACGGCAGCGAATAGTAGAGGCTGTCGGAATCGGAATCATGGAATTCTGCGTCCTCGAAGAGCGTATTCTTGTGCGTATAGTTCAGATAATCATTGAGCGACAGCGGATGGTCCAGACCTGCGGTGACGCTCCCCTGATGACGACCTGTCGAAAGACCGCCCAGATTGTCTATGGTGCCGGAGATGGAAAGGGGAAAGGACGGGGTGTTGGTGATGGTGACAACGCTGGCGCCCGCTTCTTCTCCAGGGCTTATTTCCATGGTGGCGCTATTGGATTGCAGACGGTTGACCTGATCCAACCCCTGCTCGATATCCCGCAAATTCAGCGGTTCTCCCGGAATGAAGGGGAAAGCCGTCGTGAGATTCACGCTCTTCTTGTCGCCGTCCTTGAGGATGAGCCGCTCGACCTTGCCTTCGACAATGAGGATTTCAAGCCGCCCCTTGTTCAAATCCTGCGCCTGGACATAGGGGCGCACGGCGATATACCCCCGATCTATGTATGCCTTGAGGATTTCACCGAGAAGCTTCTCGATATCTTCCACGTAGAGGCATTTGTTCAGATAGGGGGCCGTCAGGCTGTTTTTGACGCTCTCCGGCAGAAGTGTAACCCCGTTGAGCACAATTTCCTGAATATCCCGGCACACACCACTTTTTTGCAGACTCGGTGCCTGGACCTCCGGCAATGCATACGGCGTTGTCTGCGTGCCACGATTGGAATCCTTGAGCAGCTGCTGTTGCATGCGCTCCTGTTGCTCATTCTGAATGCGCTGCGCCTCGCGGTTGGCGGCATCGATCTCGGCCGGAGTCGCGGCGTGGGCCGGAACAGTGAGCAACAGCAAAGACCATGTCAGCAAGGTTGCAACAAAAATATCATGGGGCAACCGCCTGAGAGCAAATGGGAAAAACGTGATCATGTATTGGCACCTGCAAAGTTCAAAGGCTTGTGTATTTGGCTATAGATTCAAACGAGTTACATGTTCGTTTGAAATAATATTAAATATATAGTCCATGCCGAACTTCAGGTCTGTACGGGGAATCCCCCACATGGGGAATTTTTCTGGCAATAGTTTGTTTTTATTGATAAATTTTTGGACAAACCCCGTCTTGCAATCAATGTGCTTCGATGCTAGCTGTTAGCCTTGGTGCTTTTTTAAACAATGCCATGGTGTGAGTTTTAAGAGCGGCTCAACGCCTTTTCGCTCTTTGCTCTTTACAGATGTTCTGACGGCGAATCGGTCATGCCCAGGGCCAGGCGGGGAGTGCTTGATCTCTCGATGGAAGATGCGAGGGAGGGCGGGACAATCCCTATGGACACAGTCCCTTACAATACCAACATGCACGCACGGCGCGATGGGATAAAATCATGATCTCAACTCCGGCCCAGGGGATGCGGATATTCCTGGTGGATGACCATCCCTCCATTCTTGATGCCCTGCAGACTATTTTCATACGGAACAGCCATGAGGTTTGTGGCACGGCAACCAACCTGGAAAAGGCTGTGCAAGCCCTGGAAACTTGTGAGCCGAACCTGGTCGTGGTGGATTTGAGCCTTTGTGGAGAGAGCGGGCTGGATCTTATAGCTCCTCTCGTGGAGAGAGATATTCATATTCTTATCTACTCCATGCACGAGGATGCCGCTACGTTGAGACGTGCTTTGCAGGCAGGAGCAATTGGCTATGTTTCCAAGCGTGAACCAATGCCAATATTGCTTGAAGCCCTACAGCACATCCTCGCAGGCAAACGGTATATCAGTCCCCTGGTGGCCCTCAATATTGAATCCTCCTCTTTCACC
This sequence comes from Pseudodesulfovibrio aespoeensis Aspo-2, assembly GCF_000176915.2. Taxonomy (NCBI): domain Bacteria; kingdom Pseudomonadati; phylum Thermodesulfobacteriota; class Desulfovibrionia; order Desulfovibrionales; family Desulfovibrionaceae; genus Pseudodesulfovibrio; species Pseudodesulfovibrio aespoeensis. Next base: position 694,159 of record NC_014844.1, read on the forward strand.
CATACCTTTCAAGCGCTCAGTGAACGGGAACAGCAAATACTTGCTTTGCTGACGAAAGGTGAAACCAATGCTGAAATAGCTGAATCCCTTGAGATCAGCATCCGCACGGTGGAGTCATACTACGCCCGTATGATCAGCAAACTGGACATGCAGGGGATGAAGGATCTGCGCAAGTACGCAATAGCCGAAGGGCGGTAGCTTTCCCATTCCCAGCGAGAGCTTGCGCCTCGCCAATGAACCAGAAGTGATGGGATGAGAAGTGGCCCGCCCGGCGACAGGAGTCGTGCATTGGCGTGAGCCAGGGAGCGGGCAAAAACCGATGCCGGGCAAACCAAAGAAAGAGAGTGTCGTATCTCCGTGTCCCCCCAGGTTTTCCCCAGTTGAGCCGAAGACTCGCGCGGCCATGCCTTTGGGCAAGCTCCCTGTTTTTCCCGGTCTGCGGCGTGCCGCTCTTGACACGACTTGCGCTTCAATGGCATAGGCACATTGATTAAGGACTTTTTTTGGACATGTCCGCAATTGCTGCATCACAGAGTGACGTCATGGAATCCTCTGCGCAAAATCGGGAAGCCAATGCGAAAAAGACTCGCCCTGATCGGCCCGTCAGACTCCGTGGAGATCATGCAGGAATCGGTGAAACGGTTCTTCCCTGATGCTGCGTTCAAGGCCTATGTCCGGGAGCGCACCGAAGATGTTCACGAAGTCCTGGAGCAAAGCCAGAGCGAATGCGACGGCTTGCTTTTCTCCGGCATCGGTGTCCAGGAAGCGGCCAGGTCCAAGGGCGTCCTCACAAAGCCGTACACCCAGATCGAACGCGGCGCCTACAGCCTTATCCGCGCCTTTTCCGAAATACACCGTCGCGGCCTGTCCTTTGACCGCATCAGCGTCGATGTCGTCAACCAGCAGGTGATTTCCGAGGTCATCCGCGAGTTTGGCATCCCCTTCGGCCAAGTGTATTCCATGCCTTTCACCACGGAACATACCGAGCAGGAGTTTCTGGAGTGGCACCGCGAACTTTTGGAATCCGGCAAAGTGGACTTGGCCATTTCCGGTTTCGGCTCTGTCTATCAGCAACTGGTCGAGCTTGGTCACCCAGTATTCCGCATGCTCCCCAGCTCCCTGCAGGTTCGTGACACCGTAGAACATCTGCTGGGCACCATTGCGGCCAGGGGCTTGCGCTCCGCAGGCATCGCCATTCAAATCATCCGATTGTGCCGCAACGAGGAGCATTCAATCAATCAGTATGATCGCATGAAGGATGAAGGACGCTTTTTCTTGGAACTCCTCGACTATGTCCGCGCCATACAGGGCAGCATCTTCACCATCGGGAAACGCGAATACGCCATTTTTTCTACCCGCGGAGTCATCGAGAGCCCGGTGCATCTGGGCTTGTTCAGCACTCTTTTGAACTGGGGCCGCAAGAACAACATCAAGGTATGCTCGGGTATCGGTATCGGCTCCACGGCGTTCGAGGCGGAAAAATCCGCCCAGATGGCACTCTCCCATAGTCGCGAACGGCCTCATGGAGGGGTGTTCCTCGTGCACGACGATCAGATACGCGGCCCTCTGGGAGAGGAAGAAGAACTGCGCTACCGCACTCGCATCGGGGACAACACCCTGTTGCGTATCGCCAGAGAAATCGGCATCACCCCAAGCTACGTGGACCGCATCCGGGCCATCATGGACAAAACCGGCAAAAACACGTTCGACTCCGGGGACCTTGCCGCATGCCTGGGGATCGGCGAGCGCAGCGCCCGGCGAGTGCTCAAGAAATTCTTGGACAGCGGCCATGCGACTCTGGTGGGCAAGGAAAACTCGTACAATGTGGGGCGTCCTAAAAATCTTGTCCAAATAAATATCTAAGGCGCGAACCATATTTTGTATCCATTTTCGGACATGTTTATGACATGTCCGAAATAACAGAGCCGACGGCGGACAAAGGGAGGGCGAGAGGCAGAACAAAAAAGTGGCTGAAAGACATCCGGTGTAAGAAGAGGCGCCGCGAAGATGCGGTTACATCATTGCGACAACGCACAAGAACAACAGGCGATGCAACGTCAAGCGCAATCATTTCAACCATAGGAAACACAACATGTTAGACGCAATCAAAAACGTGAAGATTCACCTGCTCGTGCTCGTGCTGGTGATCGTCTCCGAGCTGGTGGGCATCCTCACATTCGACGTCGGGCCGGGCAAGCTGGTCCTTCTGCCCATGCTCTACGCCGTCTTCATCGGCATCTTTCTGGGTCCGAAATTCCTGAAGGTCGTCAAGGATAGGGATATGGACCATGCGAGTTCCCTGGTCGCCCTGACCCTCATGCTGCTCATGGCCCGCTACGGCACCCTGGTGGGGCCGAAATTTTTCGAAATCCTCAAGGCTGGCCCGGCCCTCATTCTGCAGGAACTTGGCAACATCGGCACCCTGATCATCGGCATCCCCATAGCCGTGTTCCTGGGCCTGAAACGCGAATCCGTGGGTGCGGCCCATTCCATCGCCCGCGAGCCCAACGTCGCCCTGATCGGCGACATCTACGGGCTGGATTCCGCAGAGGGACGCGGCGTCATGGGTGTCTACATCTGCGGTACGGTCTTCGGCACCATCTTCTTTGGCTTGGCCGCCTCTTTCCTGAGCGTTTTGAACTGGTTTCATCCCTATGCCCTGGCCATGGCCTCCGGCGTGGGCTCGGCCAGCATGATGACCGCCGCGGTGGGCAGTCTCTCGGCCATCTATCCGGACATGGCGGAAAAAATCCAGGCTTTTGGCGTTGCCAGCAACACTTTGTCCGGATTGGACGGCGTGTACATGTCCATGTTCATCGCCCTGCCACTGGCAAACAAGCTCTATAAAATCATGTACCGCATCAGGTTCGGCACTGCTCAGGAGGTTTAGTCATGAACAAGATAATTGAATCCGCAATCGTGCTTCTGATCGTGGCCGTCGTCACCCTGGTGGGCAACTGGATCGGCTATGGCTTCGGCATCATCGAAGCCATGCCCGGCATGGCCGTACTCGTAGGTGTGTGTATCCTTGGCGTCCTGGCCAATCGGTTCATTTATAAACTGCCCACGGTCCTTTACGTGATCACTTTCGGCATGATCATCACCATGCCGGGCGTCCCGGGTCACGAAACCGTTGCCGTCTGGGTATCCAAGGTGAACTTCCTGGCCCTGACCACCCCCATCCTCGCATACGCCGGTATCGGCATTGGCAAGGATCTGCCCGCCTTGAAAAAAACCGGCTGGCGCATTGTGATAGTCAGCTTTTTCGTCATGGCAGGCACATACCTCGCTTCAGCCGCTATCGCCCAGGTCGTGCTCAAGTCCCTCGGGGAAATCTAAATGAACCTGAAGCCAGAAATCGCAGCCCGCTTTGAGGAGCTGCAAAGTATCCGCAGACACCTGCACACCTGTCCGGAAGTCGGACTGGAGACAGTCGAAACCGTCGCCTTCGTGAAGACGAAACTCGACAGCTTCGGCATCGGCTACGAGGACATCGGCGTCAATTCGCTGCTGGCAAAGGTCGAGGGTCGCGGACCGGGCAAGACCGTCGCCTTTCGCGCCGACATGGACGGCCTGGAAACCACCGAGGAAACCGGACTGCCCTATCAATCCAGCACGCCGGGGCGGATGCATGCTTGCGGCCATGACGGCCACACCACCACCATGCTGGCATTCGCCCGCTATCTGGCTGATCACCACGACTTCGACGGCACCGTGCTCCTCCTCTTCCAGTCCGGCGAGGAGGGATTCGACGGCGCGCTCAAGATCATCGAAGACGGGCTGTTCGAAAAATATGACATCGACTGCATGTTCGGCCTGCACAACTGGCCGGGCTACGCGGAGAATCAAATCGTCGTGCACCCCGGCCCCTGCATGGCCTCAGAAGACCGCTTCGACCTGACTATCCAGGGCAAAAGCGGACACGCTTCGGTGCCGCATCTCTGCGTGGAGCCCTTTGCGGCAGTCGCCGATTTCATCAAGGGTGCGCAGTCGGTCGTTGCGCGCAGGATCTCGGCCCACGACAAAGCCGTTGTCAGCATCACGCAGGTACACGGCGGCAGCGCATACAACATTATCCCGGGCACAGTGGTCATACGCGGCAATGTGCGCACCACGGACAGTAGCGTCCAGGATATCATCGAGCAATCCCTGGGCAGGCTGGCCGAGGGCGTGGCCGCCATGTACGGCGTGCAGGCCTCGTTCAACTATCATCGGAAACATCCGGTGTTGGTGAACACCATGCCGGAACCGGCCATCAGGGCCGCAGCCCGCGTGGTGGGCAAGGAAAACGTGCTCACCGACGAACTCTCTGCCATGGGCAGCGAGGACTATGCCTTCTTCATGCAGCACGCCAAAGGGTGTTTTGTATGGGTCGGCAATGGCAAGAACTCGCCCGTGATCCACAACAGCAAATACGACTTCAACGACCAGGTCATCCTGGTGGGAGCCTCCTTCTTTGCGGAGCTTCTCGAAGAGGTTCTGCCGCAGTCCTGACTTTGCAAACGGCCACATGAAGTCGGTCCCTTGAAACCGCCCGGCGAACTCTAGCCCATAAGGCTGCCCTGTCCCGCAATATCCGGCGGCAGGGCAGCCTTATCCCGATCCGTATGGAGTCAAAAAATGGATTCCCTGAAAGAATTGTACAAAGTGGGCAACGGCCCCTCCAGCAGCCATACCATGGGGCCGCAAAAGGCGGCCAAATCATTCATGAGCCGCACGCCCAACGCCGCCCGCTACCAAGTAACCCTGCTCGGCAGTCTGGCCGCCACGGGCAAGGGGCATCTCACAGACTGGATCATCGAGCAGACACTGGGCCCCGAGCGGACAAGAATCCTCTGGAAGCCGGACGAGGTGCGCCCCTTTCACACCAACGGCATGGTCTTCGAAGCCCTGGACGAACTCGGTGGGGTTGTGGATTCATGGGAAGCATACAGTGTGGGCGGCGGAACCATAGCCGAAGCCGACGCGCCGAACCGGGGCGCGAAATCCCTGTATCCGCATACCACGCTGGCAGCCATCATGGAATACTGCAAGGTCAACACCATGGAGCTGTGGCAGTATGTGGAAAAACAGGAAGGCCCGGAACTCTGGCCATTCCTGAAAGACATCTGGCAGGCCATGCTGGATTCCATGGAGCGCGGCCTTGAATGCACGGGAGTCCTGCCTGGCACGTTGCGCTATCCACGCAAGGCCAATACCTTTTTCAAGAAAGCGCGGACACAATCCGGGCATCTGCGGAGTGTTGGCAAATTGTTTGCCTATGCCCTGGCCGTTTCCGAGGAGAACGCCTCGGGCGGCAGGGTCGTCACAGCGCCCACCTGCGGCTCGGCTGGGCTGATCCCCGCCGTATTGCGCTCCCTGCAGGAGGACTACGCCCTGGAAGAACAGGAGATTCTGCGTGCGCTGGCCGTGGGAGGTCTCATCGGCAATCTCGTCAAGGAAAACGCCTCCATCTCTGGAGCGGAGGTCGGCTGCCAGGGGGAAATAGGCACGGCCTGCGCCATGGCCGGAGCCATTGCCGCCTATCTCTTCGGCGGCTCGCTCATGCAGATCGACTACGCGGCTGAAATGTCCCTGGAGCACCATTTGGGCATGACCTGCGATCCGGTTGGAGGCTATGTCCAGGTTCCGTGCATCGAGCGCAACGCAATCTCATCCATCCGGGCGATCAACGCGGCGCAGTACGCTCTTTTCACGAACGGCGAACATCGCATCAGTTTCGACCAGGTGGTGCAAACCATGGGCGAAACAGGCCGTGACCTGAAGTGCGGGTATCGCGAAACATCCATGGCAGGATTGGCCAAGCACGGTCTCATGGATAATTGCGGCACGGGCTGCTAGCGGAACATTCCATGTGATGCGTTTCGTGTGCTTGCACACGAGCGACGAACTTCTTCATTTATGAGGAAGCGTCAGACCGGATCAAACCGCTTCAGGCTGAGGGGGGGGCGGCACGCTCCCAAGAGTGAAGACTTTGGAGCAGGGAAGACATTGACCACAATGGACACAATGTGTCCTTTGCGAGAAAGAAGTTGACCCTGTGTCCTGCAACCGCCCGCGTTCCGTAAGAGACCGCCGGGAAGTTGAACGCCCTTGCCAACGCAAAAAGGCGGGGGCAATGTGCGCCCCCGCCGTTTGCTTGGAAGGGAAACGATGTTGCTAGGGCAGTTGCAGGGCCGTCTTCTCCACATAGGGAGCAAGGATCTCGTCGGCTTCCTTTTGTGCGTCCCGTGCGGCGTCAGCAGGCTTCAGGTCCGGGTCATTGAGCAGGCGGGCCAGATTGTTTTCCATGGCCTTGCGCACGGCGATGGTCTCGTAGGTGGAGTACCAGGGCTGCGCATACTTGAGCTGGTCCAGCGCGGTCTTGGCGTCGGGATACTCTGCGAGGTACTGTGTCATTTCCGGCAGGTCATAGGCTTTTATGCGCGGGGCAAAATACCCGGTGAAACGGCTCCAGCGGCCAGACACCTCGGGACTGGTCAGATAGCTCATGAACTTCCATGCGGCCTTCTGCTGCTCTTCGGAGATGCCGTTGAAGGTGACCAGGGAAGCGCCGCCGATGATTACGCCGCGGGTGACCTTTGTGGGCATGAAGGCCACGCCCAGCTCGAAGTCCTTGGAGTTGTCCCGCATGTGGCCCAGCGCGCCAGTGGACAGAAAGGCCATGCCGAGCTTGCCGGCAAAGAAGGTGGAAGAGATGGTGTTGGGGGTGAGAACGCCCTGGGGCATGACCTTGTGCTTGAAGACCAGATCGCGCCAGAAGGTCATGGCTCCGACGGTGGTGGGTGCGGTGTAGTAGACTTCGCCAGGATACTTGGAGTTGTAGTACTGGCCGCCATTGGCCATGACCAGGGAGGAGAGGATCCATCCGCAGTAGTCGGTGTTCACGCTCGGGAGCATGATCCCCCAGCGGCCTTCGTCCGGGTTGGCGATCTTCTTGGCCGCCTCGACCACTTCCGCCCAGTTGGTGGGCACCGTGATGCCCATCTTCTTGAACATGGTCTTGTTATAGTACATGACCGGGGTGGAGTTGTGGAATGGGATGCCGTAAGCCTCGCCGTTAAAGGATGCGTTTTGGCGCAGCGCGGGCCAGAACTCCTCGGCCAGGAACGTGTCGGCGTTCACATTGCCGTGGCGGGACAGGGTCTGGATGGGGGCGATGAAGCCATTGATGGCCAGGTCGGGAATGAGGTTTGCCATCATGATGACCAGCGCCGGAGGATTGCCCGCCTTGGAGGCGGCCTCGGCCTTGACCTTGGTGGTGTCGTAGTCGCCAGTGAAGATGCCGCGCACTTCGACCTCGGACTGGGACTTGTTGTACTCGCTGACGATTGTGGTCATTTCCTTGGCCAGTTTCCCCTGCACCGGGGAAGGGAACATAAAGTCGATCTTGGTTGCGGCCAGCGCGGCGCTGCTGATCAGCATCACCGCGAGGGCCAGGAACAGCACGATGCGTCCATTTTTCATGATCATCTCCTAATGGTTTGATTTACATATACCCCCCTGCACCCATGCAGGGGGGAGCTTCGGTATGATCAGCACAGGCGTTCTTTGCCCTCGGCGGAAAAGAAATGGGCCTTGCTGAGGTCCAGCAGGAGCCGGGTGGTATCCCCGGCAGTATAGGGCACTCCGTGGTTTGCCACGCGCACTCTGAGTCCGCTGGATCCCCCGGTTGTGTGCAGCACGATGTCGCTGCCGAGCATTTCGATAGCCGAAAGCGTGCCCGTGAGGCTGACGAGGCCGCTGCTTCGATCTTCGGTCTGCCCCTCTGGGGCCAGAAGTATGTGCTCGGGACGGATGCCCATGCGCGCTGTCCTGGCTTGATTGAGAACAGGCTTCACGAACGCGGGGGTGGGTATTTCCAGCCCGTTTGGCAGGCGCAGCGAGCCATTCTCGCAGGCTATGTCGATGATGTTCATGGCGGGCGAGCCGATGAACCGCGCCACAAAGAGGTTTGCCGGAGTCTGGTAGAGCTCCTGCGGCGTGCCCACCTGCTGGATGATCCCGTCGCGCAGCACCACGATGCGGTCGGCCATGGTCATGGCCTCCACCTGGTCGTGGGTCACATACACGGTGGTGGTATTCAGTTTGCGGTGAAGTTCCATGATGGACAGGCGCACCTCGTTTCGAAGCTTGGCGTCGAGGTTGGAGAGAGGCTCGTCCATGAGGAACAGCTCGGGCTCGCGCACGATGGCGCGGGCCATTGCCACGCGCTGCCGCTGCCCTCCCGAAAGCTGGCGCGGTTTCCGCTTCAGCAATCCCTCAAGGTGCAGGGTTTCCACGACCCGGCTCAGGGCCGCCTGCTGCTTTTCCCGGCTTTCCTTTCGAATTCTCATGCCAAAGAGGATGTTGCGCTCCACGCTCATGTGCGGGTAGAGCGCGTAGTTCTGAAAGACCATGGCCACATTGCGCTTTTTCGGATGCAGGGCGGTCACGTCCCGCGCGCCGATTCTGATGGTCCCTCCCGTGACCGGCTCAAGGCCTGAGATGAGCCGTAAGACCGTGGACTTGCCACTTCCCGAAGGGCCGACAACAGCGATGAATTCTCCGTCCTCGATGGCCAGGGACAGGTTATGGATGACTTTTGTGGTCCCGAAGTCTTTTGCGACGTTGTTCAGGTGGACACTGCTCATGGCGTTTCTCCTTACAGTTGACCTTCAGGGCAGGCGCAGGCGCTGTCGAACGGGTACGGCCCGTCGAACGGAGCCAGCGACTGGCTGTAGGTGACCAGCCCGGTTTCAGGCGTATGGCGGTGGAAGTAGAGGGCGGGGGGTTCCAGGGTGTACGATCCGTCCAGGTCCGTGCTGTGAAAGGGGACCTGGTGGGCGGCGCCGGGCACGGTGCAGATGAGGATGCGGCCCACGTTCTGAAAAATGGAGCGGTGGGTGTGGCCGCAGATCAATCGCGTGACATTGGGGTATCTGCTCAGCATCTCGATGAGCGCTTCGCCGTCATGGCACTTGATGGCGTCCATGTGGGCGTTGCCCGATGGCAGGGGGTGATGGTGCATACACACGGCGGTTTCCCTGCCCGTGCCCTTTTGCAGTTCCTTTTCCAGCCATGCCATCTGCTCGCGGCCTATCTCGCCGTGAAGTTCGCCTCCGATGGAGGAATCCAGCATGATGAAGCGCACAGGGAACTCTTCGATGGTGTAGCGTATGGTGTGTTCCCCGGTCTTCCCGACGTTTTCAAGCGGTGGACAGATGTCCGTGAGTGCTTCGAGCAAGTTCGCGTTGTTGTCGTGGTTTCCAGGGATGATGTAGAGGGGCATGGTGAGCTGCCCCAGGATGCGGCGGGCCATGGCATACTCTTGCTTCTGCCCGCAGTTGACAATGTCTCCGGTGATGAGCACTGCGTCAGGGCTGTCCGTGGTCTTGGCGATGCTGTTGAGCGTTGCCACATGGCGGCTGATGAGCGCGTTGGTATCCACGAAGTCGTAGAGCTTCTCCCCGTGTGGGCGAATGTGCAGATCGGATATGTGGGCTATGAGCATGGATGTCCTCCGTCTTTATTTGTATTGAGTGAACCCGAAGCTGCTGATGAAGTGCTTCTGGAACAGGATGAACGTTACCGTTATGGGCAGGCATACCAGCAGAGTGCCTGCGGCAATGAGTCCCCACTCGGCACCGGATTCGGCGCTGGTGGTGAAGCTGACCAGCCCGATGGTCAGGGTGTGGGTGTCCATGTCGCTGAGGACCATGAGCGGCCAGAGATACTCGTTCCAGTGGGTCGTCAGGCTGACGATGCTGAAGGCCAGGAGCGTCGGCCAGATGGCGGGCAGCAGCACGTAGATGAAGATGTGGATGAGGTTGGCGCCTTCCACCTGCGCGGCTTCGATCATCTCCTTTGGCACGCCCCGGAGCGCCTGACGGACCATGAAGATGCCAAAGGCCGAGGCCATGTATGGGAGCATTGCGCCCAGAAGCGTATCCAGCAGGCCCATGGACTTGAGCGTGACCATGTTGGGCACCATGAGCACCACCGGCCAGAGCATGAGTTGCACCAGAAAGAGCCGAAAGACCATTTCTCTGCCCCGAAACGGCACAAAGGCGAATACATATCCTGCCGTAGTGATGGACAGAAGCTGGGCCATGAGGATGCCGACGCTGAAGAAAATGGTGTTGCGGTAGAGGTTCCCCCAGTCCGCGCAGTTGAGCGCGTCCTTGAAATACTCCACGCAGAGGGGCCACTGGGGAATGAGCGAGGCGATGTCTGCTCCACCCGAATCCGGGCGCAGGGAGGCCGTGATCATCCAGACAAAGGGGACGGCCCACACCGCGCTGATCATTGCGCAGATGACCGTGCCAGAGTGCGTGTATGCCAATAGGTTATCGCTCATAGTCAGCTCCGGAATCGAGAAGCGCGTTGTTGAGCCAGGTGAGGAAAAAGAGGCCGACAACCGTGCACAAGGTTGCGGCGTATGCCTTGCCCAGATCCTGCGACTCCATGGTTATGGTCTGGATGTAGTAGAGCAGCACGGTGGTGGAATGGCCTGGGCCGCCGTTGGTCATGGCCGGAATGTGGTCGATTTGGGTAAAGGAGTAGACGAGGGCTATGGTGCCCACAAAGGTGAGCGTAGGCCGCAGGAGCGGCAGGGTGACGTGGTAGAATCCCTGCCAGGGCGAAGCCCCCTCGATATGGGCCGCTTCCAGCGCATCGTCCGGGATGGATTGAAGGCCGGCAAGGAAGAAGAGCATGTAATAGCCTGAGTATTTCCAGATGCTGATGATGATAAGCACGGTGAGCGCGGTGCTTTCCTGTCCGAGGAAGTTGTGGTGGCTGCTGTGAATGAAAAGGGAGAGGTAGTGGTCCAGCAGGCCAACGCCCGGCAAAAAGATGAACGACCACAGGGCAGCGGCAGCAACCAGCGGCACAAGGGTGGGGAAGAAGAATATGGACCGCAGCCAGCGGTTGGTCCGCGTGTTTTCCTTGAGCAGCAGCGCGAAGAGCAAGCCCAGGATCAGGCTCGGGATCACGGTGAACACCACATATATGAAGTTGTTGATGACGGCGGCCATGAAGGCGGGATCATCAAAAAGCCGTGCGAAGTTCGCTAGCCCCACGAATTCGCCGCTGCTGGCGGCGCGGGAGTCGTAAACCGATTCGATGACCGCCTGGAAGAAGGGTTTGTAGGTAAAAAGGAACAGCAGCACCGCGCTGGGTGCAAGCAGCAGAATGTGAAGGCGCCTATGCACAGTCCGCCTCCTTGCGGTCGGCCATCTTCAGGGCGTGGGCAAGCTCGCCCACATGGGAGAACACATGCGGGGTTCTGTAGGGTGACTGGTCGTATTCAGTGCGGGAGGTGACTCCGCTGAACACCAGTGCCGTGGAGATGCTGCCGTACACGCCGAGGGCAATGTCGGTGGTCAGCCTGTCTCCGACCATGACGATGCGCTCCAGCGGCACCGAGTGGTCCTCGCGGATCACGGAGAGCACATACGGATTGGGTTTTCCCGTGCTCAGAGGCTGGAGCCCGGTGGCCGCCTGAATATAGGCCAGGGTGCAGCCGATATCCGGCACGACCCGCCCTTCTCCCACCGGACAGATCATGTCGTGATGGGTGGCCAGGTAGCGCGCTCCAGCCTTGAGGCACATGCAGGCAGTGGCGAGTTTTTCGTAGTTCAAGGTGGGGTCGAGGCCCACCAGCACCGTCTCTGGCGCAGGCTCCGGGCTGTCGTTGGTCACTCTGAGTCCGTACTCCCTGCACGCGTCCTCCAAGGCCGTATTGCCGACCACATAGACGCTTGATCCCGGCCAGTGGGATGCAATGTAATGGGTGGCGATGATCCCGGCGGTGTAGATGTTCCTTTCTGGAACTTCGCAGCCAAATCCGGCCAGAATGTCCTGGCATTCCCGCCTGGTCCTGGAAGAATTGTTGGTCAGTATGCAGGAGTGCGCCCCCATGTCCGCGATGGCCTTCAGGCACTCGACCGTGCCCGTGATGCCTTGCGCCCCGTTGTGCAGAGTCCCGTCCATGTCGAACAGGAAAAGACGCATTTCGCTCAGCGGTTGAAAAGTATGAAGCATTGGAACCTGTTGTCTTGGTTGCGGGTTGAATAAAAAAAGGGCGCCACATTCGTTTGGAAGCTTTTCCACCAGACGCGACCGGTGGATTTTCAGGAGCTTTCCCCAAGAACGAATATGACGCCGCTTTCACATGATCTCTGACGCAGCTAGGGACCATCGTACAATAGAAAACGTGTAAATCAAGTGAAATTTATGACTTTTTTCGTTTCACATCTGTCGCTTGAGTGTCACCTGCTCGACGCGGATAAGGGGGGCTGATTCAGGTATGATGCTAGGAAAAAAGGGGCGAGTGGTGAGCGCAAAGGATTCGATCATGGACACCATCAGGCACGAGCGGGTCATTGCGGCCATTGCCGATCTGCGGCATGTGGTCACGGCTCTCGAGTCCGACATCCATACGGTGTTCCTGCTTCACGACAACGTGAGGGAGCTTGAGCAGGCGGTTCGTCTGCTTCGCGCCAATGGCAAGCGGGTGTTCATCCACTTTGATATGGTGGACGGGGTGGCTCCGAATCCGGCGGGACTGGAGCATTTGACGAGTCTGTTTCCGTTCGATGGCGTGATCACCACCAAAGGTGGGGTCATTCGCAAGGGCAAAAAGCTCGGGCTTGTGACCATTCAAAGAATCTTCATGATCGATTCCCGTTCCATCGACATGGCAGTGAGCGCGGTCGAGAAGTATGAGCCGGATGCCGTGGAGATCATGCCTGGCCTGCTCGCCAAGGCCGTACACCGGCTTCATGAATTCATCAGTCCGCCCCTGATCACGGGCGGCATGATCTCCACCCGGGAAGAAGTCGAAATGATGCTCGCAACGCCTGTGGCCGCAATTTCCGCCTCCACCACAGGGCTGTGGATTCCATCGCCTTGCGCCTGATCTTCTTGCACGGCAAAGCGTTGACGGCCCGCCAGCTGATGGGGCGTCTATTTCATCCAGAAACGTGATCTTGGTTCTGCGGAGTTCCCGCTTTTCAGTGTTTCTTCCCTGATGTCAGTCAAGCGGCCTGTTTCAGTACGCTCTGTTGCTCTTCTGTCTTTGCTGAGAGCATGGCAGCAACCGCGTAGTTGGGATAGGTTGAAACAAGTGTGATGATTGGATCCGTAATGGGATCAACGGTGAGGAGAATAATAATGATTGCCTCTGAAGGAATTCCAAGAGGAAGGAGAACGAGGGAAATCATTGTTCGAGAAATTATGCTTGGTGCACCGGATGCAGCCATGCCTGCCAATATGGAAAGAAATAAAACACTCACTAAGCTAAAAAATGAAATTGGCACATTGTAGAGATAGAATGAATAAATTGCTCCAATGCAGAACACCATGCTTTTCCCATATTTGCACAGTGTATGCCCCAGCGAGACAGAAAGATTGGTACTCTCTCTTGTCAGGCCCAGATCATCCAGTGCCGTGAGCGCGGCTGGCAAGGTCGGGAAGCTGCTTCTGGTTGAAAGAGCTATGAATATGGGTGCTTTTAATAATGTTGCTTGTTTGATGGGGCCAAGGCCCGTGGCTTTCCAGAAAAAGAACACAGCAACGCCTAAAACAATGATGGATGAGGCCCATACCATGAGCACAAAGTTGCCCAGCGCGGCCAAGAATTCCATGTTAATGTTACTGAATTGATTGGCGAGCAGAGCCCATAAACCGATAGGAAGAAAACAGATGACAAGGTCTATCAGCTTTTGCATCACGGAAAAAATCGCATTGGAAAATGAAATGATCAATTCCCGCTCTGCGTCATGAACGTACTTGAGCATGACCGAGAAAAGGAGGAAAAATGTCAATATCTGCAAGAGCCTTTGAGAGGCAAGGGATTCAAAAATATTACCGGCAACGATTTGATCCAGAAAATAGCTGACCCTGTCTTCCTCTTCGACAGACGTGGCAGTAGTGGTAATATCATAAACAACGGACTGAAAGCCAGTTGTACCAGATGCCTGCTGCTGTGCATCGTTGTCGACCATGAGGGCTCCAACGGTCGCCCCCAGATTGTCGCCAAAATGAAAGAACTTGAACATGCCCAACGGGGTCGCCAAGCCAATAATGCACGAAAGCGCTATAAAAAAGAGATACAGTGACAGCATTTTCTTAATGCTTCCACCATTCTTTGTTTTATTGAACAACGCCCCAACACTGCTGATGATTGCACAAATAATTATCGGCAATACGCACATGTTCAAAAGAGTGAGAAAGACTTCGCCGATAGGTTTGATTGCTTGGGTCAGTTCCGGCGAAGTCACACCAGTCGCAAATCCAGCCAGACATGCAATGACAATCAACAATGGATGCATGAGTATTTTTTTCATTGGAATTCCCAACTGTATATATTCTTATTTTTCCCAAAGTTCAGGATAGGTGGCGATCAAGTCGTCTGCGGACATGGGCTGCGGATAATGCTGTGCTAAATACAGATCCAACCAGTATTGCAGCATTGAGTTTGATTGCGCCGTCGCTATGGCGATGGGGTCTTGCATGTCTTTTATCCTATAAATATTCAGGTAAAGAGCGACATCAGGCCTTTCTCGAACCAGGGACATGAGGGTGAATTCATCGCGCATGAGGCCATCAATTTCTCCGCGAAGGAGCTTTTCAACCAACTCTTCCCATTCTCCCTCGATCACTTTTGCATTGGGAAAAACAGTTTGAGCGTACTCCACATAGGATGTGGAGTAACGAGCCCCCACTTTGAAGTTCATTTTCGCAAGGTCCACTATGAGCGAATTGTTTGTGAGTTTGTTTTTAGAAATGAATGTCTTGTTGAGCGCAAGGCCCTGGTGGAAGACAAGATACGGCTTGGTAAAACGCACCATGAGTGCCCGGCTCAAGGTCTGGCTCAGCTTGCAGATTACAATGTCGAAATCTTCTCCTGTGGACATGCGTTCGGTAAGCTCTGCATATGTTTTCGACGTTCGATCAAACACGACCTCAACACCCATGGCCTGGGCGATGCCATTGGCTATATCAATGTCAACGCCATAGAGTGAGCCATCTGCCCTTGTCATGACAAAGGGAGGTTTGTCTTGATAGTACATGCCCACGCGCAAGACGCCTTTTTCGAGTATCTCGGAAGGAGTACGCATATGCCCTGTCTCTTCTGCAAAGAGAAAAGAAGGGGAGCCGCCCAATAGCAATATTGCAAACAAGTTTACCAGGACCACTTTCGCAACAAGTGGCAGATCAAAGCCCCTTATCATTCTAACTGTCCTTACCTTTGTATTCAAAAAACAGCATGGTGATGTCGTCGGACTGCTCTGCGCCGTTCGCAAACTTTTCCACATCCTTGGTTACAGCCGCCACTCCCTGCTCAATGGAAAGAGCAAGGCCCTCACTGAGAATACTCTTGAGCCGAGCGTCGCCATAGAGTTCTTTTTTCGGATTAAACGCTTCGGTGACGCCATCGGTATAAAGGAATAGGCGATCTCCAGAAGAAAGCGTCAGGAAACCGGATTTGTATTCCATGTCTTCCATGACGCCGCACACAGGGAAAATCGGCTTTGCCGGAACATACTCTACAGAGTCTTTGCTGATATGTATTGGAGGATTATGACCGCCATTGACATATTCACATTGCCCGGTTTCAAAATTGATAACAATGCAGAACAAAGTAACGAACAACATCTGGTCATTGTCCTTACACAGGTCCGCATTCATTCGGCTGACAGCGGCGCCGAGATTCTCCGAATCAGACCGGACACAATTTTGCAAAAGTGTTTTTGAGATGACCATGAAGAGCGCTGCGGGGACTCCCTTGCCTGAAACATCGGCGATAACGATGCAGATTCTTTTTTCATCAAGGAGGAAGAAGTCATAGAAATCCCCCCCCACTTCCTTGGCTGGAGTCATGGATGCAAAGACATCGATCTCCTCGATTTCAGGAAAGGCCGGAAAAATACGAGGCAGCATGGAGGCCTGTATATCCGTAGCGATGGACAACTCACTTTGAATACGCTCTTTCTCGGCAGTGGTTTTTTCCAAATTGTGCATATATTCATGCAGCGCTTCACCCATGGAATTGAAGTTCTCTGCAAGCAACTGGAGTTCATCACCTGTTTGAATATCGATTTTCCCTTGGAAGTTGCCACCGCCGATAGCTTTTGTCCCTTCAGTGAGCAGGCCAATAGGTTGAATGATCGCCCGTGACATTCGCATGGCAACAACAAGAAACAGGACCATTATCAGGCCTAATACCACGATGGCATTATTTCTGGTCCGCGCAAACTGTCGTGTCAGCTCTTCGCTTGTCGAGTCCTTGGCTGTGAGTATCTTTTTGCTCACTTCCTGCGCGATGGAATTGACGCTGCTTACCGGAACGAGCATGCACAGTGTCCAATCGGTCTGCTCGATCGGATTGTAGACGATGTAGGTGTCAGTATCGCCTAACATGGTTTGCGTCAGTCCGCTCTTGTTCATGGCAACGCGTTTGAAGATATCCTCGACCTCTGGACGGAATCGCGCCTTTTCGAGCTTTGCCACATACGCCTCGCCCCCTTTCGAATAGGCAACGGCCTCCCCCTTCCTGCCAAGCAGGACGCCGACGCCGCCGTCATAGGGCGTTTTCAAAATCGTTTCATTGAGTGTATTGAGCGATACGTCGATGCCTATGACGCCCTTAAGCGTCCCTTGATCACCATAGACTGGTGAAAAGCAGGTCACCATGAGCACGCCTTCCGAAGCACTGGTATACATATCGGTCCAGCCGGTCTCTCCTGATGAAACAGCCTCGGTGTACCAAGAGCGTTCTCGAGGGTCGTACCCTTCTTTGTGTGCGGCAACCCATGGCATTCTGAAATGCAAACCATTCTCAGTACCGATATATATGGACTTCATGATTTCATTTCGCGTTATCGCGTTCCTGAAGAACGGATTGAGAAGGGACGCAAGCGACACATCGCGTTCGATGGCTTTTGTATTGGCATCCGGAGCAATGCGAATAACTGACTCTGTGTCTGGCTGGGCTGGAAGGTCGGTGTGCAGATACCCCTTTTCCGTTGTCGAGGTTTTTCCCGCTTTCCAGATGTTGGACGCCTCCAGTGCCAGGGTGGAAGCCAAGTCACTGATTCTGGCCGTGGCTTGGTAGCAGAGAAGAGCCCTGGCCTTGGCTTCCTGTTCGATGAGGGATTTTCCATAATCTTCCAGAGCATTACGGCTTTCAATTGCAGCCTCATTGCTCATCGACATGGCTTTATCCACCCCTGACAGGGATAGATTCTTCGTTTCCCTGAGTGTGTACCCGGCAAAGAGTATCAAAGCCACGATAGGGAAAAATAACCCCAACAGAAATATCTTCTTCTTAATCCCGATCTTCATGGTTTCCTCCGAACAGTGTCGGAATCCAGCTCAATACCTGTTTAATCTGCCAACACCTTGTTCGTTAATACTGCCAGAGGCAAATGGAGAAGACTCTCATAGCGGATATTCTTCATTAGGCCAACCTTCCAGTCAAACTGAAAAGTCCCGGTATATCAGCCCCATTGCCAAGTTGAGATGTCTGGCTCAAACGGGGGATCAGGAAATGTGTGCAATCGCGCCCTGTGTGCCGCCCCCCCCCAACGAACCACTGGCAGTGCAAGGCAACTGCCCGGAGGCATAGCCGGGATAGCGTCGAATAAGGAGAATCACCGTGGATTGGAACGCTTGGAGGAGTCCGTGGCCTCCATGGGTCTGCCCGGTTCACGGGCGGCTGCGATCGCAAAAGGGCCGCCCCATTTGGGGTGGCCCTTTGTTGTTTTTGGACTGTATCCGGTTATTCCTGCATGCGCTGGATCAGGCCCTTGAGCTGGGTGGCCAGGGCCGCGAGGGAGTCGATGGCCTCGCGGGACTCCTGCATGGCGCGGGAGGTCTCGGTGGAGATGACGTTGATCTCGTCCGTGGCCCGGTTGACCTGCTCGCTGGTGGCGGATTGCTCCTCTGCGGCGGTGGCTATGTTGCGCACCTGATCCGAGGACTGCTGCACCAGGGCCTGGATTTCCGCCATGGCCTGCCCGGTGCGCCGTGCCAGCTCCGTGCTCTCCACCACGGCGGTGACGGCCTGCTCGGTGGCGGTGATATTGCGGCGCGCGCCGCTTTGGATGTCGGTGATGGCCTGTCCCACCTGCTTGGTGGCGTCCATGGTCTTTTCGGCCAGCTTGCGCACCTCGTCGGCCACCACGGCGAATCCCCGGCCAGCGTCGCCCGCGCGGGCCGCCTCGATGGCCGCGTTGAGGGCCAGCAGGTTTGTCTGGTCCGCGATGTCCTCGATGACCTGCATGATGGCCCCGATGCCGTCGGCCTGCTTGCCCAGCTGGGTCATGCTGCCCTTGAGCTCCTCGGAGCGCCTTTCGATCTGGGTTATGGCGCTGATCACCTCGGTGACCAGTTGCGCGCCCTCTTCAGACTTTTCGCGCGCGTTATCGGCGTTTTCAGCCGCGCTCGACGCGTTCTTGGCCACCTCGAACACGGTGGCGTTCATTTGTTCCATGGCCGTGGCGGTTTCCGCAATCCGTTCCTGCTGCACGTCGGTGCCCTTGGTGGACTGCTCCACCTGGGCCGAGAGTTCCTCTGCGGCGGATGAAACCTGGGCGGCGATGGTGTCCGCCTCCTGGGCCACGCCCAGAAGCCGCTCGTGCCGCTCCCTGGTTTCACGCTCGCCCCGCTTGATGGCCGTCATGTCCTTGATCAGGGTGAAGCCGCCGATGATCTGGCCGTCGAAGTCCTTGAGCGGCGCGCTGTCCACGACGATGTCATAGGCCTTGCCCGTCGAGGTCGTGCCCGAGGTTTCCTGCCCCAGGAGGCTACAGTCCTCCCGCATGCAGCGGTGCAGGTTCGTCTTTTTGGCGGCATTGCCGTAGACGAACTGGCCAAAAGCCTGGCCGATGTAGTCTTCGGGCTTGCCGGGCTTGTCAAACAGGTCCAGCTCCTGCTGGTTGATGAAGGTGATCTTCTCGTCAAGATCCATGACCACGCACGGAACGGTCATCCCCTTGAGCAGCCCTTCGGAGAATCCGAGCTTGTTCTTGAGCTCGCTGGTCATGTCGCGCACGGCCTGGATGGTGTCGCCGATGGCGTCCTTGGCCGGGTAGTCAATGGTGGCGTTGTAGTCCCCCTTGGCAATCTCCCCGGTGAAGTCGGAGAGGGCGCGCAGAGGCCTGATCACCAGCCTGATGATCAGGGTCATGAGCAGGGCGAGGCCCAGGATGGAGACGGCGGCCACGCCGATGTTCCAGTACAGGACGCGCGTGTCCACGCCGTGCATCATCTCCTGGTCGGTCAGGGAGAATCCGAAGCTCCAGCCCCACGGAGCGAAGTGGACGATGTGGACCTGCTTGCGCTCGCCGTTGAAGTCGTACTCCACGAACTGGTCCTTGGCCTCCTTGAACGCGGGCCAGAAGGGATAGTCTGTCAGGGATTTCCCCTCCAGGGTCGGGTGCATGATGAGCTGACCCGCCTGATTGAAGATGAACCCGTAGCCCTCGCCGCCGACGCTGGCCGACTGAACCGCCTCGCGAAAGGTCGGGGAGAGGATCTCCCTGCCCACGTAGATGACGCCGATGGTCCTGCCCCCGCTGTCCTTCAGGGGCTTGTAGGCGGTCTGGTACCAGGCGTTCACCACAAAGGCGATGCCGTAGTATGTCTCGCCGTTCATGATGGCCTTGTAGACCGGGCTGGTTTCGGGGATGTAGGTGCCGGTGGCGCGGTTGCCGTCGAGCTTGAGGACGTTGGTGGAGATGCGCAGCAGCTTGCCGGGCAGCAGCTGGAAGATGGTGGCTGTCCCGCCGACCCTTTTTTGCACGGTGTCCACCACGCTGAAATTGCCGTTGACATCGGCGTACCCGAACTTCATGGCCGGGATGGTGATCTGCTCGCGCTCGGAGGTGAACTGGTTCATGATGCTCATGGAGAGGGGCTCCGAGTCGTCAAGCCTCGGAACTCCGGCTCCGGCAATGGCGTCCTCCAGTATGGACAGGTCTCCCTTGACCTTGTCCATGAGCAGATCCTCCTGCATTTTCATCATGTTGATGGTGCTTTCGCTGGAGGATTCCATGGAGGTCTCGCCCAGGATTTTCAGCGATTCATGCACCTGCACATAGGTGACGCCCGACATCATGACGATGGCGGCGGTGACGGCGGAAAGGATGCCAACCTGGAGCTTTGTCTGAAATGGTAGATGGCGCAGGCTCACGATTCCCTCTCAATGTTGCGGTTGCGTTGCGATCGCGCTCCCGATGGGAGCGAGGACGCCCCCATGTGCTTATGACAATTGTAAATTTCGTATCATCGTATCGTGAATTATGTCAACGGATGCCTACTCTTTTCAAACAGTTTCCTGGGCGATCCGGGTTTGCCTGCTGGCCGGGCAGGTCGTTATCTTCCGTGTTTTTTGCGCCACTGCGCCGGGGTCATGTCCAGGCCGCCCTCGGCCCAGAATCCCCGGCGGGCGGCGCGCGCCTCGGCCTCGGCCCGCCTGAACCTTTTGGCGTGGGCCGTGTTGGGTTTCACCGGCAGGGGCAGGGCCAGCCCGGCGCGGATCATTTCTTCGTTGACCATGACATCCCCGGCATGGACATAGGCCAGGAGGCGGCCATAGCGGTCCCGGCGCTCGGCGTCATACTCCAGCCGCAGCTCCCTGTCGATGCACAAACGCAGCACGTGGGACCGGGCCTGGTCGCCGAACCGCTGGCGGCCCTCGGGCGCGTCGATGCCGATGAGCCGGACCTCCTCGATCTTTCCCCCAAGCTCGACCCGCAGGGAATCGCCGTCAATGGCGGCCAGCAGGCGCGCCGGGTCGGCCAGGGCAAACCCGGCGGCCAGCATCAAGGCGGTGAAGATCAGAAGGCCAGAAATGGCAGATACGGTTCGGACATGGGGGTTGCGCGCTGGCATGGGCCCATCATATAGGAATCAGATTGAGGCATAAAGGGCAAACCCCGGAGAAGACCGATGAAACTGACCGTGCTCGTGGACAACAATACCCTGACAGACAGCTATTTCCTGGCCGAACCGGCCCTGTCCCTGTTCATCGAGGACACTGGCGCGCGTGTGCTTTTTGACGCGGGCTATTCCGACGCGTTCCTGACCAACGCCCGGCGCAAGGGGCTCGACCTGCTGCGCCTCGACTGGGTGGCCCTGTCCCATGGCCATCTCGACCACACCTGGGGGCTGGATGCCCTCATCCGCCACCACCTGGAGAGCGCGGCCCAGGGCATGGCCGTGGCAAAACCAAAGCTGCTGGCCCATCCGCAGGCGTTTGCCACCCGCCATGCGGACTCGCTGCCCGAAATCGGCATGCTCCTGGCCGAGGGCAAGCTTTCCCGCCATTTCGAGCCGGTCCTGGCCACCGGGCCGGTCTGGCTTACCGAGCGGCTGGTCTGGCTAGGCGAGATTCCCAGGACCAACGATTTCGAGCAGTCGCGCCCCATGGGTCGGCGCGAGGAACCCTCCGGCCCGGTGGGCGACCACATCCCGGACGACACGGCCCTGGTCTACATGGGTGAGGGCGGGCTGACCGTCATCTCCGGCTGCGCCCACGCAGGCATCTGCAACACCGTGGAACACGCCCGCAACGTCACGGGCGTGGACCGGGTGCGCACCATCCTCGGCGGCTTTCACCTGCTCGACGCGCCCGCATCCCGGCTGGCCGCCACCGCCGACTATCTGGCCCGGCTCGACCTCGACGCGCTCTACCCCTGCCACTGCACCGACCTCGCGGCCAAGATCGCCCTGGCCGCCCGCTGCCCTGTCCACGAGGTGGGGGCGGGCATGGAGCTTGTCTTCTGATTCCACTCCATTTTGTCCACAAAAAATGGGGGCTTCCCCATGGAAGCCCCCGGTGTTCATGCCTGGAGGGGGTGTCTGGTCGCTAGCTGGCTGCGGTCACGCTGACCGCGCCCGCGGTGTTGCTGGCCACGAGCAGGTCGATCGCCCCGGCCCGGTTGGGGCCGGTGCAGGCGATGATGATGTCGCCGGTGTCCAGGTTGTAGTCCTCGGTCGCCTGGTCGAAGTAGCCTGCCGCCTTGATCGCCGCCGCATCGTCGAGGCTGCGGTAGACAAAGAGCTGCTGGCCGGGCACGCCGCCCATCAGGCGCATGTCCTCGCTCAGATATCCTGCCATGATTGTCTCCTTTGGTTTTGCAGAGGGTCGCCCCTCCGGTTGTCGGTTGCTAGGCGATGACCGCGTCGTCGTCGCAGCGGATCTCGATGACCCCGTCCGGGTCGATCAGGCACGCGCCCGCGGAAAGCATGTGGTCCACCAAATGGGCGGCCTTTTCCGGCACCCAGTCCACAAACGCCTTGATGTCCTGGCCCTCGGCCAGCCCCAGGGAGTTGCGGTGGTAGATGAAGCAGCTGCGTACGCCCTCGATCAGCGGCAGCCCGGTGTGGAACATCCAGGTGATGCCCAGCCAGGTGCGCGACTCGGTGCCGGTCAGCCATGCGAACTGCTCCCCGGCATAGTCGCTGGACTTGAACTCCTGGATGTTGAGCAGCTCGTTCCACTGATGGGGGCCGACCATGGCAAACCGGTGGCCGTCGTCAGCCACGTCCGAGGCGTTGAGCGTGCCGAACCCGCGCAGGATCTTGTCCTTGGTCAGGCCCGTGTTGCCCTCTTCGATGACGTTGGCCGCGCCGGTCAGCCGACTGATGAGCAGCTCGTCGATCTTGCGGCCCAGAGCCCAGGCCCCGGCCTCGGCTGCCACCTTGTGCTCGTCCTGCTTCTGCTTCAGCTCGTCGAGCTTGTCGACGTACTCCGCCGCATACCAGTCCGACAGGGTGCACGAGACCGAGGTGTGGTCCAGATTCATCAGCGGCACGTTGCCGTGGCGGGTCTTCTTGCCCGCCGCGCCGCGCCCGATGCGCTGGAACACGCAGCTTGATCCGATCACGCCGGTCTGCAAACGGACCGTGTTGCGCATCTTGGACCCGCGCTGCTGGTAGGACTGATGCACCATCTCGGCATATTCAGTCACAAAAGAGTTGGTAATGGTCGTGGACATTGTCTTTGCGTCTCCTTGGTTGTCGGTTGACTCCAAAACCGGGTGTCCGACACACCTTCCGACCGGGTGTCCGCACCCCCATGCGCAAAACCGCTTCGCACACAGGCTGCGGGCCGAACCGGAACCGTCGGGCCGATGCAGACAACCTACCCCCGACTTCCTGCCCAAACCAAAAACGGGCGCCACAAGGACGCCACAGGGCAAAACAAGACCAACATTCCCTGTTGACAGGGTGGCAACGGGGCGGGGGGGAGTGAGTGGGGAGGAAGATTCCGGGGGGGAAAACTTTTGAAAAAGTTTTCCCCCCGCCCCCCCTTTCAAAACTTGTTGGGTCTACGCCGCCTGGACAGGCAAACGGGCAAGCAAGGGCATGATGGCGGCGTAGGGGGCTGCCGTCCGCACGGGGCGAGCCGCTTTTTATCAAATAGAAAAGAAGGTTGTCTTTTCGCGCATCCACGCCCTCTCCGCCGCTGTCTGTCTTTCTGCTTCCCCAACCTCGCCTTGCGGCGGAGCGTAAGCGGTTTCCCCCTCTGGCCGCCGGAGGCATCCCTCCTCAGGCGTCTTCGAAGAGGTCGCGGATTTCGTCCATGTTGCGGGTGAGTCCGAGGGCGCACATGAGTCGCAGGCGGGCTTTGGGGCCGCCCAGGCGTCCGCAGAGGATGGCACCGCGTCTGGCGAGGTCGGCCCCGCCGCCGGGGTAGCCGTAGATGGGCCACACGCCGCCTTCGATGCATCGGGTGGTCAGGACCACGGGGATGGTGTCGGCCAGGCAGGCTTCGAGGGCCGGGACCAGGGTGGGCGGCACGTTGCCTGCGCCGAACCCTTCGATGACCAGTCCGCGCATGCCCTGGCTTCTGGCGTGGTCCACCAGGGAGCGGTCCATGCCGGTGTAGGCAGTGATGAGCGGGACATTCGGCTCGATGTCGCGGGGCTTGAGTTTGCGGCGCGGGGCGTGTGCCAGGGGGCAGCCGGCCAGAATGACGGATTCGCCGGCCACGTAGCCGACGATGCCTGCCTCGCGCGACTCGAAGGCGTCCACGTTCAGGGAGTTGACCTTGACCGCTTCGCGGGCCGCGAAGATGCGGTCGGTCATGAGCACGCAGGCTCCGGTGCCGGGCGGCAGGGGGAGCAGGCAGGCGCGCACCGCGTTGATCAGGTTGCGGATGCCGTCGTAGCCGGATTCCGAGTAGTAGCGCATGCTTCCGGTCAGGATGACGGGCTTGTCCGAGTCGATGACCAGGTCACAGAGGTAGGCGGTTTCCACGAGCACGTCGGTGCCGTGCAGGATGACCGCGCCCAGCGTTGCGGGTTGGGCCAGGGTTGTCTCCACCTCGCGGGCCAGTCGGAACATGTCTGCCGGGGTCATGTGCGGGCTGGGCTTGTCCGACCACTCGACCGGGCGCAGGGTGACGCCCTGGCGCTGGGGTGCGAGCTGGTTGAGGAGCTTGTCGAAGTTGCCGCCCGGAGCCACGCCGCACGCGCCCTCGGTCGGCGACATGCCGATGGTGCCGCCGGTGAAGAAGACGGCTATTTCGCCCTGTCTGTTGGTCTTGGTCATGGGTCGCCCCGTGTTGGCTGGAGTTGGTCGGGATTCCCTCACGCCCGATGTTGCAGAGTTTGGCGCAAAGCGCAAGGGCGGGGGGCGTGGGATCAGGCGGGTTCTGCGGCGTGCAGCAGGTCGCGGCGCAGGGTCTCGATGCGCTCCGGGTCGGTCAGCTTGGCGCCGGTGTGGTCGCGGACGTGGAAGATGTCGGCGGCGCGGCCCTTGATGGTGGTGATTTTGGCGATGTGGATGGACAGCCCGTGGCCGGACAGGGTGCGGGCCATGTCGTGCAGGAAGCCGATGCGGTCGGGCGCGGCCACCTCGACAAGGGTGAAGAAATCGCTGCCCTGGTTGTCCACGGTGACGATGGGGCGCAGCCGGGGCGCGGAGTTCCCTTTGTGCAGGGGGGAGTTTCGCCGCTCGGCGAGCCGGGCCGCGAGGTCGAGCCTGCCGGTCAGGGCCTGTTCGATGGAGCGGGCCACGCGCGGCCATATCTCGTCCATGAACAGGGTGTCCTGCGGCTCGGATACGGTGAACACGTCCACGGCGGTCTTGTCTGCCCAGGTGAAGAGGTCCGCGGCCAGGATGTTCAGCCCGTGCAGGGCCAGGGCACCGGCCATGGTGGCGAAGAGGCCGCTGCGGTCCAGGGCCGCGATGGTCAGGCGGCAGGTGCCTTCGGCCCGGCCTGGCCCGGCCTCGATCAGGGCGATGCCCTGGCCGCCGGGGGCCGAGGGGTCGCGCAGCCGGTCGCGGGCCACGCTGTCCCAGAGTTGCCGCACCAGCCGGACATGCCCGGCCAGCTGGGCGTGGTCCAGGGCCAGGAAGGCGCGCGGGGGCATGGCGCGCAGGGCCGCGTCCACGAACTCCCTGTCCAGGTCGGTGCAGGTGTGCAGCACGGCCTCGCGCGCGGTCTCGATGCGCTTGGCCGCGTCCGGCTCGGCCAGGGGGCCGTGCAGGAGCAGCCTCCGGGTCTTGAAGTACAGCTCGGCGAAGAGGGAGCGGGACCAGCTGTTCCAGGCGCGCGGGCCAGTGGCCATGGAGTCGGCCACGCTGAGCAGGTAGAGGGCGTCGAGCCGCTCCGGGCTGCCTGCCGTGGCCGCCATCTCGCTGGCCACGCGCTCGTCAGAGAGGTCGCGCCGGGTGGCGGCCTTGGGGATGAGCAGGTGATGGCGCACGAGCAAGGCCACCTCCTGGGCCGTGTCCTGGTCGAGTCCGAACCGGGTCAGAACCTCGCGGGCCATGGCCGCGCCCGCCTCGGAGTGGTCGGGGTTGCCCTTGCCCAGGTCGTGGAAGAACCCGGCCAGGATGAGGATGTCGTAGCGGGGAACGCGGGCCGCTATTTCGGCGGCCCAGGCGTTGGCGTCGGATTTCGAGTTCCCGTGAAAACGGAATCCGGCCAGCCGGGCCAGGGTGACCATGGTGTGCCGGCCCACCGGGTGGACATGGTAGTCGTTGAACTGGATCAGGTGCTCCACCTGTCCGAATTCTGGAACCACGGCGGGCAGGAGTCGGGTTTCGAGCAGTCCGTCGCAGGCCGGGCCGGAGCGCGGGGCGGCGAATATCTTCACCAGCCCGTCCAGGGTCTCTGGCCGGTTTGTGAGCCCGGCGGCGAGGCTTTCCAGGTTGTCGCGGATGGTGCGGCGCGCGGCCCAGGTCAGGGGCAGGCCGGTGCGCGCGGATTCGAGAAATGCTGTGAGCACCGCGGCTGGCGCGGGTTTTGGTTGTGGAACAAGGCCGACGCCGCGCGCGTCGAGGAAGATGCCGGGTGCGGACGGCTGGGGCGGCAGGGTCGCGGATTGGGCCGGGAAGACCTCCTGGAACATGGCCTCGCGCATGGCCTTGATCCGGGTCATGGCCTGATGCAGGCGCGAGAGGAAAAATTCCACGGCCCGGCCCGTGTCCTCGGGCGAGTCGTGGTGCGTGGCAAAGCCCATGAGCCGGGCCGTGCGCGGCTGGAGGTCGAAGAAGAGGCGGTCGGTCTTGCGCCCGGCGCAGATGTGCAGGGCGGTGCGCACCCGGTTGAGGAAGGCCTGATCGTCGCGCAGTCGGGCCAGCTCTTCGGGCAGGAACAGGGGCGGCAGGCCGAGGGCGGCCATGACCGTGACGAGCCAGAACACCTGCTGGCCGTCGCGCAGTCCGCCCAGGCCGTTCTTGAGTTCCGGTTCGAGCATGCCGGTGGCGTCGCCGTACTGGACGGCGCGCGACTCGTTGTGCTGGCTCAGGCTGCGGGCAAAGGTGCGCCCCTGTCGCTTCAGGGCCTTGGCCGCAAAGGCGGCGCGCAGCCGCTCGAAGACCTCGGCATCGCCCGCCAGGGGCCGGGCGTCCAGGAGCGAGGCCAAAACCTGAAAATCCTTGTCGGCCAGCGCAATGCAGTCGGCCACGGTGCGCACCCCGTGGCCCAGATCCAGGCCGATGTCCCAGAGGGGGAAGAGCAGCGACTTGACGAAGGATTCTGTGCTGTTGGGAATGCGGCGGCTGAACAGGAGCAGGATGTCCACGTCCGAGCCGGGGCAGAGCCTGCCGCGCCCGTAGCCGCCCACGGCCACCAGGGCAAAGGCGAAGGGCTGGTCGCCGAGCTCCAGGATGCGCTCCTCGAAGTAGCGGTCCACCAGATGGGTGTATTCCCAGGCAAAGCCGCCCACTGCGCCGTGTCTGGCGCGCTCGAAGAGGTCGGCGCGGGCCGCCTTGAGGCGCAGGGCCGGGGCCGGGAGGCTGGGCTGGGAATCCATGGCGTGACCTGCTGTGCCGCGCGGCGGCCTGGATGGAGCGTTGGCGCTGCCGGGCCGGGATGGCCGGTTGGGCGGCGGGAGGGGGGATTCCCGCCGCCCATGGTACCGAGCCCGCCTGGGCGAGGGTCCGGGCGGGAAGTGGCAGCTAGATCGCTTCCTCGCCGGTTTCGCCGGTGCGGATGCGGATGACCTCGTCCACGGTGGAGACGAATATCTTGCCGTCCCCCACCTGGCCGGTGTGCGCGGCCTTTCTGGCGGCCTCGACCACCTGGGGGGCGAAATCGTCCTCCACGACCACGTCGATCTTGATCTTGGGGACGAAATCCACCTGATACTCTGCGCCGCGGTAGACTTCCTTGTGGCCGCCCTGGCGTCCGAAGCCCTTGACCTCGTTGACGGTCATGCCCTTGACCCCGATGCCGGAGAGGGCTGTCTTGACCTCGTCGAGCTTGAATGTCCGGGTGATGATCTCGATTTTCTTCATAACTGTGTCTCCTTGCGACGGGTTACCACTGGTAGCCGGTTTCGCTGTGTTCGGCGATGTCCATGCCCCGGTCCTGGGCCTCGTCGCCGGCCTTGAGACCGATGGTGGCGTCCACGACCTTGAAGATGATGAAGGTCATGGCAAAGCAGAAGCCCCACGTGGCGATCACGGAGACGAACTGTACCCAAAGCTGGTGGCCGTTGCCAAGGAGAAGCCCCTCGGCCCCGATGGAGGCGAGCACGCCGGTTGCCAGCGCGCCGTAGGTGCCGCCCACGCCGTGGATGCCGACCACGTCAAGGGCGTCGTCATAGCCGAGCTTGTTCTTGAGCATGATTCCGCCGTAGCAGATGATGCCCGCGCCAAGGCCCAGGACGATGGCGGCCATGGGGGTGACGAACCCGGCGGCAGGGGTGATGGCGACCAGTCCGGCCACTGCGCCCGAGGCCGCGCCCAGGGTGGTGGGCTTGCCGCCGTGCAGCCACTCGGCGGCGATCCAGGACATGGCCGCAGCAGCGGTGGCCATATGGGTGGTGACAAAGGCGTTTGCGGCCAGACCGTCGGCGGCCAGGGCGCTGCCCGCGTTGAAGCCGAACCAGCCGAACCAGAGAATGCCCGCGCCGAGGATGGTCATGGGCAGGTTGTGGGGGATGAAGGGCTGGGAGCCGTGCCCCTTGCGTTTGCCGATGAGGAGGGCGCAGCATAGGGCTGCCGCACCCGAGCTCATGTGCACCACCGCGCCGCCCGCGAAGTCAAGCGCACCCATCTGGCCGAGCCAGCCGCCGCCCCAGACCCAGTGGCACATGGGGGCGTAGACCAGCAGCAGCCACAGGGCCGAGAAGGCCAGGAAGCCGGGGAATTTCATGCGCTCGGCAAAGGCGCCGGAGATGAGCGCGGGCGTGATGACCGCGAACATGCACTGGAAGATCATGAAGGTCAGATGGGGCAGGTTTTCGGCAGGGGAGCCCGCGTTGTCCATGCCCACGCCGTTGAGGAAGGCAAAGTCCAGCCCGCCGATAAGCCCGCCGATGTCGGACCCGAAGGAGAGCGAATAGCCCAGCACTGCCCAGAGCACCGAGACCAGCCCAAGCATGATGAAGGACTGCATGATGGTGGCCAGCACGTTCTTGGAGCGGACCAACCCGCCATAGAACAGGGCCAGACCCGGAGTCATGAACATGACCAGGGCCGCACAGATGAGGATGAAAGCGTTGTCGATAAAGTTCATATGAGTACCTCCGGATAGCGCCAATGCAAAACCGGGGCCAAAAATTCGATGGCGTATTTCCTTGGTTTCCACAAAATCGTGTTTTTTACCCTTGACAAAAGTGACAAAAAACAAAAAATTTTATCAAATTTGTTACATTCGCCAAATGCAAAAACGCATCGCCCGGTTGCGGGGGCAAATTGACCTTTGCCCAGGCAGCCCCTATGATTTTGTCTGCTGGGCTTTTCCGTGGCCGGAGGAGGGTGCCTGTGTGACGCGATTCAAGAGTGCGGCGATTGTTTTTCTCGTGCTTGCCGGGGCGGTGGCGGTGGCCCTGTCCATCGACTATACGGACACCTATGTGGCCGACAGGTTCCGCAAGGCTCTGGCTGCCGGGCTGTATCAGCCGGGGGAGCCGTTTTCTCTGGATGCCTTCCTGGACTATTACGATTGGGACACTGTCTGCGTGGTGGCGCCTGGCTCGCCCGAGCCGGAGTTGCGCAACCGGTTCGGCCTGCCGTATCTGGCCTCCGAGCCGACAGAAGGCCGCTGGAGCCTGATTTTTTCCCGTGGCGGCAGGGTGGTGGCCGAGGTGGATTTTGCGGACGAGGAGCTGGCTCCGCCCCGCGGCCTGCCCGATCTCTGCCCTGAGCGCTGGGCGGCCTTTGTCAGCATTGAGGAAGACGCCTCAGGCCGCCGCTTGGTGGTTCTGGGTCACTGATTCCGGTCTTTCGGTCCTGATCCGGCCCGCTTCGCCCTGCCCGAAATGGCGGGATTGTCAAAAATGTCCCTGCGCGAAATCTTCCTCCACCAAATTCCCCTTCTTCAAACAAGGCATGCCCCAAGGCTCGTCAGAGCCCCTTTCGTCTTTCCCGCCCGAAGCCGGAGCAGGGGGGGAGGTGGGGTAGTGCAGCCTTGAGCCGTTGATGAGCCGTCTTCGGCGCATCTTACGGATCAGGACAGCAGAGATAGGCGCAAGAGCAAGGTGAGACCGAAGTGGAGTCCTTCTCCACGAGGGTGCGCCTTGCTCGCAGCAACGCAGCAATCGGCTCCGCCTCACTCCCCTGCCACATCGCGGTCGCGGACGCCGATGAGATAGAGGATGGAGTCGAGTCCGAGGGTGGAGATGGCTTGGCGTGCGCCCTTTTTGACCTTGGGCTTGGCATGGAAGGCGATGCCCAGGCCCGCGAGGTTGAGCATGGGCAGGTCGTTGGCCCCGTCGCCCACGGCAATGACCTGTTGCAGGCTGATGCCCTCCTGGTCGGCGATGGCCTGGAGCAGTTCGGCCTTTCTCTGCGCATCCACGATCTCGCCCAGGGCGCGGCCCGTGAGCTTGCCGTCCACTATCTCCAGTTCGTTGGCGTAGACGTAGTCGATGCCGAGCCGTTCCTTGAGGATGTTGCCGAAATAGGTGAACCCGCCGGAGAGGATGGCGATCTTGTAGCCCACGTTCTTGAGGGTGGAGATGAGCCGTTCGGCCCCTTCGGTCAGGGGCAGGCGGGCGGCAACCTCGCGCAGCACGGATTCGTCGAGGCCTTTGAGCAGGGAGAGGCGTTTGCGCAGGCTCTGCTTGAAGTCGAGCTCGCCGCGCATGGCCGCCTCGGTGATGGCGGCCACCTCTTCGCCCACGCCCGCCACCTTGGCCAGCTCGTCGATGACCTCGGCCTGGATCAGGGTCGAGTCCATGTCAAAGGCCACCAGCCGGCGGTTGCGGCGGAAGATGTTGTCTTCCTGAAAGGCGATGTCGGCCACGAGATCGGCGGAGATATCGAGAAATTTCGAGCGGATGGCCGCCATGTCGCGGGGCGTGCCGCGCACGGTGAACTCCACGCAGGCGCGTGCCGATTGAGCCGGGCGACCGGTGAGGGGCACGCGGCCCGAGAGGCGGTGGATGGTGTCGATGTTCAGGCCCGATTCGCTGACCACGGCGGTGATGGCCGCGATCTGCTCGGCGGAGATGGACCGGGCGAGCAGGGTGATGATGTGCCGCTGCTTGTCCGCCTCGCCCACCCAGGAGGTGTAGTCTGCCTCGTCCAGCGGGTGGAGCTTCATGGTCACGCCCAACTCGTGGGCCTTGAAGAGCAGATCCTTGAGCACGGGCTGGGAGTTGGCGGGCAGCCTGATGAGTATGCCCAGGGTCAGGAAGTTGTGGATGACCACCTGGCCGATATCGAGGATATCCACGCTGAACCCGGCCAGCACGTCGGAAAGCTCCGCCGTCAACCCCGGCCTGTCGTTGCCGGTCACATGCACCAGTATGATCTTTTCCATGCTTTTCGCTCTCCCGCGCAGGTTTTGCGGACCTTGGCACAAATCGCCACGGCAGTAAATGGCGCGGGGAGTGGGGAGTGGGGTGGGCGGGGGAGAGGGAGAGAAGAGCCGTCGCTGGCGCTCCTCCAAGTTTTTTTGATTGCCCTCCCGGCGGGGTTACTTTCTTTTGCAAGGCCCAAAAGAAAGTAACCAAAGAAAAGGGCCTTGCCAGCTTGGCCGCCTGCACTCCACGGCCAAGAAGCTGATCCATGCGGGGCTGCTCCCGAATCAAGTCGCCGAAGCGGCTCCGTGATTCGAAGAGCCGCAGCCCTCGCATGGTCAGCTTCTAAGCCTTAGGAGGCTTAAGGGCTGGGGCGCACTGAGGCCGGAAAAGCTGCGGTCGCGGTAGGCGGATGGGCCTGCGATCACCTCAGACCTTCTTTGTCTCCACGCTGGTCACATCATTTTCGAATTAACTACCGCAGACCCGCAATGGGCGGGAGCGACGCAGCGCCAGTTCGTCGGGCCGCGTCTCGGGCGAAACCCGGCGGAGGCGGTAGTCTTCGACGCCGACAACTGTTTCGCCAGCGGGCCGACGTTACTGGCGCGCGGCGCGGGAGACCCGATCACAGATTCTTGAAAAGCGGTTTTTGCTTACTTTTGGCCGCTTTGGTCCAAAAGTAAGTCGCGACGGAGGAGCGAAATCTATCCATCAACGCCTTTGGTGACCGAGGAGAAAAAGAGCGGGGCATACGCATCACATTCCGAGCCAGTGAATTGACGATGTGCTTGCCCGACGGTGGGCTTCCCTTTTGGCATGCAATGTTGCATATCGGAAGAAAGGCGGAAGCTCCGGGGAATCGACATTTCGGGAAACCAGAAACGAGACGAGCAAGACCATGACCCTGCTGGAACTGGCGAAAGAGCGGTTTGAAGACCTGACTGAAAACGAGGAAAAGCTGTTCTCGGAGATTCAGAAGACCGGAGTGGCAGTGTTCCATGAGAAATGGGAAAATATCGATCCCTCCACCGCCGACCTGCCCGAACTGCGCGCCGAGTGCGTGGCGTGGCTGTTGACGGACAGAAAGGCGGTTGAGTTGATCACTCACCGGGGGGTGACGGTGGCTGGAGCGCGGTTGAACGGGAAGCTGGATGCGTCGTTCTCGCGGTTTCCGTTGCAATTGGGTTTGATAGGGTGCCGTGTGCCGGGGCGGGTCGTGTTACTGGATGCTTCCTTTGGCCTATTGAAGCTTTCAAGGTCACATGTCGGGGGAATTTGTGCCGACCGCATGCAGGTTTATGGAGATGTCTTACTTGATGAAGGCTTCATCTCGGATGGTGAGGTGCACCTTTTAGGTTCGTCTATCGGCGGTATTCTGGCTTGCCGAGATGGAAAATTCCTCAATGAGGGCGGAGATGCGTTGAGCGCAGACCGAGTGCGTGTTTCAGGGGGTGTTTTTCTTGACCAAGGATTCAGTGCTCGTGGTCGCGTGCGTCTTTTGGGGGCATTCATAGGCGGGAATTTGCAATGCCATGGTGGAGAGTTTCACAATGAAAACGGTATGGCGTTGTGTGCTGATTTTATGCATGTTTCAGGGTCAGCCCACTTTGAAGATGGATTCATCGCACATGGAGAGATGCACCTTTTGGGGGCATCAATCGATGGGAGCTTAGTGTTTAGTGACTCTGTAATAAGTAATAATGACGATTCTGTTCTTAATGGGGAACGTCTCGTCGTTGCAGATATGTTTTTTCTAGGGGGCATGGAGATCAAAGGAGATGTCGAACTCGGAGCGTGTTCGCTGGAAAAGGGGCTCAGGATACATGACAATACTTGGGAAGTAGACAGTTCCCTGTCTCTTCGCGGGGCTTCTGTAAGAATGCTCTATGACACCCCGTCGGGGTGGCCCGCAAAAGGGGAGCTTTTTCTGAACGGTTTCAGTCTTGGGTCTTTCCAAGATGGGGCCACAATGGATGTCGCCGACCGCCTCGCCTGGCTCGACCTCCAGCCGGACGATGAATACCGGCCCCAGCCCTATGAGCAGTTGGCGGCGGTGTACGCGCGAGCCGGGTATGAAGGCCAGGCCAGGGAGGTTCTGATCGCCAAGAATAAGCGGCTGGCTGATTTTTACAGGCGCGACTTTCTGCCGAGCTTCAAGCACGGTTTTCAAAAGCGTATTTCACGGTCTGCGACAGAGTCACAGCCGCCGCAGTTCGGCCTGCTGGCAGGAATATGGCATCATCTCCTCGGCTTGTTCGTGGGCTACGGCTACCGTCCACAGCGTTTGTTGTACATGGCCCTTTGCATGGTGGCTCTGGGCTGGGTGCTGTTCGGTTGGGGGTTCGGGCGGGAGGCCATTGTTCAGGTCCAGGCCGGGGCGGGCGGGCATCCACCGTTTCAGGCTTTCGTCTATTCCCTCGACACCTTCCTGCCCCTGGTCGATCTGGAGCAGAAAAGCCGGTGGATGCTGGACAGTCGAGCCGGGTGGCCGGGTGGCTTGCTGGTCTGGTATCAGGTCTTTCACATCCTCATGGGCTGGATTCTGACGACCTTTGCCTTTGCCGCCCTCATCGACCGGCTCAAGCGCTAGCCTACTCCACCTGCATGGCCGCCAGTTCGAGCTGGCCGGGGGCGAGGTGGGTGAGGAAGCGGGTGGTGATGAAGTCCTCGCTGTCGCGGGTCAGGCGGGAGCGGCAGAGGTAGCGCAGGGTCAGGCGGATGCCGCCTGAGGCTGTGGTGACGTAGACGCGGGGGGTCATCTCGCGGAAATAGACCGAGCGGCGCTCAAAGGCGTTGCGGATCTTGTCGAGGTCCATGGACTGGGATTCGCGGTAGGCCTCGGCTGCGTCGAGCAGGATGGTGCGCGCCTGCTGCCAGTCGCTGGCCGGGGTCAGGGTCAGGCGCAGCTCGTTCCACAGGTAGCCCGCGCCGCGCGTGGCGTTGATGACCGGCAGGGTCAGGACGTGGGCGTTGGGCACCTTGACCAGCCTGCCCGTGCTGTGGCCCGTGGTGGAGCTGCCGCCGATCTCCAGCAGGGTGAAGTAGAGCACGCCCTTGGCAATGACATCGCCCGCGTTGTCGCCCACCTGCACCCGGTCGCCGATGGCGAACAGCTCGCGCCAGAAGATGACGAACGAGCCGAGGAAGTTGAGGATGACCTCCTTGGACACGATGGTCAGGGCCGCGGCCACGATGGTCAGGGCCGCGAACACCGGGCTCAAGCCCTCGAACCAGATGAAGACCAGCCCGATGACGAACACGATCACCGCCACATAGGTGGTGGCGCGGGGCGTCTCGGCCACGGGCCTGCCGCGCCGGGCGGCGAATGACCGGGCCATGCGCGCCAGCACCAGCACGGCCAGAGCCAGGGCCAGGGTGTGCAGGGCCTTGATCAGGCCGGGATGGTCCAGCAACTGCCGAATGATCGATTCCATGAAAGCTCCCGCATGGACTTGGTGGTTTGGTCAGTGTAGTACACTAGCAGGAACCCACCCCCCTGACAAACTGCGGGAGGCCCCATGTTCGATTCCCTGCGCTGGATGCGCGTCAAGCACGACAGCGCGCCCGGATCGCTTATCTACGCTGGCGAGGCGCGCGATTTCACCCCTTTCATCGAGTGCTGTTCTTATTCCAGGGATGAATTGACCGAGGTGCGGCTGGCCCCGGATCAGGACATTGCTCTTGCGCCGGACAGGGTCAATCTCGTCCTGGTGGTGGGCATTCACGACGCCGAGACCATCCGCCGGGTCGGGGTCGGGCTCGATTTCCCGATCCTGGCACTGGAGGATGTCATGAACGCGGGCCAGCGGCCCAAGTTCAGCTGGGCCGACGACGAAACCGGGTTCATGGTCCTCAAGAGCCTGAGCGAGGATGCGGCGAGTCTGGTCAGCGAGCAGGTCAGCCTGTTCTGGCGCGACAATCTGGTGGCTGTCTTCCTGGAGCGCGAAAGCGGCGTGCTCGACGGCGTGATGGGGCGCATCCGCAAGGGCAAGGGGCGGCTCAGGAGCGAGGGCGGGGCGTATCTCATGGCCGCCATCCTCGACGTGCTGACCGACTGCAACATGAACACCCTGACCCGGTTCAGCGAGCTGGCCGAAACCCTGGAGACCAAGCTGGAGGGCAGGACCACCGACGACCTGCTGGGCCAGCTCTACACCCTCAAGCGCGAGGTCATCCTGCTGCGCAACCAGCTGCTGCCGATGCGCGAGATATTCAAGGCCCTGCTCGGCGTGGATGCCGAGATCTCGGAACCGGCCCTGCCCCTGCTGCGCGACACCGCGGTCCATCACGAGCAGGCCGTGGACCACGTGACCACCCTGCACGACATCCTCAAGTCCATGATCGACTACCAGATCTCGCTCATCTCCATGCGCACCAACCGGGTCATGCAGCTGCTCACGGTCATCGCCACCATCTTCATCCCCCTGACCTTCATCGCCGGGGTCTACGGCATGAACTTCGAGCACATGCCCGAGCTCTCCTGGCGGTATGGCTATCACTACTCGCTGGGCCTCATGGCCGCCGTGGCCCTGGTCATGCTCTTCTACTTCGTGCGTCGAAGATTCTTGTGACCAGAGCCGTTTTTCCCCGGCTTTGCTTGTATTCGCCGTTGCTTGCCTGTATGCTGATTTCAACTGTCGCGGCGATGTCCGTGCATTGCGACATTGTACGCCCATTGTCCGGCCATTGCCCGGTCACTTGCCTGGAGGGGGCATGAGAACTCCTGACGGCCCGCAGGCCGAGCGTGAAAAGCCCAAGAGCGGCCTCGACTTCGATTCTGTCGAGGATCGGTTCGACTATGTGGTCAAACGGATCGAGGAAAAACTCGACGACTACGACGGCTATGATTTTTCCCTGCGCCAGACGCGCGCGCTGAACATCTTCTTCGAGCTGGCCCAGGAGGTGCGTGGGCGGGACATGTTCTACGCCGTGTGCATGATGATCCCCCGCGTGCTCTTCAGGCTTGAGAGCTCCATCTACCTGCTGGAGGACGAGGAGACCTTTTCCCTGGCCGACAGCTCCACGGACCGGGGCAGACTGGAATCCGTCCGCACCTGGGACCGCGAGCTGACGGACCGGGTGGTCCTCTCCGGCGACCACCTCCACATCCCCATCCAGTGCAATCCCCAATACGCGGACCTGCTGCCCTTCAAGCCGCCGCACAACATCCTCGGCTCCTTTGTCATGCACCCCTGCAGCGCGGTCCAGGGGCACGAGCATCTCTTTCTCGAAAAATACGTCAACCGCGTGGGCTACCAGCTCCACCAGCGCATCATCGGGTCGCGCAACCGCGAACACCTGCGGTTCATCAAGTCCATGGTCCAGGACATCGGGCATAACGTCATCGTGCCCAACATGTACTTCAAGCTCTATTTCAACCGGCTCAAGCGGCAGATCGAGGATCTGCATCTGGTGACCGGGCGCGTCCTGACCCGCATGGCCGAGAGCGGCGACCCCGAGAGCGTGTCCGAAGGCAACAGGCTGGCCCAGACCGCAGCCTCCATCGAGGCCCAGTACCAGGAGATCTATCGCCACTACGAGACCACCTCCATGTTTCTCGAAACCCTGCTGCGCCGTCGCCATTTCGAGGAGGGCCGCTACGTGCTCGAAAAGCGCGAGGTGGACCTGCGCACCAGCGTGCTCGAACCGCAGCTGGAACGCTACCGTCAGGCCCTGGAGGAGCGGGGCATCCGGATCGGCTATCAGCTGGGCGGCGCGCCGGACCAGGAGGTGCGCATGGTCATGGACCGGGGGCTCATCGCCCAGGTCTTTGCCAACTTCCTCTCCAACGCGGTCAAGTACACCGAGGAGACGGTCCTGCCCGGCGGCGAGGCGGGCAAATTTCTCTCCTACGGCTGGCAGGTGCTCAAGGACTACTTTGGGCCTGCCCTGCCCGGCATCAGGCTGTGGGTGACCACTTCCGGCCCGCCGCTGCGCCTCAAGGACCCCATGACCGTGTTCAAGCCCGGCTTCAGGGCCGACAACGTGGCCCTTGAGAGTGGCACCGGGCGCGGGCTCTACTTCGCGCGTCAGGTGATCGAGCTGCACGGCGGCAGCGTGGGCTACCGCCACGATGGCCGGGGCAACGAATTCTACTGCACGCTCCCATTTGAACAGGAGCCGAGGCCACCCCGAACCTTGTCCGAGCCGGGTGGGCAGCCCAAGGGTTCCGAGGCGGACGCCCCGGCCCCTTGACTTTTGCGGCGGGCAGGCATTGACTGGCCCATCAGCAACCCAGCGCCCAGGAGCCTGCCGTGACCGCCGAGACCTATGCCGCCTATCTGCTCGCCACCGTCATCGTCCTGATCATTCCCGGCCCGACCATCATGCTCGTGGTCAGTTGCTCCCTGACCCAGGGGAGACGGGCGGCCCTGCCCCTGGCCCTTGGCGTGGGCCTTGGCGACATGGCGGCCATGGCCGCCTCCCTGGCCGGGCTGGGCGCGCTTCTCAACACCTCGGCCACCCTGTTCACGGTCCTCAAATGGATCGGTGCCCTCTATCTCATCTATCTGGGGATCAAGACCTGGCGGGCCAGGCCGGAGCTTGGGGCGTCCATGGCCCGGATGCACGATGCCAGCAGCCGGTCCAACTGCCTGCGCGCCTTTGCGGTCACGGCCACCAACCCGAAATCCATCGCCTTCTTCTGCGCCTTTGTGCCGCAGTTCATCACCCAGGCCGCGCCGGTCCTGCCCCAGGCCCTGCTGCTCGGCTCCACCTTCGTGATCCTGGCCGTGGTCAATGCCGTCCTCTACGCGCTTCTGGCCGCGAGGGCGCGAAAGGCCGTGGCCAGCCAAAGAGCCATGAAGATCGTCAACCGCGTGGGCGGCTCGGCCCTCATCGGCGCGGGCGTGCTCACCGCGGCCATGCGCCGCGCCTGATCAATTCGAAGGGTTCGCAAAGGGCGTGTCAGAATGGCCGCCTGATTTGGCGGAACCGGTCCAGAAGCCGGTCAGTCCGTTGGCGTGTTTATGGTCGTGCCGGGGGTCGTGCCGGGGGGCGCTTTAATGGGCGCGTCTCGCTCGGCCAGCAGGCGGCGGTAGTAGGAGAGACACAGACAGGTCATGGGCAGGGCTATGAGCAGGCCGAGAAAGCCGAGCAGCTTGCCCCAGATGGAAAGCGAAAGCAGGATCAGCCAGGGGGACAACCCCAGGTTCTCGCCCTGGATCTTTGGAATCAGAATGATCTCCTGAATGGCCTGGACCACCACGAAGACCGCCAGCACCAGCAGGATGCCGATCCACGGCGGCTGGCCCGCCTCCAGCGAATCGAGCCCGGCCAGCAGCACGGCGGGCAGCAGGCCCAGGGTGCCGAGGTACGGGGCGATGTTCAAAATGCCGATGAACATGCCGAGTATCACGGCCATGGGCAGGCCGATGATCATGAATCCCACCGACAAAAGCGCCCCCACCAACAGGGCGATGATGACCTGCCCCCGGAAATAAAGGCTCATGGTCTGCTCGAATTCGCCCATGAAATCGATGGCCCTGGCGCGGTAC
This sequence comes from Pseudodesulfovibrio aespoeensis Aspo-2, assembly GCF_000176915.2. NCBI lineage: Bacteria > Pseudomonadati > Thermodesulfobacteriota > Desulfovibrionia > Desulfovibrionales > Desulfovibrionaceae > Pseudodesulfovibrio > Pseudodesulfovibrio aespoeensis. Next base: position 732,860 of record NC_014844.1, read on the forward strand.
TGCTGTGGCAGATACTCCGGCCAGCGCTCTCTGATCCTGCCGAAATCCATCAGCAGAAAGACCACATACAAGAGAATGACGCCCAGTCCGAGCAACCCGGCCAGGAAACTCGCCGTGCCGCTCAACACGCCCCGAACGCCGGGCAGTATCGTCGCAACCACCTTCCTGGCAGCCTCCATTGCGCCGTTGCTGGTGAACAGGGCGCGAACATTCTGGTCGTCTGCCAACGCCCGCAGCCAGACCCAGACCTCGTCAGGCAGATATTCCCGCACCCGCCGCGCCAGGTCTGCATTGCCCGCCAGATCGGCCAGCACCCGGCCCATGTGCGAAAACTCGGCACCTATGAGGGGAGCCATCACCCACACCAGCCCGGTCACAGTCCCGGCCAGAAGTGTCACCGTGACCACCACGGCCAGCCATCGGCTCCGGACCACACGCTCCACCCGGCTGGTCAGCGGATTGAGCAGATAGGCCAGAAGCAACGCCACCACAAAGGGCACCAATACCCCCGACAAATAGCCGAGCATCCAGATCAGGCCCACAATCAGCAATGCCCCAAGCACCATGCGGACCACGCTGTCCAAAGTGTATGGTTTGTCTGCAAGCATGGAACCGTCCGTGGTAAAAATGTGGCTGGCCTCAGGGCATCACTACCAGCCCGCAACACTTTAAACAAGCCGCTCGCTATGCTGTCCCCGCCCCTCTTCTCCCACCAAAAAGGAAAGGGCACCCTCTACGGACGCCCCTTTCCTCTCCCCATCAAACCGGGAAAAATCCTACTCCTCATCCTCCCCGCCGGTCAAATCCCCAATCCCTGTCCCGGTCTCCTCGGCCTTGAGCACCCGCCGCATGATCTTCCCGGACCGCGTCTTGGGCAACTCCTGGCGAAACTCGATGGACTTGATCACCGCCACCGGCCCAAGCTCGTTGCGCACGGTTTTTTTCAGTTCCTTGATCATGCCGTCGCTGGCCTCGAACCCGTCATTGAGCACGACAAACCCCTTGGCCGCCTCGCCCTTGATCCGGTCCGGCACGCCGATGACCGCCACTTCGCATACTGCCGGGTGGGCGGCGAACGCGGCCTCTACCTCTGCCGAGCCGATGCGGTGCCCGGCGATGTTGATGACATCGTCGGCACGGCCCTGCATCCAGATGTAGCCGTCCTCGTCCTTCCTGGCCACGTCGCCCGCGTAGTAGACGCCGGGGATCTTGGTCCAGTATTCCCTGTAGCGGTCGTCGTCGTTCCACAGCCCGGTCATCATGGCGGGCCAGGGTTTGGTGATGACCAAGAGGCCGCCCTTGCCCGTTGGCATGGGGTTGCCCTCGCGGTCCACCACCTCGGCCTCCACGCCGGGCAGGGGCTTGGTCACCGAGCCGGGCTTGAGCAGCGAGATGGGCAGGGGCGCGATCATGAACATGCCGGTCTCGGTCTGCCACCAGGTGTCGAGCACCGGGCATTCGCTGCGGCCTATGTTCTTGTAGAGCCATATCCAGGTCTCGGGCGAGATGGGCTCGCCCACCGAGCCGAGCAGGCGCAGGCTGGAGAGATCGTGCTGCTTGGGATACTGCGCGCCAAAGCGCATGAGCATGCGGATCATGGTCGGCACGGTGTAGAAGATGGTCACCCCGTACCGGGCCACGATGGACCAGAGCCGGTCGGCCTGTGGATAGTTGGGATGGCCCTCGTACATGACCGTGGTGGTGCCCGCCAGGAGCGGCCCGTAGATGCCCGCGCTGTGGCCCGTGACCCAGCCGGGGTCGGCGGTGCTCCAGAAGATGTCCGTGGGCTTGATGTCAAAGACCGAGGTCAGGGTGCGGTGCACGCCCACCATGTAGCCCGCGTGGGAGTGGACAATGCCCTTGGGCTTGCCCGTGGTGCCCGAGGTGTGGAGCATGAAGAGCGGATCAGCCGCGTCCATGACCTCGGTGGGCGCCTCGTTGCGCTCCTGGCGGATGAGATCGTCGTAGTGAAAATCGCGGCCATCGACCATGTCCACGCCGATGTTGCAGCGGCGCACCACGACCATGGATTCCACGCAGTCGGCGCACGAGCCGACCAGGGCGGCGTCCGCGGTCTCCTTGAGGTTGATGATGTGGCCGTTGCGGTAGAAGCCGTCCGAGGTGATGAGCAGCCGGGCCTGGCAGTCGTTGATGCGCTGGCGCAGCGCCTTGGCCGAGAAGCCCGCAAAGACCAGGGAGTGGATGGCCCCGATCTTGGCCGTGGCCAGCATGGCGATGACGGTCTCGGGCAGGGGCGGCATGTAGATGACCACCCGGTCGCCCTTGCGGATACCCAGCGAGCGCAGGGCGTTGGCGAACCGGTTGACCTCGCGGTAGAGCTCGAAATAGGTGTATTTGCGCGAGTCGCCGGGCTCGCCCTCCCAGATCAGGGCGAGCTTGTTCTTGTTGGCGGTCTCGATGTGGCGGTCGAGCGCGTTGTAGACGATGTTGCAGCGCGCCCCGGCAAACCAGCGGTAAAAGGGCGCGTCCTTGTCGTCGAGCACCTGGTCCCATTTCTTGAACCAGTCCAGCTCGTCGGCGGCCTCCTCCCAGTAGCCAAGATGGTCCATGGCCGCGAATTTGCGCGCGGCCTCCAGCTCCTGGGGATTGATGTTGGCCTCGATGACCAATTGGGGCAACGGGCGGAGTACCCGTTCCTCGGTAAGCAAGCTGTCGAGTGCGCCTGACTGATCCATAGTTTCCTCCTCGCCGCCAAAAGCCTGTCAGCGAGCCTCTTTCATAGCACGGTGCCGCCGCAATGCCCGCGATATTCGGCAAGCGGTCCAAGCGGCGGGGCGAACGGTCACAGCCCGATGACCTTTTTCAGCTCCGCGATGCGGCGGCGGCTGATGGGCAGTTCGATGCGGGTGCGGCCCGCGGTGCGCAGCATGAAGTTGGAGCCGGGCATGCTGGCGATCTCGGTGACCATATCCAGATTGACGAGATACTTGCGGTGCACGCGGAAAAACCGGTGCGGCTCCAGCCTGTCCTCCAGGTTCTTGAGCCGGTGCGACGACAAAAACTTCTGGTTGGCCGTATGCACATAGGAATAATCCTCAAACGCCTCGACAAAGATGATCTGGTCGTAGGGGATGAGGATGGTGCGGCCATCCTGGGAGACCGCGAGCTTCTCTATCTCCAGCCTGCGTCCGCCGGTCTGGTCCCAGGCCGACTTCAACGCGGCCAGGAACGAGTCCTGCTCCTCCTCGGGCAACGGAAGCTGCACCGTGCGCTCGCGCTCGCCGTTCGGATCGTCCGGATCGTCGGCGTCCGCGGCAAAACTCGCCGGGGTCGGCACCTCGCGAAAACGTGACTTGAAATTCTGGAGCCGGTCCACGGTCCGGGCCATGCGCCCAGTCGCTGGCGGCCACAAAAGATAATCCGTGGCCCCCAACTCAAAGGCCGCATAGGCGTGGGTCTCGGTGTCGGAGATGAAGACCAGGGCCGGCTTGTGCTTGCGACCGGCCAGCATCTGGGCCATCTCGATGCCCGATGCGCCGCCCGGCAAATCCACACCCACGAAAAACACGCCGTAAGGAATCGCCTCCAACATCTCCATGGCCTCAAAGGCCGAAACCGCCTCGCCGAGCACCTGGATGAAGCGCACATCCTCCAACACGTCGCGCAAAGCGGTGCGAATCTCCGGATCCGGATGGATGAGCAAAGTCTTGAGCTTGGGCATCCCGACGCGTCCCTGGTAGAAAATACACAGTCCCTGGGCCGAGTTCGACCCACTCCCATCACCTACCCGGAATCCCCCCCGCGCGCAAGGGCGAGAAGGAGTGTGGGTGGGGCGTGGTCGGAGTGTGGGTGGGGCATGGGTGTGGGTGGGAGATTCCGGGGGGAAAACTTTTGGAAATAGCCGCCACCTTGTGTGGGACTATCGGCTCTTGCCTTCTGTTTTCAACGGGTTGCGGCCGCTTGGTCGCAGCCCGTTGCTGGTTGTGTGTAACTGCCGTGTGTGAATCGGTCAGGCAACCTGGCGGCCTTCCCTGTCCACGTCATGCCGTACTACTTCCCCTCCTTGTACAGGCCGGATATCCTGGGCCGGAATATGTCGAAATGCTCGGTTCGGATTTGCCGGACCTGTAGCGTCTGGGCGGAACCTTGCCGCCGTATACGCTTTCTGTCTCGGGAAGTCGCGCCAGTGTGGACAAGCAGGAAGGAGTGCCAGATGAACGTGAAGCATTACACTTACCGAGTTCTCTGGTCGGAAGAGGATCAGGAGTATGTCGGCCTGTGCGCCGAGTTCCCCGCTCTCTCCTGGCTCGATGAGGAGCAAGCAGCCGCCCTTGAAGGCATCGTCCATCTAATTCGCGACGTGGTGGCCGACATGGAGGCCAGCGGTGAGCCGATCCCGGAACCGTCAGCCAGAATAATTTTTCCGGCAAGATTTCATTGAGGACCACGCCCGCCGTTCACCGCGACTTGGCTCTGTCGGCAGCAGAGAACGGCGTGAGCTTGAACAGGCTGATCAATGCGCTGATTACGGGTCGGGGGTGTCATAAGGTGGAATTGAATTGCTGAGTGGTGCGGTCATGGTGTGACGGAGTGACGCAGGTATTCCTGGACAGCACGTCAAAGGCAGGACTCGGAAACCGAAGAGGGCGCGCAACTCCGCTCGTCAAGGGCGGCGGTGTCAGGTAAATACCATCACTGTACAAAAAGTGGTTGAGCTAAAAAAACATTGCCGCAATTCATTCATCATGGGTCGAGAGAGGAGCCAACAATGTCGTATCTTGTTAAAAATGAACACTGTTGTGTTTTAGATGGCGATCCTTTCAGAAACGACATGATGTTATGAAAGGGGGCAATTAAGCACCTTGGCCGAAGGTGATCTCGACCGCGCCCGCGAACTGGGCGTGCAACTGGCCGAGGTCAAACTCAGGATCGAGGGGCTCCAGGCCGAGAACGATGTCCTGGCCGAGGTCAAGGTCGACCGCCTGAGCACCCTGGCCGAGCAGGTCCGGCGCTGCGGCATCCTGACCATCAACGCTGAATGTGAGACCTATATGGCGCACCGGGCCGAGGTCATGGCGGCCATCGCCAAGGGCCGGGCCGACCTGCGGCGGGGCGGCTGAGCCGCTACAGCAGGCGCATCCGCTCTGCCTCGCGCATGAGCTGGTCGCGGAAATCTGGGTGGGCGATGGTGATGATGGCCATGGCCCGCTCCCCCACGCTCCTGTGCTTCAGGTTCACCAGCCCATGCTCGGTGCACAGGTAGTGCACGTCCATGCGCGGCGTGGTCACCACGGCGTCGGGGTCCAGGCGGGGCACCACCCGCGAGATGGTTCCCCCCTTGGCGGTGGAGTAGAAGGTCAAGACGGACTTGCCGCCCTTGGCAGCGTATGCCCCGCGCACGAAGTCCAGCTGGCCGCCGGTGCCGGAGAACTGCTGACCTCCCATGAACTCGGCGTTGCACTGCCCGGTCAGGTCCACCTGGATGATGGAGTTGACCGCGATCATGTTGTCGTTCTGGGCGATGACCGCCGGGTGCATCACATAGTCCGAGGGGGCGCTGGCCAGGCTGGGGTTGTCGTGCATGAAGTCGAAGGTGTCCCGGGTGCCGTAGGCCAGGGAGAAGACGTGCTTTCCTGGCAGCAGGGTCTTGCGCCGACCAGTGACGATGCCTTGGCGGATCAGGTCCACCATGCCGGGGCCGAAGAGTTCGGAGTGGATGCCCAGGTCCCTGTGCCCGGTCAGGCAGGGGCAGATGGCGTTGGGCAGGCTGCCGATGCCCAGTTGCAGCACCGCGCCGTCGGGGATGATTTCGGCCACCAGCCGTCCCACTGCCTCGTCCTCTGGCCGGGGCGGGGGCGGCGGCAGTTCCATGAGCGGCACATGGTTTTCCACAATGGCGTCCACCTCGGAGATGTGCAGCGGCGAATCGCCGAACACGCGGGGCATGTTCTCGTTCACCTCCACCACCAGGGTGGCCGCCTCCCGCGCGGCGGTGGAGGTCAGGTCGTTGGCGGTGCCGAAGCTGAAGTATCCGGCCTTGTCCATGGGCGAGACCGTGGTCAGGCAGGCATCCACCTGCATGTATTCGCGGATGAACTTGGGCACCTGGTGCAGATAGGAGGGGATGAACTGGACAATGCCCGTTGCCGCCAGCTTGCGGACCGCGGCGCTCAGAAACCAGGTCTTGGCAAAGATGGAGTCCACCAGGTCGGGCTTGAGGTAGGTCTCGGCGGCATGGCGCTGGGGGTTGAAGGAGTAGATGCTGACGTCCTTCACGTCTCCGGAGCGCGCCCTGTCGGCCAGGGCGGCGAGCAGGGCCGGCGGCTCGGCCAGGGTCACGCCGTGGATGACGGTGGCACCGTCCCGGATGCGGGAGACGGCGTTGTGCGCACTGGTCAGCTTTTCGCGGTACTGGCTGGCATACGGGTTCATGGGCACTCCTGAGTTTGGACCTATGCTACTGTATGCCCCAGCGCGGGCCGAACTGTCAAATGCGGCGGGGGACCACGCCCGCCGTTCACCGCGACTTGGCTCTGTCGGCAGCAGAAAACGGCGTGAGCTTGAAAAGGCTGATTAATGCGTTGATTACGGGGTGGGGGGGGGCATACGGTGGAATTGAATTGCTGAGTGGTGCGGTCATGGTGTGGTGAGCTCGCCACGCCAAGCCTGCGGAGAAATGCTCCTTTGGCTTCCCTATCTTTTGACATGACACCGCGCTGTTAGTATTGTTTACCCTATCTTCGTGAAGCCCTTACAAGCGATACTGCTGCATCAGCTCGGATTTGATTATGACCAGAACCTGCCTTATTCAGTGTGTTAAGCATGCTTGGGATAATGTCAGGTCACGTAAAGCAAAGGCTACTGGTGCGCCAAAAGAGGCTCAAATGACTATTTCGAAAGGCTATGAAAAACCAATCCAATCACTCAAAGATGACTCTTTAGGGCGGCAGAGAATCGCCAAACAAATCGCACAAACCCTTATAGGGCTTGACGATACTTGGTCAGTCCGAGTCGGATTATATGGGGGCTGGGGAGAGGGTAAGACAAGTGTTGTCAACTTGGTAAAATGCCTCGTGAAAGATGAGGGACATCTCTTTTGCTCTTTCTCGCCATGGGATTGCGACAACATACAAGACTGGTGGGTTGGGCTGGTTGAAATCATCATTGCCGAACTAGAAGCCAATAAACATGACCTCAAGACGATAAACAATCTTAAAACAAAATTAAAAGCACACAAAGCTAAAAGGTATATTTCATTTATCCCTGAGGCAGCCGGAGCTTGTTTTCCCGGCGGGAAGGCCTTGGTGGGCGCGATCAGTCAAGCGGGAGATGATTACCTAAAAAAATACATAACCATTAGCGACGAAGAACTGACCGCAATCCATTCACTGTTGAAAGGGAAACGGATCATCATTGCCATTGACGACCTCGACAGATGCAACCCTAGCATTATCCCGAACCTACTCCTATCGCTAAGAGAGATACTAGACAAACCTAAGCTTTCTTTTCTTTTGGCATTCGACGATGAAATCATCTCCAAAGCTCTGGTACAGCAACACAGGGCATGGGGAAAAGGGGAAAAATTCCTTGAAAAAATCGTTGATTTTAAATTTCACCTAGACCCTCTGGGGCAAAAAGAAAAGCAAACCCTTGTGAACGCTCACAGAACGACCATGCCTGAACTCTTAGGGGATCATTTTCCTGATTTAATAGACGCACTTCCATCCAACCCCAGAAGACTAAAAAGTTTCTTTCGCCATTTCGACTTATTAGAGGTCGAAGTCAAAAGGCACAACAAAGAAGAAGTTAATTGGTATGTCTTATGTTTATTGCTGATCATCAAAATGGACTCTAACAAACTCGTTGATAAAATATTCAATGAAATCGTATTGAACGATGAAGTCATTCAGAACTCTATGTTCAGAAAAGAGAACGATGAAGACCTTAAAGAAAAAGCCTTCACTCAATTAATAAAAGACGAAAGCAACAATAATTGTCGTGAAGCAATAGCAGCTTTTAAAAACGCACTAGAATCAACACGCGATAATAGTGTGAGATATGCCAGAGATTTTTTATTTTCACCTCATGACATAACATGGAAAGAGTATGATGATCTATTAACCGCATACGGTTGCGATATGGTCGATATGGTGTCGTGGATTTCAGGGCATGCCGCCAAAATGTCAAGCAGTCCTGAAGTCGTTCTTGATGAATTGGTCAAAATCACTTTCAGTATGATCAAAAGCCGACTTTATAGTGCCGCAGACGCTCTGCTATTAAAACAACACAACGAACACATCATCTCCTCAATTGGTGCCCTCAACTTTCTCAAAGATTTAATCACTGCCGTGAGCAGCTATCCCAACCTCGTTATCAACACGCAACACATACTTTCAGAACTGGTTGATTTGTCATGCTATTGGCGAAACTTTAGAACAAACGAGTATGATATCAAGGCCAGAAACGAAGAAGAGGCTATGCTCTTATGGCTTCTTCCTAGAGTAAACGGCGGTCTTGTGTCTCTCTATGGAAAGATCTTGGACACAGAGAGGAGTTTCCCATCTGAAAGAGACAATATGTTTACGGAGAAAAATGCCACTTTTTTTCATGCACTTGAAGAGTCAGCAATCAATGAGGTGTTTGTTTATTTTTATGAAAGCAGCAAATATTCCAAGATTAAAGAGCTTGAAGGGGAATATTATGGCGCAACTCAACTAATATTCTCCCCAGACAGTGCCTTACAGAAGAAGCACAACTTGGAAAATCTCGTTAGACAAATGAAGGCCCAGGATAGTGTAAAAGTGCAGTTAGCTCTTTTTGAGTTTTTCAAACTATTGCGCGAGCGTCTGTTTAGTGGCACTATAGGTCTAACTAAAGAACAAATACAAGAAGTTGTCCGCAACGAGGGCTACATCCTGCCATTATGGGAATTCTACATACAAGAACCTTTGAATTTTAGATTCCATCATGATTTGTTGAAAACACATAATTGCATAACAGAACATATCAATTACGAACTGCCAATTCCCGACTGGATTGATAGCTAAACTTCACTAGCCTTCTTCCGTGACAAATGAAAAGACCCTGCCGTGTGCGGCAGACACAGGGTGTACATCCAAACAATAACGCTCCAACGCAAATCAGCGGCCCGCGATTATCCATCGCAAGCCGCTGTTTTCATTCTGGTACCAGGGAAGGGACTCGAACCCTTACAGTATCACTACCGGCGGATTTTGAGTCCGCTGCGTCTACCAATTCCGCCACCCTGGCGTGGGAGAGGTCATTCATAGGGCAGGCTGGCGCAACCTGTCAATATTCTTGTCACGCGGGGCGCTTGGTGGTAGCACCGCTTCTGCGGAACCGGTCTGTCATAGCAACCACAAGGATGCGCCCAATGCTCCCTCTTGGCTCCATCGTCAACGCACTGGCCATCATCGGCGGCAGTCTCATCGGCTGCTGGCTCCAGTCGCGCTTTCCCGATCGCATCCGCACCATCGTCTTTCAGGGGCTTGGCCTGTGCGTGCTGCTCATCGGCATCCAGATGGCCCTCAAGGTCGAGAACATCCTCATCGTCATCTTCGCCGTGCTGCTGGGCGGCATCTCCGGCGAGCTGCTGCGGCTCGACACCCTGTTCGCCCGCCTTGGCGACCGCTTCAAGCGGCTCATCAAATCCGACAACGCCAAGTTCACCGACGGGCTGATCACCGCCTCGCTCATTTACTGCATCGGGGCCATGGCCATCATCGGCTCCCTGGAGGAAGGCATCAACGGCGATACCACCGTCCTCTACACCAAGTCCATCCTCGACGGCTTTGCCTCGGTGGCCCTGGCCGCCACCTATGGCTCGGGCGTGCTCTTCTCCTTCATCCCGGTCCTCGTCTACCAGGGGGCCATGACCATCGGGGCCAGCTTCTTCCAGCAATACTTCTCGCCCATGATGATCAGCCAGGTCACGGCCTGCGGCGGCCTGCTCATCATCGGCATCGGCATCAACCTGCTGGAGCTGACCGAGATCCGGCTGGCCAACCTGCTGCCCGCCCTGGTCTACGTGGTCGCCCTCACCGCCTTCTTTGCATGAAAAAAGCCCGCCATGGGCGGGCCTCTTGCATCGAATCCAAGCCATCCGGCCTATTGGGAGGCCTTTTTCGCCACGGGCTTTTTGGTGCCGCAGCCGCTGCCGCAGCCGCCAGCGCGCTTGAGGTTCACCTCGGGATCGACAATGCGGATGTCGTCCTCGGAATCCATCTGATCCTTGCTCATGGCGTACTCGATGACATCCTCCAGAACCCGCTGGCAGTGCTCGGTGGGGATGAGCTCGCCGACCATGGCCCGCTGGAATTCCGGCCTGTCAAAGGGCGCGGCCCAATCCTTTTCCTTGAAGGCATCCCACGCCCCGATGATGGGCACGTCGATGGGCTTGTCCACCTGGCGCAGGCTCACTTCCCACTTGGTGTAGGCGTAAATGTCGTCCAGAGTCTGCGCCGGCTCGCACGCATGCGTCTCGCTGGCCTGAAAGGACAGCACCACCTTGATCCCTATGGCCAGTTCCTTGAAAAAACGGCCAAACTGCTCGTGGCGCGAAGACTCGACGAGCATCTCTCTGAAATCTTTAGCCATAATATCTCCTTTCACAACCTGTTATCTCAGTACGGGCATAGTCGCCCAATTGCCCCGCGACTTCAAGGGGTTTTCCGGTTTTTGGACGGGCGAACCGGGCCGCCGGGCGTGCATCAGCCAAGAAGGGCGAGCACCAGGGGCAGGGTCAGGGCGGAGAGGATCGTCTGGGCCGTGATGATCAGGGCCATGACGCGGTGGTCGCCGCCCATCTGGCGGGCCAGGATAAAGGCCGAGACCGAGACCGGGATGGCCGTGTAGATGAGCGCGGCGTTGCGCGACACGGCATCCAGCCCGAGTGCCTGGGCGCAGCCAAAGGCGATCAGGGGCAGCACGAGCAGGTGGGCCGCCGAGGCCGCGGCCACGGGCAGGGCCGTATCGCCCACTCCCTCGAAGCGCAAGCCCGCGCCCACGGCCAGCAAGCCCATGGGCAGGGCTGCCTTGCCCATGATGGAGAGCAGGTCGGCCACCACGGCGGGGAGCATGATGTCGAATCCGTTCAGGGTGAACCCGACCACGCAGGAGAGGATGAGCGGATTGCGGGCCAGCTCGATGGCCGTGCGCCGGATGCCGCCGCCGTTGTTGCCGTGGCGCGCCAGCACGAGCACGCAGAGCACGTTGACCAGCGGTATCAGGGTCAGCAGGGCCACGGCCGAGAGTTTCATCCAGTCCGGGCCGAGCAGCGCAGCCGCCGCAGACATGCCCACATAGGTGTTGGGCCGGATGGCTCCCTGAAATACCGAGGTGAAGACCGCTCCGGACATGGGCAGGAGCCGCCGGATGGTCAGCAGCACGCCCGCCATGAGGCAGACGGCAACAAACAGGGTCACGGCCAACCCGGTGGCCGACTCGTCAAAGGAGCGGCCCGACAGCCCGCCCACCAGCAGGGCCGGGAAGAGCGCGTAATAGGTCAGCCGCTCGGACGCGGGCCAGAATCCCGGAGCCGGGAACGCGGCCCGGTTCAGGACAAACCCCAGCAGGATCAGCCCGAAAATGGGCGCCACGGCGAGCAGGATGGGAGACATGGGCGGACACTACGCCCCTTGCGCCTGAAGTGGCAAGCAAAACGGCGGTCCGCCGACAGGAATCGTCAACATGGACGTAGTCTTGCGCGCCAGAAAAACCCCCCGCGCACCGGAGTGCGCGGGGGATCAAATCATTGGCGTTGCTCGGCCCGCTACTCCGGCACGGTCTCCATGGACGCCCACTTGGGCTCGTGCAGGGGCAGGACGAAATCGGCCATGTCCTTGGCCCGGAGCAGGATGTCGTAGGCGTCCTGGGCGTTGGTGTGGGTGCCGGGCGGGATGACCTCCATCTCCATGGCCTTGACCTCCATGGGCGGATTGAGGTTCTCGAGAATGGTGCAGAAACCGCAGATGAGCACGCTGCCCTTGTCGGTCTCGATCTTGACCGACATGCCCCCGGCAGTGTGGGCCGGGGTGTGGATCATGGTGATGCCGGGCACCACCTCGGTGTCGCGGTCCACCACCACCAACTGGCCGTTGTCCTCCACGTCCTCGATGTAGTCCTCAAGATAGCGGAAATCGAGCGGGTGCGGGTTGTGGATGTGCTCCAGTTCCTTCTCGTGCACGTAGATGCGCGCGTTGACGCATTTGTAGTCGTTCTCGCAGTGGTCGTTGTGCAGGTGGGTGTGGATGACGATGTCGATATCCTCCGGGGTTAGGCCGTACTTGGCCAGCCCTTCCTCAAAGGTGTGGATCTTGCCGCCGATGGCTTTTTCGCGTTCCTCGGAGACGATGGGGTGCATCTCGCCGGTGTCCACGAGGATTTTCTTGTCGCCCCCTTCGATGTACCAGGTGTAGATGGGGATGGTGTAGGGGGTGCCGTACCCGTGCTGGTAGGTCATCATGCCCTTGTCAAAGACTTTGGTTCCCATGACGATGGGGTGGATTTTATATGTGTTCATGGTTCACCTTGTGGGTTGTTAATTTCTTTGAAGATATGGGGACTGGTTGGATAAAGTCAAGGTTTGGCGGCGAGGCGGGAGGAGAAGAAAGAAAAGGAAGCCGCCTTTGGCGGGATGAAGAGTCGGGTGAGGATTTCGCTCCTCCGTCGCGACCTCCTTTTGGATCAAAGCGCCCAAAAGGAGGCAAAAACCGCTTTCAAGACCTGTGATCGGGTCTCCCGCGTCGGACACCAGTAGCTTTGGTCTGAGCATAGGGCTGCTGGCGAAACAGTTGGGAGCGGTCGAAGACTCCGCTCCCAACTGTTTCGCCGGGCCGCAGGCCGACGCAACTGGTGCCTCGACGCTCCCGCCCATTGCGGGGCTAGCGAAGGGGGGTTGGAATTGGCGTGGCCGGGCAGGACACAAGACAAGGTCAGGATACTCTTTTGAATTAACCCCTGCCGCGTGAAACAGCGATGGCCTGCCCATCCCGTAAGGGTGGGCGGGCCATCGCCGTTTCATGCGGCTCTTGCCGCCGGAGGCATTCTTTTACGGGATGATGACTCCGACCACGGCGCCGGTCATGAGGGTGGCGAGGGTGCCGGAGATGATGGAGCGCAGTCCGAGGTTGACGATTTCGCCGCGTCGTTGCGGGGCCATGACGCCGAGTCCGCCGATCATGATGCCGAGGCTGCCGAAGTTGGCGAAGCCGCACATGGCGTAGGTCATTATGATGCGGCTGCGTGGGGAGAGGGCGTCCGGGGGCAGTCGGGCCATGTCGAGGTAGGCGAGGAATTCGTTGAGCATGGTTTTGGTGCCCATGAGGCTGCCTGCGGTCTGGGCTTCGGCCCAGGGGATGCCGATGAGCCAGACGATGGGGCTCATGAGCCAGCCGAGGATGCGTTGCAGGGTCAGGGGGGCGTCGGCCACGTTGGGGGCCAGGGCGAGGGCGGCGTTGCCCAGCGAGACGAGGGCCACCAGGACGATGAGCATGGCCACGACGTTGATGAGGATGTTGACGCCGTCCACGGTGCCGTGGGTGACGGCGTCCATGGTGGACACGGACGTTCGCGGGGGGATGGCGCGCCCTTCGGTGGTTTGCTCGGTCTCGGGCACCATGATGCGCGAGACGAGGATGGCTGCCGGGGCGGAGATGATGCTGGCGGCCAGGATCTGGCCCATGGCACCGGGGATGGTGGCGGAGAGGATGGAGGCGTAGAGCACGAGCATGGTCCCGGCGATGGTGGCCATGCCGCAGGTCATGAGCGAGAAGAGCTCGCTGCGGGTCATGCGGGCGAGGTAGGGTCGGACCACGAGGGGGGCTTCGACCATGCCCATGAAAATGTTGGCTGCCGCAGCCACGCCGAGGGCGCCGCCGACACGCATGGTTCGTTGGAGCAGGAAGGAGAATCCCTGGACCACGAGGGGCAGGATGCGCCAGTGGTAGAGCACGGCGGACACGGCGGACATGACCAGGATGATGGGCAGGGCGCGGAAGGCGAGGATGAAGCTCGCGCCGGGATAGGGCTCGGCAAAGGGCAGGTCGCCGCCGCCGAGGTAGCCAAAGACGAAGGAGGTCCCGGCCATGGTGGCTTTTTCGATGACCAGGGCGACCTCATTGAGGCCGAGAAAGAACCGTTCGAAGAGCGGCACCTTGAGCATGAGCAGGGCCAGCCCGAGTTGCAGTCCCAGCCCGATGGCGATGGGCAACAGGCGCACCTCGCGCCGTTTCTCGCTCATGAGCCAGGCCAGCCCCACCAGCGCCATCAGTCCCATGGCGCTTTGCAGCGTGTTCACATCCATTCCCCACCCCCCTGAATTGAAAGTGTCACCGGGTGGAGTACCGGCTTGGCCGATTTGGCGCAAGGGGCCAGACGCAAGGGGCCAGATGCAAGGGGCAGCGGGTGTGTCTAGTCGTCGCGCCCGGCGGTGCCTGCGGGCAGCAGACGCAGCATGGGCATGGCCGCCAGCAGGGCGCAGCCGAGGATCATGAATCCGTGGTCAAAGCGTCCGGCATCGCCCATGGCCCCGAGAAAGATGGGCGCAACGCCGATGCCGATGACGGCGTTGATCGGCCCCATGAGGGCCAGGGCCACGGTGCGGTGTTCTGGGGGAAAGACCGTGGATACCAGGGTGAATCCGGGCGCGAACATGAACACCGAGCACATGGGCTGGAGCAGGACCACGACCATCAGTGGCGTGTCTGAAGTCAGGCCAAGGGCGATCAGGGCGCTTCCGGTCAGGAGCAGGAAGAGGAATATGGCGGGCCTGGCTCCCCATCGGTCGGTGATCCAGCCCGCCACAAAGGGGGCGAAGCAGGCCAGCACTCTGGACACGGACAGGAGTTTGTTGGCGGCCTCGCGGGTGTAGCCGTGGGCATCGGCCAGATAGAGCGGGAGCATGGAGTATGGGCCGACGGACGCACAGACGCCCAGGCAGAAGAAGAGCACGAGCACCCAGAATATGGGCCGCCTGACGATCTGCATGACCACGGGCGGACCGGGCACGGTGCCTGGGAACTCGCCGCCCCTGCCCGATCGCAGGAACCACAGGCCCAGACAGAGCTGCACCGCGCCGAGCAGATGGAGGGAGGCCCGCCAGTCGAAGCAGAGCAGCACGGCCTCGGCCAGGATCGGGGCCGTCACAAAGGCGAGATTGGGGGCCAGTTCGTGCACGGCCATGGACTTGCCCCAGTCCTCCTTGCGGATAAGGGAGAAAATGGTGGCGATGCCCGAGGGCAGGTAGAAGCCCGCAGCCACGCCCATGGTGAAGAGGGCGGCCAGCAGCCCTGCGTAGTCCCTGGCCAGGGGGGTGGCCAAGGCACACGCGCCCACGAGCAGGGACGAGATGCCCACGGTCCGCCGGTGGTTGACGGCCCTGGAGAGGAAGCCGCTCAGGAGCAGCCCCAGGGCGTTGCCCGCGCCAAGGGCCATGAAGAGCACGCCCGCCCCGGTGTGGGCAAAGCCGAGGTCGGCCTGGATCACTGGCATGATCGGCGCGAGGACGACACGGGAGAGAAAGTTGAAGAAAAAGATGGCCGTCACGAAGATCACTCCGGGGAGGGCGACGCGAAAAGGGGTGCGGGTGTCGAGTGCGCGTGACTTCATAGGTGCCTTCCCGTGTATGGCTCATCCATTTTCCCGGCAAGGCCTTTCTGGAAAGCGTCTTATTTTCAATATACACGGCTTGACCCGTCCTCCCGAAGCCGATACCTATTTCCCATACTTGGCCGTGCCAGCGCGCACGCCCTGAATACGAAATTAAGAGACACTATTCAGCCCGGCAGCCTTTTTGGCGCGGGGTTTGAGTTCAAGGAGAGAAGTCATGGATGTCGAACTTGCAAAGCCCTTCATCAAAGCAGCGGTCGATGTCTTGTCAACCATGGCTTTCGTCAAGCCGCAGGTGGGCAGGCCTTACGTCAAGAAGAACAATGTTGCCGCGGGCGACGTGTCTGGACTTGTCGGCATCACCGGCGAGCGCAACGGCAGCGTGTCGCTCTCCTTTTCCAGGGGGTGCGCGGTGGCCATCGTCAAGAACATGCTGGGTGAGGAAATCGACGACATCATGCAGGATGTCAGGGACGCAGTGGGCGAACTGACCAACATGATCTCCGGGCAGGCCCGAGCCGGGCTGGCAGAGCGCGGCTACGTGTTCCAGGGGTCAACCCCCACGGTCATCATGGGGGACGGGCACACCATCTCGCATATGGCCAAGACGCCGATCATGGCCATCCCCTTCACCACGCCTGACGGCCACTTCACCATCGAATTCTGCTTCGAGTAGGCACCAGCCCACCTCAACCGTTGGAGAGAAGCATGGCGACGCTAGACGATTTCAGGAGCAAGGAATTTCTGGATCAGATCATGGTCCTCAACGAGATATCCGGCGACAAGGATGCCGAGAACCTGCCCGGCCTGATCGACCTTCTCAAGAACCCCGTGGGCGACACCTCCATCGACTACATGGTGGTCAACGCCCTCAATGCGGTCCTGTCCAGCAACGAGGACATGGTCATCAAGGGATTGTCCGACACGCACGCCGGGCTGCGCACCCTGTGCATCCGGGTGGCCGGCGAGCACGGATTCAGGCGCGCCGCCGAGCCGCTCGTGGCCATAGCCGGGACCGAGAAGGACCCGGACCAGCTCATGGACATCCTCAACTCCCTGGCGCGCATCGCCGATCCTTCGGTCACGCCCGTGTTCCGTGCGCACCTCGGCCACGATGACCCGTTCATCAAGTCCGCCTGCATCGAGGCGCTGGGCAGGCTCCAGGACGCCGGGTCCGTGGACAGCTTCAAGGCCATGATCATCGAGAGCGAGGCCCCGGACCGGTATGAAGTTTGCGACATCACCACCTGGAAGGCGGTGGAGGCGTTGTCTTCCTTTTCCGGCGAGGAGACCATCGGATTCCTGGTCGAGAAGCTTCACCACAAGAACCCCACGGTGCGCCGCATCATCACCGACGCGCTCACGAACATGGGCAAGCCGACCGTATCCCTGCTGCTCAAGGCGTTCGAGAGCGGCGATATCGACATGCGCATCCTGGCCGCCAACGTCCTTGGTTTTGTGGGCGACCGCTCCGGCGCGGACGGACTGGTGGCCGCCTTTGACAAGGGGCAGGCGGACGACCCCAATGTCCGTTACGCCGTGTACGAGGCCCTTGGGCGCATCGGGACCATGAAGGGCATCATTTGTCTGGTGGACGGGCTCCACGAACCCGACGAACTCCTCCTCATGGCCGTGGTCGGCGGGCTGGAGCGGCATGTCAATCCGGGCATGACCGCCGCCCTGACCGGGCTGATCGCCAAGGGTGATGATCAGAGCGACCGGCTGGCCAAGGCGGTCATCGCCACCAGGGCCACCACCATTTTTGACGCCCTGTACGAGAACGCGGGCGCGGGCGACGCCCTGGTCGACGTCCTGGCCGAATCCAGGGATCAGGAGATCATCGACGAGTTCCGCGCCGTGCTGGACAGTATCGGCGGAAGCCGCGCCGAGGACGACCTGGACAGACTGCCGCAGGTGGCCGCAGGCGGCAGGCAGGCTCTGGCCGCGGACGACTCCCGCTCCATGTGCGCCATGCACCGCGCCATTCTGACGGATCTCGGATTCGAGCCGTTCATGGCTTCCAACGGCGAGGAGGCCTACGACTTCATAGAGCAGGGCAAGGACTTCGAGGTCATCATCACCGACATGAACATGCCGGTCATGGACGGCATGGAGCTGGTGGGCAAGGTGCGCCACACCCCCGGCTACGAGGAGGTGCCCATCATCATGGTCACCACAGAGTCCGAGGCGTCGCAGCAGGATATGGCCCGCAAGGCGGGCGTCACTGCCTTTATCACCAAGCCGTTCAAGCCCGAAGCCCTCAAGGCCAAGATTTTGGAGGTGGTGGGCGGCTGATTTCGTCCGCCGCAGTAGCGGCACCCCAGCCCAGACTACCGGGAAACCGGGCGCAGAGGAGTATCCCCTGCGCCCGGTTTTTCTGTTGTCGTCCTCTTAGCGGCCTTGACGGCTGGGCGGGCGCGGTGCATCGCGCACGGCGGATTTGAGGAAGTCCGTCACCTGGGCCGTCACCTCGCGCGAATAGAGCATGAAGACATGGCTCATGGGCGCGACCAGACGCTCGTCCCAGCCGGGACGGCCCGTGCGCAGGCAGGAGGCGGGGAACACGAAATCGTCCACCGGCGAGATCAGGGCCAGCCGGGGGCAGTCCGGGTCGGGCACCGCTGCCACTGTCGCGGGTATGCCGTGTTGGGCGATGGTCCGGCCAGGGATGAGGCCGCGGGCCATGCCACCCATGCCCAGACGGGCCAGTTCCGACCCGTGGTGAGGCGTGCCCAGGGTGATCAGGGCCGCCACCCGGCCAGCGAACCGGGGGTCGCCAGCCGCCGCGCGGCAGACCAGCCCGCCCAGGCTGTGGCCCACCAGGATCGCCCGCGCGCCGGGCCGGGGGCCGAGCAGTCGGTCCAGGGTTTGGCACAGGGAATCCGTTGCCGTGTCGAAATCCCCGGTAAAGGTGTTGTATTGAAAGGTGTGCAGGTCGGTGAACCCGGCCCGGGCCAGCCAGCGGGCAAAGAGCACCCAGGCCGAGCGGTTGTGATACAGGCCGTGCACCAGCACCACGGGCAGCAGGCCCGGCTCGCGCTCCCGGCGCGGGAGCCAGGCCAGCGGATACGCGGCCAGGGCCATGATCCCGGAGACCACGGACGTTCCAAGCCCGGCCAGCAGTGGACGCGCCAGTCCGCCCCGGTCGTCATGGGCCTGGGCCAGCAGCCCGGCCCGACTGTTGGACACGAGAAAGGCCGTGTAGCGCACCAGGGACAGGGCGATCACGATTATCACGGCGATCACGCCGATCACCAGCAGGGTCCATGCAACAGATGTCATGGGCGCATGGTACAGGGCGCGCGTCCTGTCCGCAACCGCATCCCGCCCTTGCCTGCATCACGGGAGCAAGGTACTCTCCGAGCCTGAAACCAAAGGAGATTCCTCGTGGCGAAAACCACCCTGTGCATCGATATCGGCAGCGGCACCCAGGACGTGCTGCTCCACTCGTCCGGCATCGAGGTCGAGAACTGCCCCAAGTTCGTGCTCCCGGCCCCGGCCCTGCAGATAGGGCGGCGCATCGAGGGGCTGCGCCTCCAGGGCCGGAACATCTGGCTTTACGGCAGCAACATGGGCGGCGGGGTGAGCCGGTTTGTCCGCGCCCATCAGCAGGCCGGGCTGGCCGTGGCCGCCACCCGGAGCGCGGCCTATACCATGGCCGATGATCTGGTCAGGCTGGAGGCGTCCGGCATCCGGCTTGTGGAGACCTGCCCGGACGGATACGAGCCGGTGCGGCTCACGGATTTCGACGAGGCGTGGTGGCGGCGGTTCTTCGAGGCGGCGGAGCTGCCCTGGCCCGACGCGGTGGCGGCCTGCGCCCAGGATCACGGGTTCCACCCCGGCCAGTCCAACCGCATGGGCCGTTTTGCCCTCTGGCAGAGCCTGCTCACGGACGGTGGGGGCCGCCCCGAAGCCCTGGTCTGGGATACCCCTCCCGCCATGCTCACCCGGCTGGCGGACCTGAGCCGCGACATTGGCGGCGGGCCGGTGGCCGACACCGGGGCAGCCGCCGTGCTCGGCGCGCTCTACGTGGACGAGATCGAGCGGCGCAGCCGCGAGACCGGCATCACCCTGGTCAACATCGGCAACTCCCATCTTATCGCCTTCCTGCTCTTCGATGGCCGCATCCACGGGGTGTACGAGCAGCACACCGGCTGTGTGGACGGCTCCAAGCTCTGGAGCGACCTGGAAAAATTCCGCTGCGGTTGCCTGACCTTCGAGCAGGTGTTCGAGGACAAGGGACACGGCTGCCTGACGCTGGACCTGCCTGCCGGGGGTGACGGATTCGGCCCCACCTATGTCCTGGGGCCGCGCCGCAGGCTTTTGTCCGGGTATGATGTCGCGTTCCCGGCCCCTGGCGGCGACATGATGCTGGCCGGGTGCTTTGGCCTGATCAAGGGATTGTCCCTGCGCGGCTGATATGCGTCAGGTATCGAAACACTGTGACAAACATTCCTTTGTCGCTAGCAGGCCATTGAAAAAGTATTTTCGCAGGCTGTTCAAAAATGTTCGAGTGCAAGGCGCGAAAAAAGGTCAAGGCCGAAGCGTACTTCCAGTACGTGAGGATTTGACCTTTTTGAAGCAACGCAGCAATCGAACGTTTTTCAACAGCCTGCTAGGCATGGCGGTCGTGGCGTGGTAGGCTGCCTATTGAATTCCATAAGGGCCTTCGGGAAGTGGGCATGATCAAACCTCGCCCCCGGCGGCATCATTTCGTCAACATTCTGCCAAGGAGCGCATAATGAACAAATATCTGAAGATCGGCCTCATCGTTTTCGGTTCGCTGGTCGCCCTGTTCGTGGCCGCGGCGATCATCCTCGTGGCCACGGTGGACCCCAACGAATACAAGGCCGAGATCGCCCAGGCGGTCAAGGAGAACACTGGCCGCGAGCTGGTGTTCGAGGGCGACATCGGGTTCAGCTTCTTCCCGTGGCTGGGCCTTGAGGTCGGCCCTGTGGCGCTGGGCAACCGGCCCGGCTTCTCGCCCGACGCCATGATCCGCATCAACCGGGCCGAGGCGTCCGTCCAGATCATGCCACTCTTCTCGGGCAAGGTCGCCATCGGCGTCATCGCCCTTGACGGGTTCACGGCCAACCTCGCGGTGGACAAGCAGGGCGTCAACAACTGGGACGACCTGACCGCCGCAGGCAAGAACGCTGACAAGAACGGCGGGGCTACTGCCGCGCCGGAGGCGCAGCCCGCTGCGGACGGTTCCGGGCAGTCTGTCAAGGATCTCTCGGTGCTCGGCATCGAGATCACCAACGCCAGCCTTGTCTATGACGACGCCATGGCCGGGAAGAAAACAGCCCTGGCCAATCTCGACCTCGTGGTGGGCGAGGTGGGCGACAAGCGTCCCTTCCCCTTTGAGCTGGCCTTTGATCTGGTCATGGACGCGCCGAAGATCAACACCCGGCCCCGGCTCGCGGGCACGGCCACCTACGACATCGACGCCGCCACCCTGGATATCAGTGGGCTGACCCTCGACGCGCTGGGCATGGAGATCACCGGCCTGTTTTTTGCCAAGGCCAAGGACGGGGTCAGCTATTCCGGCGAGATCGACCTGGCCCGGACCAGCCCGCGCGAGCTGATGAAGCAACTGGGCATGGAGTCGCCCGTCACTGCCGACCCGGCTGTGCTTGAGGCCCTGGACGCCGCCATCAAGTTCAACGGCACGGCGGATTCCGCCTCCCTCGAATCCCTGCGCCTGAAGCTGGACGACACCACAGTCACCGGCACAGGCACGGTCAGGAACTTTGCCAAGCCCGCCATCGAGTTCGCCATCAACGTGGACGACATCGACGCGGATCGCTACATGCCCCCGGCCTCAGGCGGCCAAGGGAGCGAGGCCAAGGCCGGACCCGCTGCCGCGGGCTCGGCTGAACCGGCCACCGAGCCTGACCTCTCGGCCCTGCGCGACCTGGATCTGAGCGGGCGCATCACCGTGGGCAAGGCCAAGGCCATGAACCTGCGCGTGGCCGAAATCCTTTGCCAGATCCTGGCCAAAAACGGCGTGCTCACGGTCAAGCCGTTCACGGCCAAGCTCTACGACGGCACCCTGAACGCCGTGAGCGTGCTCGACGCCAGGAGCACCCCGGCCATATGGCGGGAGCAGGCCACGGTCTCCGGCGTTCAGGCCGGCCCGCTGCTCATGGACCTGACCGGCAAGGATCAGGTGCTCGGCGCGGCAGTGGTCAAATACGATGTGACCGGCGCGGGCCTGACGCCCGAGGCCATCAAGCGGACTCTTTCCGGCACGGCCTCCTTTGCCTTCACCGACGGCGCCGTCAACGGGATCAACGTGGCCAAGATGCTGCGCGACGCCTTCAACACCATCAAGGGCAGGCCGACATCGGGCGACGAACCCATGCGCACCGACTTTGCCGAGATGCTCGGCAGCGCGGTCATCACCAACGGCCACATCGTCAACGAGGACCTGCTCATGAAGTCGCCCCTGCTGCGCGTCACGGGCAAGGGCTGGGCCGACCTGCCCCGCGACAGCGTGGACTATCTGGCCACGGTCACGGTGGTGGGCACCCTCAAGGGCCAGGACGGCGCGTCCATCGAGGAGTTGAGCGGCATGCCCCTGCCCATCCGGGCCAAGGGCAGTCTGGCCGATCCGTCCATCAGCCTGGACATGAAGGCCCTGGCCGAGGCGCTGCTCAAGGACTCCTTCAAGGAAGGAACCAAGGGCATCGAGGACACCCTGCGCAAGTCCATCCTCGGCGGCGGCAAGACCACAGAAGGCGCAACCGACGGCACCGCCACCGAGCCTGAGAAGAAGAAGTCCCCTGGCGACCTGCTCAAGAAGCTCTTCTAGTAATCCGGGATCGCATGAACAGGGGGAGCCCCCTGTTCATGCGTCGTCCCCGGATGTTCACCGCTTCTTGACCGTATTGACACACCACCTCAGAGGGTACCTCCTATTACAGGAAAAAATCACAGGAGGCCCTCCATGCTGCGTTTCATTTCACTGCTCATGCTCATATTCGCCACCGTCGCCTCCCAGGCGCTGGCTGCGGAAATCATCGTCGAACAATACGACATTGAGATTCCGAAAGCGTTTAACGTCCCCTATCACGGGCTCTATGCCGACGCCTTTCCCGATGGCTTTTCCATCGGCATAGGCTCGGGCCTGTGCTATGTGGGCCGGGACAAGGATGGCGCGCGCGTCTTCTACGCCATAGGCGACCGCGGCCCCAACGCCGATGCCCCCAAGTACCTCAAGGGACAGGGCAAGTCCGAAGCCGCCAAGATGTTCCCCGCCCCGAGCTACACGCCGTCCTACGGTGCCATCCGTGTGGCTGACGGCAAGGCCGTGCTGGCCAGCCTGATCGACCTGAAGAACGAGAAGGGTGCGCTTATCTCGGGCCGCCCCATCCCGCTAGGCGCCGTGGGCTCCACGGGCGAGACGCCCCTTGACGACGCTCTGGGCGTGCTCGATTTCGATCCCGACGGCCTGGACACCGAAGGTGTGGACATAGACCGCCAGAACCCGCGCAATCTCTGGATATGCGACGAGTACGGCCCGTTCATCGCCAAGATTGACGGCTATACTGGTCGGATCATCAAGAAATACACGCCGGGAAAGGAACTGCCCATGATCGCGGCCACCCGTCAGGCCAACCGGGGCTTCGAGGGCATTGCGGTGACTCCGTCCAACAAGGTCCTGACGGCTATTCAGTCCGTGTGCGACGTGGATGGCAAGATCAAGGAATCGAAGGCCACGTTCATCCGACTGCTGCTCCTTGATCCCGAAACCGGGACAGTGAAGCAGTACGCCTACCCGCATAACCGCGACGACTACAAGAAATCCGGCGATGCCATGATCGGCGACCTTGCCACCATCTCCGAGACAAGATTCCTGCTCATCGAGCGCGGCAAAAGCGCCGACGGCAAAACCCGCATTCCCTTCTACGTCATCGACCTCGCTGACGCCACGGACATCTCCGGCGTCAAGACCGCTGACGGCAAGGAACTCGAAACCCTGGCCGACCGGGCTGCTGTCGAGGCCCTTGGCGTCCGCTATGCCACAAAGACCAAAATCATGGACATCACGGATCTGGGCTGGAAACCGGGCAAGGCCGAAGGCTGCGCAATCCTGCCTGACATGCGGACCATTGCCGTGACCTCGGACAACGATTTCGGCTTCACGTTCAAAGTGGTCAATCCGGCCACCAACGACGCGGGTGAGGTGGTGGACAAGGTCGGAGACTACACCACCGACGGCACCGGCCAGATTTATTACAAGGGCAATGCCGTGGACACCAAGATCGAGTTGGAACCCACGGGCACGGCCTCCAAGCTCTGGCTTTTCACCCTGGACAAACGGCTGGACACCTACTAGCCAGCGTACGAACGCGCAAATGAAAAGGCCACCCGCCGGTGCGGGTGGCCTTTTTGTTTGACCTCGGCATCTGCGCCTAGAACCGGAGCGAAAGACAGGTCAGCCCGCCGTCGAGCTTGCGGAATTCGGACATGTCCAGCTCAATGGTGGGTCTGCCCAGCCCCTTGATTGCAGCCAGGGTCCGGGGGAATCCGGCGGGCACGATGACCGTGCCGTTGATGAACAGGCAGTTGCGGGCGTATGCCTCGTTCTCGTCCACCACGATGCGTCGGAACCGGGCCAGCTCAGGCGCGGTCTCGAAAAAGGGCGACACGAGCAGGGTGTTGTCGCCGATGAAGCTGACATCGGTCTTGAAATGCAGGGTCTCGCCCATCTCCATGGCGTGCCACGTGGAGCCGTGCCGGGCCAGGGTGTTGCCCAGAGCCTTGGCCCCGGCCATGTTGGTGCGCTCGGACAGGCCGATGAAGAAGGTGTCGTCCACCTGGAGCACATCGCCGCCCTCGAACAGAGCGGGCGGCCTGACGCGGACCACGGGCCTGAACCGGGCCAGCACTGGCTCGATGGATGTCTCCTCACCCTGGCGCGAAGGCGCGCCCAGAGGGGCCAGGGCCGCCACATGGTCGCAGACCACGGCGGTGTCCTCGACAAAGCAGCAGTCCGGATACCCCGGCTCGGCGTCGAGCACGGTCACGTCGAGGCCGAGGACAGCCAGGGTCAGGCAATACGCCTTGTGCTGGGCCAGGGCCAAGTGGTAATCCGGGGTTCCAAGGTCGGCGGTGGTGATGCCGTTGGCCATCTCTGCGGACGGGCGGCGGGTGATGGCGTGCGTGAACATGGGGCTTGATACTGCAATTTCTGGCGGCGGGGAACCCCCTATTTTGTCCTGACGGGCGGCGGGCGGGCAAAGGGTGAAACACCGGGAAAGAGGGGCGACCGGGGAATTTGCTGGCCCCTTGTACCGTCCTGGGGTAGGGTTATCCTCTACGCGGCAACCCTCTTCCTGATATTATAATGGCTTGCAGGCGGATAGACAGGATATGGGATACGCTATGCGGCATGTTTTCCTGATCGCTCTTGCTTTTCTTGCGGTCATCGCATCCCCGGCCCAGGCCGGGGCCGGGCTGCCCGACGCGTTGCAGAGCCACAGCGCCATGGTCCTGCTCGTCGACCCGGCGGACGGGCTCATCGTGGACGCCAACGACGCGGCAGCGGCTTTTTACGGATATGGCCTGGAGCAATTGCGCACCATGCGCATCCAGGAGATCAACCAGCTCGCTCCTGAGGAGGTGGCTGCCGAGTTCCGGCGTGCCAGGGAGGAGCAGCGCAACTACTTCGTCTTCCCGCATCGGCTTGCCAGCGGAGCCGTGCGTACTGTGGAGGTCCACAGCTCGCCCTTTGTCGATGCTTCGGGCCAGACCTTGCTGCTCTCCATCATCCACGACGCCACCGGGAAAATGCTCCTGGAAAAGGAACTGCTGCGGTACCAGACCCGCATGGAGGAACTGGTGGCCCTGCGGACCGATGCGCTGCTCAAGGAGCGCTCGCAGAAGCAGTGGATAGCCCTTGGAGCCGGGGGAGTGCTGGTGATTTCCCTGGCCCTGGTCGTGATCGCGCTGATGTTGCGCCGCTCCAGGGATCAGCTGGCGCTCAACGGCGAGCGTCAGGAATTGCTGCTCGATCTGGACAAGATGGTCAACGCCTCGCAGCAGGAACTGCTGGATTTTGCCCTGGAGGCCTCCCTCAAGGCGGCCCAAAGCCGCATCGCCTTTGTCGGGCTGCTTGATGACGACGAGTCGGGCATGGCCTTGCATGCCTGGTCCAAAGACGTCCTGATCGGGTGCGGGGTCCAGGATACGCTGATCCATTTTCCCATTGTCCAGGCCGGCCTCTGGGGCGACTGCGTCCGGCACCGGCGTCCGTTTTTCGTCAACGATTACACGGTGGATCACCCCGGCAGGAAAGGATGCCCGACAGGGCATGTGCCCATCATCCGGATGCTGGCCGTGCCGGTCTTCTACAAGGAGCGTATCGTGGCCGTGGTCACGGTGGCCAACAAGGAGGGCGACTACACCGGGTCGGATTCGCAGGCCCTGACGGTGCTGTTGCAGCGGGTGTGGTCGCGTCTGCTCCGCAACCGGGACAAGGACTCCCTGCTGGCGGCCAACCGGGAGATCGAGCTGCTGCTGGGGGCCATTCCCAGCATGCTTGTGCGCATCAGTCCCGACAAGGCGGTGGTGCGCTGGAACGAGACGGCCAATGCCCTGTTCGGTGTGGAAGCCTCCAGAGTCCTGGGCAGGCCCCTTGGCGTGTGTCCGCTTTCGTGGCAGTGGCCTGTGGTGGAGGAGGCCATCGAGGCATGCATCCTGGCGGGCGAACCCGTGTCAGTCCCTGATCTGCGCTTTGTCAACGCCGAGGGCAAGCCAGGAGTGCTTGAACTGATCGTGAGCGCCATCCGCAGCGATGACGACAGGCTGGTGGGCGTTCTTATTCAGGGGCGCGATGTGACCCGGCTGCGCCAGATGGAAAGCCAGCTGCTCCAGGCCCAGAAGCTGGAGGCCATAGGCCAGCTGGCCGCGGGCATCGCCCACGAGATCAACACGCCGGCCCAGTTCGTGGGCGACAATGTCCAGTTTCTCCGGCAGGCCTTCGAGGACCTGCAACCCGTGCTGAACCTCTTCGGCGAGCTGCTGGCCGCCGCTGGGGCAGGCCGGGTCCCCGGGCCGCTGCTTGAGCGGGCGCGGGCCATGGCCGAGGACCTGGACATGGACTTCCTGCGCAAGGAGCTGCCCCTGTCCATAGAACATATCCAGGAGGGCATAGGGCGGATCAGCAACGTGGTCCGGTCCATGAAGGAATACGCGCATCCCGGCGGCAGGGAGAAATTGCTGACCGACCTCAACAGGATGCTGGAGAACACCCTGGTGGTGGCCCGCAGCGAGTACAAGTATGTGGCCGATCTGGAGATGGACCTTGATCCCGACCTGCCCCAGGTCATCTGCCTGACCGACGACATCAAGCAGGCCTTTCTCAATGTGGTCATCAACGCCACCCACGCCATTCAGGAGAAGATCGGCTCCAATCCGCAGGAGCGTGGCCGCATCCGCATCAGCACGGCCCAATCCGGCGATCATGTGGAGATCCGCATCAGCGATACCGGAACCGGCATCCCCGAATCCATCCGTTCGCGCGTGTTCGACCCGTTTTTCACCACCAAGCCCGTGGGCAAGGGCACGGGCCAGGGGCTGAGCATCGTCTATTCCACCATCGTGGACAAGCACGCGGGCACGATCACTTTTGAAACCGAAGAAGGCAAGGGCACAACCTTCATTATCCGTTTGCCCGTGGAAAAAGACACCGCCTTTCATCCCTGATCAGGGGAATCCTCTTGAACGGCTGCCACATTGAAGGCCCATGACCGGCCATCGGCCCTGCCTGAAAACGAGAAAGGCCTCCGTGAGGAGGCCTGGAATTTCTCGGTGCAAAAAAAGGAAGATGCTTTTCTTTAGCAGGAGCCGTGCCACAATGCGCATGGGTTGCAATATTTATAAAATCATCAAGAATTGCATCACGTTACGTCAGTGTTGCCTGCGCGGCCTCAGGGCTGTGCAGGGGGCGTGCGGTACAAAAAACTTGATTCTTCCGCCAATGCGGACCTAAGGAGCAAAAATTTTGTATGAGCTCCGAGGCCGACGCCTATCGGGAGGCACCGGTTCCGGTGTGCAGGGGCGCTCTCTGGGCGGCGTGGACGGGCCCGGGCCGCAGCTTGAAGTAGCCGATGCCGTCCGAGTGCCGGATCGCCTCAGCCGCCAGTTTCGGATGGTCGAACACGCCCGTGCCCTCCAGTATCTCGACCCTGGCCAGACCGTCGAATTCGACCCGGAATTCCCTGAGCGCCCGGTTCACGCCGGGCCAGCTGACCGCGTCGTGGAAGATGATTGATCCTCCAGGCGCCAGGAGCTTCAGCGCGTGGCGAAAACCGTCCACCACGGCGTTGTACGAGTGGTCCGCGTCGATGTAGATGCAGTCGAATGTCTCCTCCCACCCGCCGTCCAGTTCCTGTCTGGTCGCGATGAGTCGGCTGACCCACTCGCGGGAGCGGTTGGGGAGGTAGGTGTCGTAGTCGCTCGTCCACTGCCCGTGCGCGCCGAAGAAGCCGGATATGATGTCCAGCCTGCCCTGGAGGAACCTGGCGTTCATGCTCTCGACCATCCAGCGGGGGTTGTCGAAGACGCGGTGTCGGATGTTTGGGTCCACGGCAGTGACGTGCATGTCCCAGGCGCTGCCGCATTCCAGAAGCCACCGCGTCGAGAAGCCGAGAAAGCTGCCGATCTCCAGGCACCGCTTGGGCTTCTGGGCTTCGAGGAGTTTCTGGATAGTATAGCAGTCGCTGTATTTGACGCTTCCTTCCAGCGCGTGTCTGGTCCGTTCATGGGGCGGATACGGGTTGTCCATGGCGTGCAACAACATGACCATGTGCTCACGCAGCCGGAGGTACAGCTCGTAGCTTTCTTCGATGTTCATCGTGTCTCCTTGCGCTTTCGTCCGCTCCGGTGCGCCTGTGGCCGCGTGATCGCACCGCGCGTGTGGTGGGAAATTATCGCCTGATCCGGGGAACAGCAAAAACCGGGCCGTGAGGGCCGGACAGAGAAAGAAGCGAGCCCGGCAGGGCCGGGCTCGCGTGTGGTGTCGTGGTGTCGTGGTGTCGTGGGGAGGCGTCAGGGGCTCGCGGACCGCAAGGATCAGGCGGTCCTGGTCACGGCCCGGACAAAGGCGTCGGCGGAGCGGGCGATGATCTCCTCGCCCACGCAGAAGGCGAGGCGGAAAAAGCCGGGATAGCCGAAACCCGTGCCCGGCACGGCCAGGATCTTCTCCTCCTGCAGGGTGGCGCAAAAAGCCACGTCGTCGCCGCCCGGTGCCTCGGGGAAGAAGTAGAACGCGCCGCGCGGCATGGTGTAGCGGATGCCAGCCTTGTCCAGCACCTGGGCCATGGCCTTGCGCCGGGCGTCGTACACGGCCACGTCCACCGAGCTGCCCAGCGCCTTGCCGAGCAGCTTCTGGGCCAGGGCCGGGGCGTTGACAAAGCCGAGGATGCGGTTGGCCATGACCACCGCGCCCACGAGCTTTTCACGCCCTTCGATGGCCGGGTTGATCAGGGCGTAGCCGATGCGCTCGCCCGCCATGCTCAGGTTTTTTGAGAAGGACGAGCAGACGATGGAATAGGGGTAGATGGGAAGCAGGCTCGGCACCTCGACCCCGTCAAAGGCGAGGAAACGGTAGGGTTCGTCCGAGAGGATGTAGATGGGTTTGTCGCGGCCCTGGTTGTGCCGGGTCAGGATGGCGGCCAGCCCGTCCAGCTCCCGGCGCGAGTAGACCGCGCCCGTGGGGTTGTTGGGCGAGTTGATGAGCACCACCTGGGTTTTGGCGGTAATGGCCGCGTCGATGGCTGCAAGGTCCAGCTCAAAGGTGAGGGGCTTGGAGCGCACCGTGACCAGCGTGGCCCCGTGGTTTTCGGCGTAGAAGCCGTACTCCACGAAATACGGGGCCGGGGCAAGCACTTCGTCGCCCGGTTCGAGCACGGCCCGGAAGACCGAGTTGAGCGCGCCCGCCGCGCCGCAGGTGATGACCAGACTGTCCGCAGGCACGGCCACGCCCTGTTCGCGGGAGACCTCGTCGGCCAGTTTGCGGCGCACGTCCGGGTAGCCGAAGTTGGGCATGTAGCCGAGAAAAAAAGGCTGGTCCGCCTGATCGGCCAGCTCGGCCAGGGCGTGTTTGACCGCCGGGGGCGGCGGCAGGTCCGGGTTGCCCAGGCTGAAGTCGAAGACCGCGTCCTCGCCGAACTGCTGTTTCAGCCTGATCCCTTCCTCGAACATCTTGCGGATCCAGGACGAGCGTTCCGCGTACTTGACCATCTGGGACGATATGAGCTGCATGAATATCTCCTTAGTGAAGCGGGTGAAGCGGGCAGGGTACGGCAAAGCGCACCCGGTCGCAACCTGGGGCTGTTACCGGTCCACGCCCTGGGGCCAGACGTAGTAGAAGCCCGCCCTGGGCGGCATGATGAAGCTGGCGTCCACGCCGAGCAGGGAGGCCTTGGCCGGGTCGGCGCTGGTCATGGTGTTGTAGGGGTTGTCGTTGGGATAGGTCTCGCGGCGGTAGGTCACGACGCGGGCGTTGTCGGCCAGCCCGGACAGGGCGCGCGCCCTGGCAAAGGCGTCCTGGATGTAGCCCACCTGATCCACGAGCCCTGCGGCCAGGGCCTGATTGGCGGTGAAGACGCGGGCCGTGCGCACCAGGGCCATGTTCTGCGGGGTCAGGGCGCGGTGTTTGGCCACCAGGGCCAGGAAACGGGCGGCGTAGTCGTCGATGATGGCCTGGAACAGGGCCGCCTCCTCCGGGGTGGTGGGCCTGAATGGCGAGCCCATGTCCTTGTCCTCTCCCGACTTGGAGACCTCCACGTCCACGCCGATCTTGTCGAACAGGCCGTGCAGCTTGGGCCGCATGAAGACCACGCCCACCGAGCCGGTGATGGTGGTGGGATGGGCCAGTATCCAGTCGGCGGGCAGGGCTGCGTAGTAGCCGCCCGAGGCGGCCACGTCGAACATGGCCACCACCACCTTCTTGCCCGTGCGCTGCTTGAAGTCCGCGATCTCGTGATAGAGGATGTCCGAGGCCGTGGTGGTGCCGCCCGGCGAGTCGATGGCCAGGACCACGCCCTTGACCTCGGTGTCGGCCTCGGCCAGGGCCAGGGCGCTGACCAGCTCCTGCACCTGGCTCGGGGTGGAGCGCAGCATGCCCTGACGCGGCTGGGCCGCCAGGAAGCCGGTCAGGTGGATGAGGGCCAGCTTGCCGTCGCCGTCGCCTTCAAGGACCACTTCCTTGAGCGGGTCGGTGGTCGGGGCCGTGAAAATCTTGATTTTCGGCGCGCAGCCGGGCAGGGCCAGGGCCAGAACGAGAATCAAGGCCAGCAGGGGGGTGGTCCGCGTCAATCGCATGGTGTCTCCGTAGGATTCTGGTTGATGCCCTTGGGAATGGTCAGGAACGGAACGTGGTCGGCTGCCCTTGCCCCTGGTCAGCCCAGGAGGACGAAGCCGAGCCCGGCGGAAAGCTCGCCCAGGATCACGGCACAGCCCAGGAAGTCGCCGTTGGCCCCGCCCACATGCTCGGCCAGCCCGCGCAGGGGCATGATGGCCAGGGTGGCGATGACGATGGCCCCGACGGTCGCCAGCGGTCCGACCAGGAACACGCCCGTGCCAAAGGTCAGGGCCGAGGCGGTCAGGGCCACGCCCAGGGTCGCGCCGTCGATGTAGAGCTTGCCCAGGCCGGGCCGGGTCAGGTGGCGCACGGCGTAGCCCAGGCAGACGGCGGCGGTGCGGCCCAGGATGAAGGCCCAGACAATGGCCCCGAAGGCTCCGGCCAGGAGCATCTCATGAAAGAGGATGATCTGGCCGCCCAGGGCCATGACCAGCCCGATGACGCCAAAGGCTCCGGCCCGGCTGTCCTTGATCACGGTCCAGAACCGGGCCGGGTCGGCGTGGGTGGTGACTGCGTCGCAGACATCGGCCAGCCCGTCGAAATGCAGGCCGCGCGTCAGGTAGAGGCTCAAGACTACCATGAGCCACGCCTGGACCCACGGCGAGGCGGCAAAGATGCCCAGGAAAAAGGGGAGGGCCACAGCCGCGCCCAGGACCGCGCCCACCAGCGGCAGGTGGACCATGCACCGGTTCATTTCGTCCTCGGCCATGATCCGGGCCGGGGCCAGCCGGGTCAGGAAACCCAGGGTGTTGATGAAGCTGCGGAAGAATCCCATTCATGCCTCCCAGGCCAGTTCAATGGCGTCGCCCATGGACAATCCGAACTGTTTGGCCGCCGAACGCTGGTTTACGGCCAGTTCCAGAAATCCCTGGCTGCCTTCGAGCAGGCCGGGGCCGCCCTCCGGCATGTCTCCGTAGGTGCGGGCGTAGGTCAGCCCGCCTCCGGCGGGCACGGTCAGGCGCAGGCCGGTGGGCACGCCCAGGCTGCCCGCCTCCAGGTTGAGCACGCAGTTGCCGAAACGGTCGATGTGCAGGACATGGCCGCAGGCCCGACCGGGCCGGATGTCCGGATGGCTCCAGGGCAGGCTGACCAGGGTTTCTGGGTCGATCTCGCGGCCCAGTTCGCCGGGCTTGCCGCCGAGTGCCAGCCAGGCGGCCAGCGGGGCGAGCACGTCGCGCCCGTGAAAGGTGTGCGAGACCCGGTTCGGGGCGTCCATGGCCGCGCTCAGGTCAAAGGCGCGGATGCTGGCCGCCCAGGCGTTTTTCTGGGCCAGGGCGAGCAGGCCGTTGTCAGGGGCGATGAGCATCCGTCCGTCCACCTCCAGCCCGACGATGGCCCGGTCCGTGCCCACGCCAGGATCGACCACGGCCAGGATCACGGCGTCGGCAGGGAAATGTTCATAGCTGGCGGCCAGGAAAAAGGCGGCCTGGGCCACGTTGAACGGGGCCACGTCGTGGGAGATGTCCACCACGAGGCAGCCCGGCGCCTTGCGGGCGAGCACGGCGCGCATCTGGCCCACATAGGGGTCGGAGAGCCCGAAGTCGGTAATCAGGCCGATGGTCCGGGGCGGCGGGGTTTCCTTCTTCATGGCCGTGAACATCTCAGTAGACCTTCCTTGATGAAAAACCGCGGCCCAGCACGTGGAAGCCGGAGCCCATGATGGTGAAGGCGTCGGGATCAATGGTGTAGACCAGCTCCTCCAGCCGTTTGAGCTGGATGGACGAGACCATGGTCAGGATGACCTGCTTGCGCTCGCCCGACCAGCCGCCGCGCCCTTCGAGCATGGTCACGCCCCGGTCGAGCGGGCCGAGGATGGCCTGGCGCACCTCGTCTGGCTTGCCGGTGATGACGATGACCATCTTGCGCTCGCTGAACATGCCCATGACATACTCGATGGCCAGGGCGATGACAAAGGTCATGGCGATGGAATAGAGCATGATGTGCAGATCGAGAAAGGCGAAGCCCGCCACAAAGCCTGTGAGATTGAACCAGAACTCGAAGCTGCCCATGGAGAGGTTGAACTTCTCCTTGCAGATGACGGCCAGGATGTCGGCCCCGCCCGTGGAGCCCAGCGAGCGCAGGGCCACGCCCACGCCCGCGCCCATGATGCCCCCGCCGGTGAGCACGGCCAGCCAGATGTCCTCGATGGGCATGGTCCAGGGGATGATGTCGATGAAGACCGATGTGGCGATCATGCCGTAGAGGCTGTAGAAAAAGAACCGCCTGCTGACAAAGATCCAGCCGAGCACGAATACCGGCAGGTTGAGCAGCAGATACCACTGGCCCGTGGTCAACCCGCCGAACACGTAGTAGCACAGGAGCGCGATGCCGGACATGCCGCCGGTCAGCAGCCCGTGGGGCACGGCCACGGCCTTGATCGCAAAGGCGATCAGGAACGACCCGAAGGTCAGCAGCATCAGGTTCCAGGGCACGCCAAAGGTCATGGCGCGAAAACGGTCACTTATCTCGGCTTGTTTCATGGTGGTCTCCACGGAGTCTTTTAGCCGGTTTTGTCGACACTGAAAACCACTATTCGGTGACACGGTCACTGTTGCGTCCCACCGTCTCGCTCCTCTTTGCGCGATGCCTGGGGCGGCATCGGCCTTGCGCGCCTGGGCGAATGAGGGTAATCCGAAAACGTTTCCCCGGACCGAACCACCCTGCGGGGGGCACCCAAACATGTCATGGCGGACATGTCCGGCGTGCTCACCGGAGACAGGGCAATCTCCATCATCATGCTCAAGAATCACGAGGGAAGGGATTTTCAGATGCATCTGACCGATTTGCAACCAAAGGAAAAATGGGTTGAGTTGCAGCAGGAGCTGCACGACCGCTTTCATCTCAACGCCGATGTCATGGACCGGGACGGCACCCGGCTGACGGGCAACACCTGGGGCAACGACCTGTGCCGGGCCATCCGCGAGGATGCCAAGGGGCACGGGGCCATCTGTGCCCCTGCCGGGCAGGTGTTCGTCCACCTGATGCAGGAGGGCCGGGCCGCGTTCGTCGAGGAGTGCGACGCCGGCATGGTGCGCATCAGCGTCCCGGTGATCAAGGACGGCGAACTGCTCGGCTCGGTGGGCGGCTGCGGCTTGATGCCCGAGGAGGGCGAGGTGGACGAGTTCATGGTCGAGATGTCCACGGACATGGACGCCGAGACCGTGGCCGGGCTGGCCAAGACTGTCCCTGTTGCTTCAGAACAGCGTGTGCGCGAGATTTTGGAGTTCATCGAGGCCAGAGTGGCCGAGTTGATCACCTAACAGGTCCGGGGGCGTGTTCCCCGGTCCATCATCCGCTCCCCCGGCCTGTGGCAGGTCAGGGGGTGCGACCACAGGAGGCCTCATGCACGACGAGAATTCCGGGACCGCAAGGCCGGTCATTGATCCGACCCTGACCCCGTCCGGCAGGCACAAGGGCGACGACACCCTGGACCGCCATCTGCTCGTGGCCCTGTCCGCGCATTCCAAGGCCGGGGCCGGGGTCGAGTTCATCACCCATTTCTTCACGGCGCGCGAGCACATCGGCCTGACCCTCTTCCATATCCCGGCTTCCCAGGGGGCTGTCTGGGCCGAGGAGGCGTCCTACGAGACCCTGGACGCCCTTGAGACGCGGGTGGCGGCCAGCGCGGGCAAGGGGCGCAAGGTGGTGGACGGCGTCAGGCGCACCCTGGTGGCAGCCGGGTTTGATCCGGAGAAGATCGCGGACCGTGTGGTCTCGCCCCAGAGGGGCAAGGGGCACGATCTCATCCGCGAGGCCGCGCAGGGCCGGTATGACGCCGTGGTCCTGGGCCGCCGGGCGCAGGTGGGCCTGGGCGAGATCATGGACAAGTCCCTGTCGCGCCATCTGCTCGAAGGGCTGTCCCACTCCATCAGCTTTCCCCTGTGGATATGTCGCCTGCCCGAGCATGACCGCCGGAACGTGCTTCTGTGCGTGGATGGCTCGCCGCCCTCGGAGCGAATGACCGATCACGTGGGCTTTATCCTCGCCAGGGAGCCGGGGCATACGGTGACCGTGTTCCACGTCAGCCCCGGCGGGGAGGACGCGCCAGAGGCCCGCGCGGTCATCGACCGGGCCGTGGCCCTGCTGGCCGAGGCGGGCATGCCCGAAGAACGGGTGGTCGCCACCGTCCGCACCGGCGCGAACCCGTCCCGGCTCATCGAGGCCGAGTACCACGCGGGCCGCTACGCCGTGGTGGCCATCGGCAGCTCCGGCTCGGGCCGGGGCCTCTGGGACCGCCTCTTTGTCGGCTCCGTGGCCCGGACCGTGTTCGACGACCTCTCCGGCGCAGCCCTGTGGGTGTGTTTCTAGGGGGTGTGAAGCTCCTGGTCGCGAGCCGCGGGGTTCTCTGCTGCCGAGTGTCTGGCCAGGGCATGTTTTCGGCCCTGTCCAATCGGCTGTGTAGCCCATCGAGACATCTGGACAGGTGCAAAGCGGAGGCTACGAGGCTTCATCTCTTCCATTGTTCCGCTTAAGGATGACAAAATCACTGCTGTCGTCCCATACTTCGAAACCTTTCCCCTCGGTAAAAGGCGAGGCGGATTTGAATTCGAAATTGAAAGGCAGTCGCTTCCCGAATCTGTCAATCCATGTAAAAAGAATTCCGTTGTTCCACGGCCAGCGTGCCTTATGCGTCGTGTCAAGGCTGATTGCACGTATGGTGAAAGGTTGATTGCGGGCCTGCAAAATGAGTTTTGACCCCACGGGGGTTACGCCCAGCCACTGCCCATTTTGCTGCGTGGACAGAGTCCTCCCATTGCCGTCACTGATGGCAACACTCTTGTTTCCCTGAACAAAACGCACAAAGACTGTACCGGGAGCAGCGGCGGCCGCGAAATCCAACTCAAGCCGCCCGCCGTGTGGCACGTGAATGTCCCCCTTTTTTGCCACGGTGTAACCGCTGTTCGACTTTGCATATGGCGAGTCAATTATTGTAAAGTTAATTTCAGGGTAGTTATTTTCTATGGTGTCTTTGTCGAAAAGGTATCCCGCTACGGGCTTTTCAGAACGGATACTGTTGGCCAGAGCGTAGTAGAGAGGCCCCATGTCTTCAAATAAGACCATGTCCTCTTTGGAAAGCGATTTGTTAAACGATGAGAACACGTCATCAGAGTAAACGATATTAGACTCAACTGTTTCCATTTTCATTACCTGGATAGCTAGCAGCCCTCGTTGAGAGATATAGCCGATGAAAAGAAAGGCAAGAAAATAGACCATCCATTTTTTGCCGAGGGCCGAGGCGTTGTTATGCATCGGCTGATTGTTATGTTGTATGGCGCGGCACGTCATCAAGGTGATGGTGATCAGGAATACGACCAGAGCAGGAGCGACGCGGACAAAAATAATGCCGACGACACCGGGGATCAGGACGACCTGTGAGAGTCCGAACGCTCCCATCGAAGCGATGAACATGGCTTGGATCATGCGGGCTTGTTGCCTGGAAAACAGACGAGACCTATATGCTTTGATGAACACCTTGGAAAGTAAAATGAAACCGATGAAATGGAGCGCCAGGATGGCATAATGCGCTGCATGAAGGGCATCGTACGAGGTTGTTATGTGCTCTTTGAATGTGGAGTACAGGATGTCGTACTGGACAAAGAACGAATACATATATTTGAGATTTTCGATCAGTTCGGCGAGGTAGTCCCAGTTAGGGTGGGTGTATCCCTGCGAGGCGTGACGTAGATACCCGATCGCCATGATTGCGGACATGGCGGCGGGAATCCAGTAAGTCATTTTCTCCGGAGTGCGCTTGGCTGTCACATACAGCAGGCAGGTCATGCCGACGATGATCACTCCTCCGGGGTGGAATAGAACGGTTGCCGCAGCCAGCAGCGGGATGGTCCACTGTATTCGCCGGTTGTTCGTGAAAAGAACAGCCCATTGGGCCAGGCCGAGAGCGACCACATAGGTATGTGCATTTGGGAACCAGAAGATGAATCCCCTACAATCAAGAAACGCACAGATCGCCAAGGCAACCCCTCCCCACTGCCACCCCAGTGTCACTACCAAAAAAGCTGCCAGGCACACGCCGAAAAACACTTGGGCGAAGAGGGTTGTTGCCCAATAGATATCCCTCCACTCAAACCCTAGTTTTCTTGCTTGCGCGTAAATGAAGGTGTGAACGGGGTGGTAGTCGTATGCGATGGCCAAATATACGCTGATGGCCCCAACCGCCTTGTCTTCATATGAAGCGGACTCGACTTGCGAATAAAGGTACTCACTTTGTTTCTCTCGGGCCGGGGCGAACTGGAGCCCTGGTTGCACTGAGTTTATATAGGCGTCGTCCGGTTCAATGGGTTCGGCGCGCTGGTCCATCATATAGAAGACACCAAACAGTCGAATTGCCAGAAAAAAGACGCAGCACAGAGAAAATGTTAGGGTGGTTATTTTAATGTTTGTCATTGTGTGAATGATTGTGTTGATGTTTGTGGCAAAGTGATTCGCATCGTATCACGCTGTCGTTCTCCGCGCGCTGTTGTGTCGACTGAATGGGGTGTCTTCTAGGGGGAGTCCGCACTTCGTC
The DNA here is from genome assembly GCF_000176915.2 of Pseudodesulfovibrio aespoeensis Aspo-2. Taxonomy (NCBI): domain Bacteria; kingdom Pseudomonadati; phylum Thermodesulfobacteriota; class Desulfovibrionia; order Desulfovibrionales; family Desulfovibrionaceae; genus Pseudodesulfovibrio; species Pseudodesulfovibrio aespoeensis. Next base: position 770,350 of record NC_014844.1, read on the forward strand.
AATCCTCAGGCTTCTTCGTGCAGATGAATGTCCGAATAAGACTCATGTCCATCGGAAGCCATGAAAACGGTCGGTTTTTTGTAAACATCATTTCAAAATGGTTTCGGAGTTCGCGGTCGATGAGGTCGCAGAAGTTCGGGTGTTCCCAGCAGATCAATTTGTCATAATCCAGTCCAAGCGTTCCTTTCACGTGTCTTCTGGTGGTCATTATTCTGCCAAGACCCCAGGCCACCCCCCCCTCGCAAGGTATTGATCCTACAAGCACGCCGCTGTCTTGTAAAGTCCCCTTTCATAGGGCCAGTTAACGGTAGAGACTCCCGACAGTTTTCGGGGGGGTTGCCCAGAGGGCAGGGGGTACCCCCTGCCCTCTGGGCAGCAAAATTTATCGGCGACATATTCCCCAGGGATTCATGAGGACGTCCCTCGTTGTACTCACGGATAAAGTCCTCCGTAATGGCCCGAACTTCGCTCAGGCTGTTGAACACGTACAAATCAAGCACTTCTTCTCTGTAGGTCCGGTTGAACCGCTCGATGTATGAGTTCTGGGTGGGCTTGCCAGGCTGAATGAACTCCAGATTCACGCCATGCGATTCTGCCCAGGCCGCCATGACAGTCCCCGAGAACTCCGGACCATTGTCCATTCGCAACCTTTCGGGATAGCAGCCACGCTCTTCGGCGACCCGATCCAGCACCCTTACCACTCTTCCTGCTGGCATATTGGTATCGATTTCCACGGCCAAGGCCTCACGGTTGTAATCATCCACAGCGTTGAAAGTCCTGAAGACGCGACCGCTGTAAAGGGTGTCCCGCATGAAATCGATCGACCAGCAATGGTTTGGCGCAAGCGGCTGGGCCACTGCCGTCCGAGAGGCTTGCGGAAGCCGCTTCTTGGCCTTGCGCTTCAGGTTCATTTTCAAGAGGCAGTAAACCCTCCAAACCTTCTTGTGGTTCCAGGGCTTGCCCTGCTGTCGAAGGACGTTGAAAAGTTTACTGAAGCCCCATGTAGGCTTTTTCTCGGCCAGTTCAGTCAAGGCTGCGATGACATCGCTATCGTCCCGCGGGTGCGGCTTGTAGGCGTAGTAGCTCCTACTGATGCCCATGGCCGCGCAGGCCTTGCGCGAGCTCAGCTCAAACGCGTTGACCATGTGCGTGACAACTTCCTTGCGTTGAACTGGCCTCAGAGTTTTTTTTCGATTACATCCTTGAGCGCCATGTTTTCCAGGCTGAGGTCGGCGAACATCTGCTTGAGCTTACGGTTCTCCGCTTCGAGATCCTTCATCCGTTGGATATCGGATGCCTCCATGCCGCCATACTTTGACTTCCACTTGTAGTACGTGGCGCTGCTCACGCCGTGCTCGCGGCAGACATCGACGACAGTCCGTCCGCCTTCCACTGCCTTCAGGATCTTGACGATCTGGTACTCACTGAACTTCGATTTACGCATACAAAACTCCTGTCCCATTTTGGGCCAGAAGTCTCTACTTGGCAATGGACCTAGTTTACGGGGACTTTACAGTCTGTCAGGAGTCTATCGATGGATTGCAGATACTTGTCCAGAGGGGTCATGTGTTCCAGGCAATTGAAGGCAATGACCACATCATAAGACTTGGGCTGAACAGGAAACGCCCATCGGGTTTCGGTACTCAAGAGTATGGCTGAATAGGTCACCCCCCACTGCTCCAGTTGGTTTGAGGCAATGTCAAGGCACTCAGGCGCGACATCCATGATCGTGTAGTGATCCGGACGTGTGTTCATGTATCGGAGATGATCAATCCTGCCCGGACCAATCTCCAGAACGTTTTTCCCTTGAAAATTTATTTTCGAGACAACATCGTAGCATAAATCGTGAATCTTGCCGAGGGTACCCCTCTTCAAATACTGGTCATAAAACGCGTGGTATCGCTGCTGCTGCCACTTGATCCACTCTTCGTCGTTGGAGTTGGCAAGCGTTCCGTAACGGCGCCGATCTCCCCAAAGAGCGGATTGTAGGAAATATGGAAGGATTGCACGTATCATTTGACAATATCTGCATGGTTGCGAGCCGTTACCACCCACATGGCTCCAAGCCACGGCATATTAAAGTCAATATATTTTGCCGCCCCGAAGAGGGCAAAGCCAAAGCCCACAGGGACAATGCTTACCGCGGCGAAGGCACTGAACGCATCATTCAATTCCTTTCGCGTGTAGGAGTTGAGAATGGGCACTTCAAGACATTCATGCAACATGGTCCCCAGAAGATGGTCTGTACCAATTTTGTCGAGCATTCTACGAACGGAATCGTGAGCGGCGAACAGGCGGACTCCAAACCTGACAGGAAGGCGAAGGGCATATGCGCCAAGCAGTTTGGGGGAGAACAGGCGATACAGAGATATGACAGCCAGACCGTCGGGCCGGAGCACCCGTCTGACCTCGCTCAAGGAGTTCTCGAGGCTTGGAGTGTGGTGCAAGACACCAGTTGAAACCACGCAGTCGAACGAACTGTCATCGAAGGAAAGATTCTCCGCGTTCCCTTGCACGAGCGTTGGCAGCACGCGCAGGGTGCTGCTCATGGTGGTCACTGCGCTTTGGGCGTTTTGGACGCTGATGGGTGAGATGTCTATGCCGGTATATGAAGCACTTTCGTTCATCCTCTGGCAGCAGTAGATAGCGTCGGTGCCTTGTCCGCAACCTATTTCGAGTACGTTCTCGTGCTCGGCTATCTCATCGAGCAGAGGTGGAAGCCAAGGCTCTTTTCTATAGCGAAACTGCATGCGCCTCCGAGTTTCCGATTGCCCATCGCAGGGGTTCGCATCCCAAAAATCCCGAGTTTGTGACAATTTGTCCTGTACCATGACTGCTCGCATATCTTCAGCTGTTATCGGTTTCTGATCTGCAGTTCCTAGTTTTAGCGTCCACCTGAGGAGTCCTTGGGATATGCCGATCGACACCTTCTATTATCCGCCCCTGTACGACAAGTTCATCTCCGGTCCAGTGCTGGCGCAGATCCTGAGCGCGAAAATATCGAGCAGATGCCATGTATACCGAAGAGAAAAATCCTCTTTCCTTCAAGGAGATGAGTTCGTTCCCCTCTGATAATGCGAAGCTGTCTCGGATGTGAATTCCCGAACTGTCAAAACGAATCTGTCTGCACACATGGCCGAGGGGGGGTGTTCGCCGCTTGAGAAAAAAACCGATTATAAGATGCTTTCTCACGAGATCGTTCACTCGTCTTATCCTGCCGATCGTATGGTTGAACAGCCTGAAGAGCAAGAACCTCAGGGGCGTGTTCAGTCTTGATGGAAAGAAATGGAATAAGGGCGCTTGCACTTCCACAAGGGATATCGGACTGCCCGATGAGCAGCGATCGTCTTGAGCGGGACTGCACGCCATCTGGTGGCCGACCGAATGCATGAGTGTCGTGACGTGTTTTTTCTTGGTGGTGATGCCCGTATAGCCGCAGCTTGAAAACACCAATTGCCTGGTAGTCTTGTCATAAATTTTGACGACTCCACCTTTTGAAGCGCCGAATACCGTATAGTGTGTCGCATCGGATCGGACACAGATCCCGGCTTCTGCCCAAACTTTGGAAACATTCAACTCCATGGGCAGTTTTGCGGAGTCGCTTTCTGTGATGGTGTCGTCTGGCGCGGAAAGAGCCCATGCGTAGCTTGTCGCAAGCGGGATGAGGTTGCGAATGTCCGCATCATGCACTCCGCAGGAATCTTTGTTGTAAAGACCGTGAGCGCATGCTTCAGCAGCTCGGTTCGCAAGTGGAATATGGCGAGCGAAGACTTCCATTCCGCCGGGGAAAAAATGTGGACATCCTCGGCTCCCGTAATCTCCCCCGATACTTCCATCCGGGTGAATAAAGTGGCTGAAAAAGCCTATGGACTTTCTCGCGGAGTGAAGGACTTCCGGCGATTTCCCGCTTTCTACGTAGAGAATGGACATGTAGTGCAGGCCCAGGGTTTCATATCCCGGATCGGCTCCGCCATACTCCACAAACCATCCCTCCTCCGACTGTTTTTTAAGAACTCCAGCAAAGAGTGCGGCGGCTCTATCGCGATATCGGCTATTTCCTGTTTCGGTGGAGAGCATCATCAGGCCGGCGGCAGCTCCGAGCCTATGGTTGCTAATGAATCCATGCTCTTCATCTCGATTGATCAAGCAGTCCCCTGCGCGCTCCATTGCACGTAGCCATTTCTTTTTGAATGAGTCGTCAAAGTTGTCGGCAACGAGGCGATACGCGAGCAGCATGTCGACCAATGTGAAGGCTGCGGCCATCCAGCTTTTTTCGTGGAGATATAGATGGTCGAAGCTGCCATCACTCTTCTGACTACGCTGCCAGCAATCCACACCATAGCCGATCCAGTCGATCAAGGTTGCTTCGTTAAAGAAGACATTGCCTTCAAAGTTTTTTGAATAAACAAATGCAAGTATATAGCAGCCGCGTTGAAGGTCCATGTTGGCAAAGTCCTTAGTCGCCCACCCCCAAAATTCCCGATCAAAACTGCCACAACTGGCGGACACAGGGCATCTGTCTTGAGAGGAGAGCAATTGATGGCTTACGCGGAGGATTTCTTGTCGGTACAAGCTTTTCCGGCTTTTCAGGGAGAGGCCGGTATTGAGATTTGTCACTGCTTACGACCTCCCTTGCCCCATTATGAATCTGTCCAACCACAGCTGGAGACTCAATAAGGCCCAAAGCTTGCGGCCATTGTCCTGCCTGCGCTCCATGTGCTGTGAGATCAGGCGGTTGACGGCCTGAGGGTTGAACACCCGTTGTCTGGCAATTCTGTCCGGGGAGAATGTCTCGATCAGGGTGGAGCGGAGCGGGCCGCGCAGCCAGGCCGACGAAGGAGGGCCGAATCCCTTTTTGGGCTTGTTCACCACTTTGCGAGGAAGCCGGTTGACCATGATTCGCTTCAAAAGCCCCTTTGGTTTTCCGCCTAGCATTTTAATTTTTGCCGGTAAGGAGTTGACGTATTCGAGCAGTTCGAAGTTCAACAGGGGAACGCGTGCTTCAAGTGATGCCGCCATGGAAATTCTGTCCAGCTGAAATAACCCATTGCCTTCCATGAAATAGCGGCTGTCCAAGTGGAGAATGCGGCTGATGATGTCTTTTTCAGGTAAAAACTCAAGCATCCTCTCGATGGGAGCAAGCGCTGTCTCGTGCTGCTGGTTAAGTACATCTGAATGCAAGAGGGCGTTCACTTCTGCGTTGGAAAAATAGCCCATCCAAGAGAAATGTTGCAGTTCGGGAGGCAGGTTCATTCCGTCCACAAACCGTTTGGCTTTGAACTCAAAGCTCATGTAGGCATCGGAAACAGGCAGTTTGCAGACCAGCCAGGGGACGAGACGTTGTCCGATGGCGTCGGGGATCTTTCGATATGCCTGGGCCAGCAGGTGTGCCTTGTATGTAGGGTATCCCGCAAAAAGCTCATCGCCGCCCCAGCCTGTCAACACGACCTTTACGTCTTCCCGCGCGTATCGTGAAAGCGCCAGCAATGGCAGGACGGTGGAGTCGCCGAAGGGTGCGTCCATGACATCGGCAGTGTCTTGCAGACTTTGGACAAGCTGGGAGTTTGAGAAAAAGTACTCCTTGAAGGGGATTCCGATGGTGTCGGCCACGAATCGGGCATCGCCCGACTCGTCATGCGTGGTCTCCTCGAACTGCAATATGTAGGAGCAGAATCGCTCGGGCGATAGTTCCCGAGCATAGGCCGCCACGGCGGACGAGTCCAGTCCGCCGCTCAGAAATAAACCCACCGGGACATCGCTCATTAGTTCCAGCTCGACACTGCGGCGCAGAAGGCGTTCCGTTTCGGCTTCGGCCTCTTCGGCGGTCACCCCTTCCAGGCTCCCGTACGTCGGCTCCCAGTAATGGTGTATGGCGAGCGTGCCTTCCGCATATTCGGCCCAGTGTCCGGCGGGCAGAGCAGACACGCCGGAGAAAGGGCTGTCGGGCGAGGCGATGTAGCCTAACTGCAGATAGCGAGCAATCGCAGTCCAATTCGGCGTCGGACTGTTCTCCATGCACGGGATGAGCCCTCGTTCTTCAGAGGCGAAGCACAACCTTTCCTGTGAGGTTATGTAATAAAGAGGTTTTATGCCCAGCCTGTCGCGCGCCATGAAGAGGTTGCGCTCGCTCCGGTTCCAGATGGCGAAGGCGTACATGCCGTTGAACCGGTGAAGGCAGCCGGGGCCGAACTCCTCAAAGGCGTGCAAAACAACCTCAGTGTCTGACCGGGAAGAAAACCGATGTCCCAGGGCCGTCAGTTCGTTGCGCAACCCCTGGTAGTTGTACAGTTCCCCATTATAAATGATGACGAGGTTGCCGTTTTCGTTGAAAATGGGCTGGCTCCCGGTATCGAGGTCGATGATGGCCAGCCGGTTCATTCCCAGAGCCGCGCCGTGTTCGCTGAAGCGCCCACTGTGGTCGGGGCCGCGATGGAGGAGGGCGCTCTCCATCGCCTCTACCATGGAGTGCTCCACGGGAGAGCCTGAGCTGTGGATGATCCCGAATATTCCGCACATTTCAGGACGTCTTCCTGATGTCGATCATCATGTACATACCCGCCTCGGGCGGGAGCACGAGCGCGTGTGCCTTCTCCCATGCGGACCCCATGAGATAAATAAGCCTCGCCGGTACCTGCATCCAGCCCTCCGGCCAGCCGAGAAAAAAGCCCAACGCACGGAGCACGAAGCTTCCTTCCACATATTGCAGCTTGGTTGGCCCCAGCCTGCGGGCCATGGCCTGGAGTTGTTCCGGCGTGGAGTTGCGCATGCCCCGCTCGACCGGGTTGACCAGCATGAACAGTCGACTGAGCAGCCGCCGTCCGTGGGACTCGAGAATCACGATCCTCCCGCCTGGTTTGAGCACTCTCCATGCCTCATCCAGCACAGTCTCCCTGGCGAAATCCACATGGTGCAGCAGGTCGCGAAGGTAAACTACGTCAAAGGTCGCGTCGCAAAACGGGAGGGCGGTGGCATCTGCGCACACCGGGGTCACCTTCGGGACCCCAGGGCTCATGAAAATGACTTTTTCTTCAGAAAAATCCACTCCCGTCAAAGAACATCCAGAGGCATGGCGTGCGAGGTAAGCCAAGTTGCTTCCTTCCCCACAGCCGACCTCAAGCAATTTTCCGCCCTGAGGCAGGAAGTGGGCAACCTTGGAAGCCAAGGCATGTTCTTTGATCTGCAAAAAAGGGTTGCGGAGTCGATTGTGGTAGCGTTTGGCATCCGCGCCGGAATGGTAGTCGAGCTGGGCGCTCCTTTCACACATCTGAGACGTCCTCGGCCTCGCTGTAGTGTTTGATCAGTGTTTTCCGCCATGCAGTGTCATTTAGGTAGCTTGTCATGGCTTCAAGGTGCAGCCCGAAGAATGGACACAGGGTTCCAACCAGCACAAACCAGCATCCCAGTCCGAGCAGAATCGCAGACGATGCCCCTGCCGAATCGAAACCATAGGCAACGGCAAGCCAGAGCCCCAGGAGGAGAATGCCGATCACGCTAGAAGAGAAGCCCATCTCCGTGAATACGTGAAACGGCCGGGTTTGCGTGCTGCGGATGGCCGAAAAGGCGAACACATCGAGCAGCCCCCGGTGCCTGACCAGCCGATACTTGGATACGCCATATCTGCGCGGCGCGTGGTCTATGGGCACTTCTCCGAACCGCGCGCCGGTAGTCACCGCCAGCAGGGGCATGAGCCTGTGCATGTCTCCGCGCAGGTCAAATCGGGAAGCCACGTCATGCGTGAATGCCTTGAAACCACAGTTTATGTCTTTGAAGTGGGAGCCGGCCAGCTTGTAGACGAGCCAGTTGAAGAGCTTGGAGGCGATCCATCTGAGCTTGCCGTCCTCGCGCGACTGCCTGCAGCCTCCCACCATGTCATAGCCATCGACGAGCTTGGCGAGAAATTTCGGGATATCCTCGGGCTGGTCCTGCAGGTCGGCATCCATGGTCACCAAAATCCGTCCGCGCGCCACGTCGAACGCCTGCATCAGGGCCAAGGATTTCCCGTGGTTCCGGTAGTGGCGCAAGATCGCTATCTGTGGGTTCTCCCGTCTGAGCTCCATGAGCCTCTCGGCGGTTCCATCGGTGCTCCCGTCGTCCACGAGTATGAATTCGTAAGTTACGTTGAGTTCGTCCATCACTTTCTTCGTCCGAAGAAAAAGCTCCTGGACGCTTTCGGCTTCGTTGAATGCCGGGACTACTATGCTGATGTGGGTTGTGTTCACTATTTCTTGCCACTCAGTGAGAAGTGGAAAATGTTCGTTCCGGCCACGATCAGAGTCATGAGTTCGTCATAGCTTTCGATGCCGCGCAGCCGTTTCCAGATGTAGCCGGGGCGCAGATAGAAGCTCCGGTAGCACCTAGTCAGCCACTTTGACAAAGTGTCACCGGAAATACCACAAACGGACTCGGAATAAAAGCCCGACACATGAAGATTGCTCATGTTGGAGGCCGAGCCGTCCTTGATCTCGGAGTGTTTTGCGGCCACTTCCTCAAACAGTTCCGTGCCTGCGTAGGGGGTGAGAATGCCGAAGCTCGCCGTGGTCGGATCAAGCTCTTTGACGAACTCGATGGTGTGAGCGAGCGTAGCCTCGCTCTCTCCTGGCCCCCCCACCACGAGGTGGGCGTGGGTATCAAGCCCCACCTCCTTCGCATATCTGAACGCCTGGCGGGCTTGTTCCGCCGTAGTGCCCTTTTTGTATCGCCTGAGGATTTCGTCGCTGCCGGTCTCCACGCCGAACTTGATCATGTGGCATCCAGCCTTCTTCATGGCGGCGAGAGCCTCACTGTCCACGAGGTCGACCCGTCCGTTGGCAATCCAGCTCAAATCGAGACTGTCCTTGACCATCCTGGCGCAGATTTCGATATTTCTCTTTTTGTATGCGGTGAAGGTCTCGTCGCGAAAGAAGACCTCGCGGTAGCCGAGACTTTTGATCTCGTGCAGCTCCTTCAGCACGTTGTCCGTCGATCGGCAGCGGATTCTTTTGCCGTAAAACTCGGGCGCCGTGCAGAAGATGCACTTGCCGGGACACCCCCGCGACGTCTGGATGGTGGTGTACGGCATCCGCTTGACGACAGGGTTGAAATAGTCCACCCGGGCGGGCAGCAGCCGTCGGTCGGGAATGGGGAGCTCGTCCATGTCGATGAACGGCCGCGGCGGCGTGAGTTGCACCGAGCCGCTTTTGTCGCGGTATCCTATGCCTGCCACCTCCCCGAGGTCTCCACTAGAGTCGATGGTTTGCAGTAGCTCCCGTATGGTGTCCTCCGGTTCGCGAATGACTATGAAGTCCACGGCGGGAGAGGACAGGCAGTACTGGGGCATGAATGTCGGGTGGGAGCCGAAGAGAATTGTGCGAAGCTGCGGAGCTCTTCTCTTGAGGTCGGTTAACAGGGCGATGTCGGCCTGGAACGACTGCGTGGAAGAGAGTATGACGACGGCACCGAACCCTCCGAGCTCAGTGCGCAGCAAGTTTTCGTAGCGCCCCATTTCGAATTGGGCGTCGATAAATACGCTTTCGATGCCGTGCTCTCTGGCGTGCGTGGCCACGTATAGGTCGTTGAGGGGGGGCATCTGCATGCCGCCCACCCTGCGGCCGTTGCACCAGCAGCCATAGACGAAGTCTCTGACCGCGTTTCGGGTGCCGCTTCCGAGCGGGGGTTTCAGAAAGAGGGTTTTCATGGAGCTCCTGCGGCTTCATGCCCGCACGGGGCAGGGTGTTGATCGGGCGGCGACCTGTCGGGTGTGGGCGCCTGGGGGGCTATACCACTTGCCAGTGGGGTCTTCCAAGGAAAACTTCCCGGCTGTCGTTGAACTCCTCTGGGGTCACGTCGAACACGCGCACCTTGCGTTCCAGCTTGCCCTCGACAATGCGGCGCAGTTCGTCAAGTCGCCCTCGGTCTATGTCGCCAACGATCAGGACGTCGATCAGTCCGGAGTCTATGCCGCGTGCATAGTCGTCAAGGATGAAGACGGCATCGACTTTGCCCAAGCTGTTCATGACCTCGTCCACCAGTCGGTCGATGCCGATGGATTTGCGGACCATTGAACTGATCTCGGGAAAGCACGGGTGGTTTTTGTTTGCCCGAAAATAGATAGAGCGCCCACCTTGCTCCCGCTCCAGGTATCCGGCCTCGTAAAGATGATCCAATTCGCCTTTGAGGGCGTTGGGGGAGAGGTTGAATTCCGACGCGAGCTGCCTCAGGTAGCAAGCCACATCAGGGTTAAGGAATAGTTTGAGCAAGACTTTGATGCGTGTCTTAGATGTGAAGAGCTCCTGAAGCATGAGGAGTTCGTACACATTTGCTGAACATTTGTCAAATTCAGTACGAACCTCTGCACACAGCGAATGGGCAGTAGATTTTACGCCTCATCACTCCCCCTCGTCCGGGATGAGCGGGACTTTCTCCCGCGAAAAAACACCCACAACGGGAGCCTCCCCTATTGCTCAGGGGGCAGGGATGTGGTCTGTATTGCACACATGCCCGGCGTTCCCCGCCGGGTCTTCCTCGGAAAGGCCCTGATCACCGCCACAGGGCCTTTCTTCTATTTTCCGGCCAGCCCGTCGAGCATGGAGCGCAGGACGAACCAGGCGTTGGCCGGGCGTTCGCCCACCCGGCGGACGGCATAGGGGAACCAGCTCTCCCCAAAGGGCAGATAGAGGCGCAGGGCGCGCCCTTCGACCGCGAGTCGGCGCTGATATGTCGGCCTTACTCCCAGCAGCATTTCCACCTCCCACTGGTCCGGCCGCCAGCCGTGCCGGGCCGCCAGAGCCGCTCCGTACCCCACCATCCTGTGATCGTGGGTGCCCAGCACCGGATACACGCCGCGCTTGAGTGCAACGGGCGAAAACAGCTGGTCCAGGCAGGCCCGGTAGGTCGCGTCGCGGGCGGTCCGTCCGGTGGCGGCCACCTCCGGGCCCTCGGCAAAGGCGCCTTTGACCAGCCGGACCATGCCCCCGCACTCCACCAGCCGGTCAAGGTCTTCCCGGCTCCTGTGCAGGGACGACTGGATAGTCACGGCCACGGGCAATCCCCTGGCCCGCAGCTCGTGGTAGAGGTCAAGGGTGCGGTCAGTCACAGAGGAGTCCTCCATGTCGAGCATGACCACGGCCCGGCCCGATCCGCGCAGCCCGGCCACTCTCTGCGCCAGGGCGGTCACGTTCTCGCGGCACAAGTCCCACGAGAGCATGGCCCCCACCTGGGTCGGGTCCACCGACAGGTGGATGTCGAGGCTCGCGTCCGCCAGCATGGGAGCCACGCCCTCGAGTTCGGCCTCGTTGCGCCGGATCAGCTCCGGGTCGCGCACATATTCGCCGAGATAGAAGAGCGAGGCGGCCATGCCTTCCGCCCGCAATTGCCGAGCGCGCTCCAGCACCGCAGCCGCGTCGCCGCCGCCCACGAACATGCGCGAGAACCGCCGCATGCACCTCGCATCCTGCATCCGCGCCGTGAGCCGGTCGTTCCGCGCCAGCCCGATCATCATCTTTTGCCACAGTCTCATGATTCCTCCCTGGTTGAGGGAGGGGTGTAGCCCGTTGCGGGTCAGGAGTATGGAAGGAAATTGCGCGGCCCTGGTCAGACGTGCGTCCCGGCCTGATACTGGCGCGGCGTGGCTCCGGTGAACTGCCTGAAGACCCTGGTGAAGTGGCTCTGGTCCGCGAAGCCGACCTCCGCCGCCACCTGGCTGATGGGCTCGCCCTGGGCCAGCAGCACCTTGGCGCGGACCACGCGCAGCTGGTTCTGGTAGGCGTGGGGCGGCAGCCCGGCCTCGCGGCTGAAGACGCGCAGCAGATGATAGCGGCTGATGCCGACCAAGGCGGAGAGATCGTCGAGGCTGACCCGTTCGTCGAGCCGGGCGGCCAGATGATGGCGCACGGTTTTCACCGCATCGGGCACCCGGCCGCACTGGCGCGGGCTGCCGAGGCGGCCGTGGCGCGTCAGCAGTTCGGCCAACCCCTGCATGAGCAGGGACTGCTTTTCCAGGGCATCGGCCCCGGTGGCCACCGCCGCGTGCAGCCTGCGCCAGAGTCGGTAGAGGTCTGCATCGTCGATGACGGGCGTGCCGAACCGGGGGCTCCCCCCGGAGCGCGCCCGGCCGAACACTTCGGCCGCGACGCCGTCAAGCAGACCGGGCGCCACGTAAAACATGCGATAGGCCATGACCGAGTTCGGGTCGGGATTGCAGGCGTGCACCGCGCCCGGCGGGATGACCACAATTTTCCCCCTGGCCGCTACGTGCCGGGCCTCTTCCAGAACAAACGTGGTCCGCCCGTCCTCGATCAGCCCTACGGACCAGGCATCGTGAACATGGCGGCAGAACGCCTCCGCGTTGTAGCGGGAGGTACGGATCTCGACCCCTGGCAAATCCGGGTCGCGCCAGAAGCGCACGTGCGTGTTGGCCGGGTTTCTGCCCATTGGACTTGATAGCCTCTAGGCAGAGGGTGTCAAGCCGAAACACCTGACCAGAGAGCCATCCAGGCAGGCTGTTGACAACTTGTTCAATTTTCTTGTACGAGATGGCGGTGTCAGGCTGTTGCTCCTGACAAAACCATATGCTGGGCGTTAGCTCGCTGGCAGGGTGGATAGCTATGCCATTATTAAAGGATAGGTCTTGGTTCTATTTTTTTCGTGAGTTCCCCGGAGAAACGGTGGCCATGGGCACCCTCTTTGTGCTGTCCGGCTTGGCCGAATCGGTGGGGGCCATCAGTCTTATCCCTCTCCTTGGCGCGCTCTTTGGCGAAACGGCAACGTCTAATCCTTTGCTGGAGCAGATACGGGGGCTTTTCGGGCTGGTCGGGATCGAGCCGACACTGGAGGCCTTGCTCCTCGTGTTGTGCGCGGCAATGGTCTGCAAGGGCGGGCTCGTCTTTTTTGCATTCAGGCAGGCGGGCTACATCGAGGCTGAGGTCATGACGCGACTGAGACTGCAACTGCTTGACGGATTGCTGGGCGCCCGTTGGCCTTACTTCGCCTCGCAGTCTGCAGGCAGCCTTACCCATGCTCTTTCGCTGGAGACCAATCAGGCGGGCGTGGCCCTGCGCTCTCTGGGGCAGGCCATGTCGCATCTGGTGCAGGTGATCGCCTACCTGGGCACCGGCCTGCTGGTCTCGTGGCAGTTGCTCGTCGTGGGAGTGTTCGGCGGAGCCCTGTTCTCGCTGGTTTTTCGGGGTCTGGTTTCCTCTGTTCGCAGGGCGGGCGCCCGGCAGGCGGAGGCAGCCAACCGGATGACGGCGATGTTTACCGATTCGCTGGTCGGGGCCAAGCCGCTTAAGGTTATGGGCGCGGAGAAGGGATTCATTCGATACGTCAAGGTGCAGGTGGATCACTTCAAGACGGCCACCAGGCAGTATGTGGTGGGGAGCAGCTCCCTGGTTTCGGTGCAGGAGCCCTCTCTTGTTCTGCTTCTGGCTCTGGGGTTGTATGTCGCCGCCACGCGCCTGTCCCTTCCCTCTTCCACCCTGCTGGTGATGGCCTTTTTCTTTTTCAGGATACTGAGCCGTTTTTCGAGTTTCCAGCAGGCTGTGCAGATGTACGCCGCCTGCGAGGGCGGGTTGCTTTCGCTATTGGGCAAGCTTTCTTCCATCACCGATCATGCCGAGGGAGAGAATGGCTCAAATGACGTTGTCCTCTCGCGCGCCGTGACACTGCGCAAGGTCTGCGTGAGCTACGGCGACAGGCAGGTGCTGCGGAACCTTGACCTGGAGGTGCGTTTTGGATCGCTGACGTCGCTGTGCGGTCCCTCGGGCGTTGGCAAGACCACGGTAGCCGATGTCGTGACGGGACTGATCATGCCAGATTCCGGAGAGGTGCTGGTCGATGGCGTTCCTCTCCGGGAGATTGAAATGCGATGCTGGCGACAGCAGATCGGATACGTGCCACAGGAGTTGTTTCTTTTCAACGATTCGGTCAAGAACAACGTGCTGCTTGGCCGCGACTATCCGGACGAAGAGGTCTGGGAGGCGTTGGAGCGGGCTGGGGCGGCCGGCTTCGTGCGAAGCTGTGCAGGGGGGCTGGATTTCGTGGTCGGAGAGCACGGGCGTATGCTTTCGGGTGGGCAGCGGCAAAGACTGATGATCGCTCGCGCCTTGATTTCCAAGCCCCGTTTGCTCATCCTTGACGAGGCGACCACGGGGCTGGACGCCGAAACCGAGGCGGGAATCCTGGAAAGCCTTTCAGCGATCAAGGGAGAGATGATGATACTTGCCATATCCCATCAACCGGCAATCAAGGCGGTCTCCGACGCGATACACGACTTCGGCGTGCCGGGAGAAGGTGAAAGGGTGACGCATGAGAGCTAGGCTACTGGCTGGATTCAACATAGCGCGTCATTACATTCGGAACTATCCCGTGCTTGTGTCGCCCAGCAGGTCACTCGGACTGTTCAGGGACGGCTCGCCATGGGATTACGAGGCTGAGCTGCGTTTCGGCTCGAGAAGGTTCTTTGCCAGAAAGGAAGACATGAACGCCGTCCACGAGGTGCTCCTCGACGACGCTTACGGCTTCGTCGCCGGGTTTCTGAAGAGCCTTCCGCGGCGGCCGGTGGTTCTGGACCTCGGGGCCAACATCGGCTGCTTCGCCCTGCGGATATTCTCAGCCCACCCCGATGCGCGCGTTGTCTCCGTGGAGGCCGCGTCGGACACCTACGCAGTGCTGCAGAAGAATATCGCACGAAACGTCGATCTCGACTGGCAGGCGCTCCATGCCGGCGTGTGGGAGTCCGATGGCGTGCTGCACCTTGATCGTGGCGAGCGCCCTGTCCTGAACCAGGTGTCGAGCGACGGGGACGGCGATCCTGTTCCGGCTTTGACTGTCGCATCCCTGAAACGAAAAATGACTCTGGACTCCATCGATCTGATCAAGATGGATATCGAGGGTGCCGAAAACGCGGTGATACCGGCGTGCATCGATGACCTTGAGGCCAAGTATCTGGTGGTCGAAATGCACAGAAGCCTTGGCGATTGCACCGTGGCGTGCGCCATGCTGCAGAACCGTTATCCATACGCGCTCACCCACGACGCGTCTGGCTCGGAGAATCCGGTATATCTGATTTCCAGGCATGAGGTGGCAGCCCCCGGTATGTCGCTGGTGAACATGGTCAGCCACCTGACGGCGTTCGGTCCGCAATCCCGTCAGGCGAGCTAGGGGGCGAGATGGGCGCAAGCAAACTGCTGATAGTCAATCCCAGTTGCCCCGGGTGGCCGGAGTGGCCCGTGGGCATGGCCTATGTGCTCGCATGTCTTGAGCAGCGCGGCATCCCCTTTGATCTCATCGATCTCGCCCGGGTCGAAAATTGGGAAAAATCGCTGGCCGCCGCGCTGGACTCCGACCGATACCTGGCTGTCGCCAGCGGCGGACTCATCGGCGACTACCGTTTCTTCCGGCGGCTGCGTGAACTGGCCGGGAAGAAATCGCCGGATACGCCTTTTGTGCTCGGCGGCAACATCACCAAGGACGGCAACGACCGGCTGCTCTTCGACATCATCGGGGTCGACTACGCCATCCTGGGCGAGGCGGAGACATCCCTACCCGCCTTCGTGGAGGGGTTGCGCGCGGGCCGCGAGGATTTCCACGGCTACGACGGCGTCATCTTCCGCGAAAAGGCGACCGGCCAGGTGGTGAGGAACAAATTCAAGCGGCTGGATCTGAAGCGGCACAAGGTGCGGCCAGCATGGCACCACTTTGATTGTGACTATTTCATAACAATGTCGAGCTTCCCCTTCATGGGCGGCGGGCTCAGGTCCATGCCCGTGCTTTCGGGGCGAGGCTGCGTGGGAAAGTGCGGGTTCTGCTCGCCGTCAATCGGCGGTTTCAGAAAAAGGGAAATTGCCGATCTCATAGACGAGATACGATTTTTGATCCGGGAGTACGATTTTGACAAGCTCTGCTTCCTCAACGAGATGTTCTATCCGACGGCCCGCGAGGTGAGGGAATTCTGCGCCGCCTACGCAGCTCTTGAGACCAGAAAGCCATGGTTCGTCCAGGTCCGCATCGACGCGGGGCTTGATGCCGAAACGCTGGTCATGATGAAGGAAGCAGGCTGCATAGCGGTATCCGCAGGCATAGAAAGCGGCTCAGACGACGTGCTGGCGGCGATGAACAAGAAGACGACGGCAGAACAGATTCGGACGTTCTTCAGAAACTGCAAGGCGGCCGGCATGCCCTCCAATGGGACGTTCATCATCGGCTACGATGGGGAGACCGCCGAAGATCTGCGCAAGACCATCGACCTGCTCATTGAGGAGGACATCAGCTCTGGCGACGCCCTGCTCGTGGCATACCAGGGAACCAAGGTGTACCGGAAGGCGCTGGGTGCCGGGCTTATCGAGGACGAGGACAAGCACCTGGACGATTTTTGCTGCGACATATTCGCTCCGGACGCATACAGCCGATTCTGCAACATGACGGCCATGAGCACCGACGAGTTCTTTGACCTAGCTCCGAAGGAAGTGCGTCGCTACAATACCTATGTTTTCGACAAGTACAAGGTCCGCGACCTCTCGCTGACCATTGATGGGAACTGGCGGTGGACCTCTGTGCTTCTTGAGGGAAAGTGCCGCGAGTGCGGTGCGCCCGTGCGGGAAAGGTTCCTGGCCTACGGAGCCGAGTTCCTGGGCCTTCTCGGAATAGGAATGAGTCGCAACACCTTTTGCGGCCATTGTTTCAAACCCTTGGCCTTCGACATCTTCGAAGCCGGGGAGATGCCGGAGGGCAGGGCGCATGTCCGCGAAGTGTCCAAGGCGCTTGCCCGCTACAGGCGCATTCTCGTCTGTGCGCCCACGAATGACGTAAACTTCTTGTTGAGAATAAATTTCCTGTCACTGGATTATGAATTGATCCACGGTATCTATCTCTACCGCGACGAACCGGTCGGGCGATATCTTAAATACCCTGTGCTCAAAGAGGGCGAGATAGTGGGGAGCGGGGCGGACTGCCTACTCTGCTTCGACGTGGACGCAGGGGCTTCTGTCAGGCGACTGTACGCGAGGCTGGGCCGGGAGTGCCCGCCGGTCGTTCATGCCCATCCGGAGGCGTTCCGGCGGAGCGTGGCGGCCAAGGTTCCTCACGCCTATCGAATCAATCAGGTGTTCAAGCGGCTTTTCGGGGTGTCCGTCAGGACGGTCCTCGACAGGGCGCGCGCCCTGGTTGGCCGTTGATCCGTGCGTGGGAGCGACCCGAGACGCATTAAACAACAGGGAGGCCGGACTGTGCCGCTGAAAAGAAAAATTGACGCAGCCGCGGTTGCTGCAAGGATGACGCTGGCAGTAGCCACAAACACTGGCAACGTGCCTGCAGATTACAAGAGTATGGTCCTGATCGAGCCGACCTCGGTGTGCAATCTCGCATGCCCCCTGTGCCCCACCGGAACGAAGACTCTGGAGCGGGAGAACAAATTCATCGACATGGACGTGTTCGATCGAATCCTGGAGGTGACCGCCCCCGTGGCGGAGGGCTATATCATCAACCTCTTCGGCGAACCGACCTTCCATCCCCGCTTCTCGGATATTCTGGCCAAAACAAGCCGTCTGCCCACATGGCTTTCGACCAACCTCAGCTACGGCGAAGAAGCCGTGCGCGAGATGGCGCACTGGCCGCATCTGCGGGTCATTTGCTCGGTAGATACACTGGACCCCGAAAAATACAGCGAATACAGGGTCGGTGGAAACTATGACACGGTGATGCGAAATCTGGAAATTCTTTCCAAGGGACAGTGTCAGGTATATCCACAGTTCCTCGTGTCCGGCGATGCAGAAGACGAAGCCGCGTATGTCGCATTTGCCAAGCGTTTCGACATTCCCGTGGCTAATGTCCTTCTCAAGGCCAAGTTCCAGAGCTTCCGGCTCGACGAGACGGACAAGCCCGTTTCCGGAGTCTGTCATTCCTGCTACACCGGGATTTACTTCAATTGCGATGGGTATCTTGTGCCCTGCTGCAACAATGTGCGGCGAGAGCTATACATTCACCACATAAGCGAGATCAATTCCATCGACGACATCTACCGGGGTGAGCGGGTCCGGAACATCCGCAGGGAGCTGGTCAGAAACAAGAACCGCTTCAAGAGTTGCGGTCGTTGTCCCGGGCTTGGCTTCTGGGACACCAAGTTTGTGGAGTACCTGCAATGTGCGAGATCGCTTCTCCCCGGAGGGGGGGCGAAGCGGGAGTCGCCTCAGAATATAGCTTTTTGACGAGTCGCGATCACGGTTCCTGGTTGTCATGAAGGAACGGATTGACGGTACATTGACCGGCGCGGCGGAGGACTATGCGAATTACCTTGGTTCTTGAAAACATACGTGGAGGCGGTGCGCCGTTTTCGGCGGTCAACTGGGCCAACGCCTGGCAGCGCAGGGGACACCAGGTGTCCATCGTTGTCGTTCATCCCAACGAAGGGCAGGGTGCCGACTTCGCTCTGGGTGAGGGCGTGACGCTGACGCGCATCGACGTGCAGGATCGTGCTGTCTCAAGCCGATTTGGGGCGCTGCGCCGTCTGTGGAACTGCCTCTCCCTTCTTCGAGGTACTATCAGGGCTACGAAACCTGAGGTGGTCCTCTCTTTTGCCGCTCCCATCAACGTGAGGATGCTCATGGCCTGCATTGGCCTGCCTTTTCACCGCATCGTAATGGAACAGACCCACCCGGGCATGGAGTCGCATGGTAAGTTCTGGGAAAAATGGAGGAAGCGTCTGTATCCGCGGGCATCGGCCCTGGTCAACCTCACGCGGGATGCGCACGACTGGTGTCAGGAGCGGTTTCCCGTGGCTCGCACGGCCGTTATTCCCAACCCCGTCCTGCCGCCTGCCACCACCGGGCAGCCGAAGCGCCGGGGCCGTCTGGTAGTGGCTGCGGGCCGACTGGTGGAGCAAAAACGTTTTGATCTGCTGATAGCCGCCTTTGCCATGGTGGCGGAGGAGTCTCCCGACTGGAACCTGGTCATCTACGGCGAGGGGGCCGATCGGGAGTGGCTGGAGTCGCTGGTGGCCGGACACGGGCTGGCCGGGCGCATATCCCTGCCGGGCTGGGCGGGTGACCTTTCCGCAAAGATGGCGGAGGGAGAGTTCTTTGTCCTTTCGTCGGGGTACGAAGGGTTCGGCAACGTCATCTGCGAGGCCATGGCCGTCGGGAGGCCTGTTGTGTCTTTCAACTGCCCCAGCGGGCCGGGGGACATAATCCGACACGAGGTGGACGGGCTGCTAGTCCCCCCGCTCGACACTGAGGGCTTGGCCGCAGGCATGGCGCGCCTCATGCGCGACGAGGCCCTGTGCGCCAGGTTGGGTGCACGCGCTCCCGAAGTGCTTGAGCGGTTCTCGCTGGAGAGAACCCTCGAGATGTGGGATGCGCTTTTCGAACGGGTCATGGGCGAGGGGCGCTCCCGATGACTCTGCACAGCGTAAGAGCCGGAGGGAAACGGTGAAAGAGCATCTGAAGAAGGTAGTGTGTAAGGCCTATACCGCTTATGTTTGGTGCTACGATCTGCTGTGCGGGCGACACCCTCGGCTGTACCCCTGGCATTTCCAATGGCACGCCATACGGTTCCTCAACAGGGACATGGACGATGTGCTCCCGACCCTCAGGGGAAGGGTGCTCGATCTGGGGTGCGGTCTCCAGCCCTATCGTGGCCTGCTCGACAAGTCGGTTCAGTACGTGGGAGTGGATATCGCCGCCGCTCCAGGGGTGGACGTGGTCATCGAGGAGGGGGCGGGGCTGCCCTTTCCCGACACATCCTTTGACGGCGTGCTGAGCACGCAGGTCTTTGAGCACGTGGCCGACCTCGAGCAGTGCGTGGCCGAGATCCGTCGTGTTCTCAAGCCAGGCGGAACGCTCGTGCTCTCCGTTCCATTCATATATCAGCTCCACGGCAAGCCGCACGACTATCGCAGATTGACGGAGTACGGAGTGGTCCAGATGCTTCGGGGGTTCTCCGTCGATACGGTGCGCCGGGAGGGGGCTGTGGGCAGTACCTTGGCGGTCCTCTTCCTCGGGTGGGTCAACGCACAGCTTAGTGTGAACACGTATGTGTGGGCCATAAAGGCTCTGCTGCTGCCAGTGTGGATAGTGGCGTCTCTGCTGGTAAACATGCTGGGGCTGCTTCTTGACTTCGTGGATTCCACCGGTTCCTTCTACGGCAACTTATTTGCCCTCGCGCGAAAAGAATAGCCGGGCATGAAGATAGTTCTTCTCAGCACATTGTTTTCCGCCGGAGGCGCAGCCCGTGTCATGACTACGATGGCCAATTATTGGGTTGCGGCCGGGCACGAGGTGCACTTGTTCAGCTTTGAGGACCGCGGGGAGGTGCCGTTTTATCCTCTGCACCCCAGGGTGTGTGTCACCAACTTGTCACTCAACCGGTGCTCGCCGAATCTGCTTGCCTCCATGGTCAACAATTGGCAGCGTCTTGCCACGATCCGGAGCAACGTGAAGGCGGTGGAGCCAGATGCAGTCGTCAGCTTCATCGATACGGCCAACATCCGCACGGTGGTCGCGCTCCTGGGCACGGGCATCCCCGTGATCGTATCGGAGCGGGTTCACCCCGGGCACGAGCAGATCGGCTGGCTCTGGGGGACGCTGCGGCGACTGGTCTACCCCCTGGCAGAATCTTTGGTGGTCCAGACGAAAGACATTGGGGAATTCTTCAGCGGCTACCGGCTGCGCGATCTGCGGGTCATCCCCAACGCCGTGGTCGCCCCGGCACCAGATGCGGGGGGGGAGACGCTGGACGGTTTGACGCTTCTCGCCGTGGGTCGGCTTGACAGGCAGAAGGGATATGATCTGTTGGTGCGCGCATTTTCCAGGGTGGCGGCGAAGCATCCGGGCTGGACCCTCCGCGTGGCCGGGGATGGCCCCCTGCGTGACGAACTGGCGCAACTGACCGGAGCCCTCTCGCTGGACGACAGGGTAGTGTGGATGGGGCAGGTGGCCGATGTGGCGGGACTCTACGCCCAGTCGAACGCCTACGTCATGTCGTCGTCCTACGAGGGGTTTCCCAACGCTCTTTGCGAGGCCATGGCGGCGGGGCTTGCCTGTGTATCCACGGACTGTCCGTCGGGGCCGGCGGACATCATACGGGACGGGGAGAACGGCCTGCTTGTTCCCTGCGACGACGAACACGCCCTGGCCGCCGCCCTGGACCGGCTGATGGCCGACCCCGACCTCAGGCGCACCCTGGGAGCAAGGGCCGCAGGCGTGGTCGACAGGTTCAGCCAGGACAGAATAATGGGAATGTGGGAAGAGTGCATTCTTGAGGCGATCGGAAGACGGGTCAGGTCGTGACGACCTGGCGGCATCAGCAAACGCAGACGGGAGTGGTTTGACGTGAATCGTGATATGCCCATGTCGGAACGGTTCGCCTTTGGCGAGAACTGGAGGCGGTTTCTGGGGGATTTGTCTGATGAGCGCATCGACGAGGCCCAGTGGTCTCTTGTCGATATGCTGGGGGACGGTCGGCAATTCGAGGGCAGGCACTTTTTCGACATAGGATGCGGGAGCGGCCTGTTCTCTCTGGCGGCCAGAAACCTCGGGGCAGAGGTCGTGTCGATCGATTTTGACCCGGAGTCGGTGGAGTGCGCCAGGTATCTCAAGGAGAAGTACCATCCGGGGGACGAGAAGTGGCGGATCATGCGGGGCTCTGTGCTGGATCGCGAGTTCATGGCGCAATGCGGACAGGCGGACATCGTCTATTCGTGGGGCGTGCTGCACCACACCGGGAGCATGTGGGAGGCCATGGCCAACGCCCTTGACGCCGTGGCGGACCGCGGGCTGGTCCACCTGGCCATATACAATGATCAGGGCGGGTATTCTGATCGCTGGAAAACCATCAAGCGCTGGTATGTGGGGATGCCTAAGTGGGCGCGCCCGCTCCTGTGCACGGCCGTCCTCGTCGTGCGCGAGGCCAAGCCCACCCTGGGGCAGCTGCTCCGCCTCAGGAATCCCTGGAATTACTGGATGTCGAAGAAGCAGGAGCGGGGCATGTCGTTCTGGACCAACGTGGCCGACTGGGTGGGTGGGTACCCTTTTGAGGTAGCCAAGCCCGAGGAGGTCTTCGATTTTTGCCGTGCAAGGGGCTTCGTGCTTTTGCGGCTGAGGACCAATCGCGGCGAGGCCGGGTGCAACGAGTTCGTGCTGAGAAAGGGCGGAGTCGTATAGCATGTGCGGCATCGCGGGTGTTTTTTCCTCAAGCCCTGTCCGTCCCGAAGTCCTTGGGGCGATGACGGACTCGCTGGCGCACCGCGGGCCTGATGATTCCGACATCTGGATCGATGCCGCGGCGGGGATCGGCGTCGGACACAGGCGGCTTTCCATCCTCGACCTCTCTCCCTTGGGCCGCCAGCCCATGCACTCCGCCTGCGGGCGCTATGTCATTGCGTACAATGGCGAGGTATACAACTTCCCTGCTCTCCGTAACGAGCTGGAGGCCCTGGGGCATCGTTTCAAGGGGGGCTCGGACACAGAGGTCATGCTGGCTGCCTTTGCCCAATGGGGGGTGGAGGGCGCCGTGTCCAGGTTCGTGGGCATGTTTGCCTTCGCGGTATGGGACAGGGCTGAACGAAGACTTTTTCTCGTACGTGATCGCTTGGGCATCAAGCCATTATACTATGGCTGGGCCGGGGACGCATTCCTTTTCGCGTCTGAGCTGAAGGCTTTCCGGCAATATCCCGGATTTGACCCGTCCCTGGATCGCGATGCACTGTCCTTGTATTTCCGCCATAACTATGTTCCTGCGCCATGGACCATATACCAGCGGGCCAGAAAGCTGGAGCCGGGGTGCATCCTGGCGCTGGATGCCCCTGCGGGCGAGCCCCGCCTCACTGTCTACTGGTCCGCGCTGGACGCCTGGAACCACGGCGCGGCCAACCCGTTTGCAGGCACCGAGGAGGACGCCGCCGATCGTCTGGAGGCTCTGCTTGCGGACGCGGTGAGGATGCGGCTGATCTCTGACGTCCCCTTGGGTGCGTTACTGTCGGGCGGGATAGATTCGTCGCTCGTGGTCGCACTCATGCAGCGGGCGTCCGACACGCCGGTCAAGACCTTCTCCATAGGTTTTCATGAGGCAGGCTACGACGAGTCCAGGCATGCCAAGGAGGTGGCCAGGTATCTCGGCACCGATCATTCCGAGCTCTACGTGACCCCGCAGGATATGCTGGATGTTGTCCCCTCGATCCCCGGATACTGGGACGAGCCGTTCGCCGACCCCTCGCAGGTGCCGACCTACTGCGTTTGCGCATTGACCCGGAACCATGTCACCGTGGCCCTGTCCGGCGACGGCGGGGACGAACTGTTCGCGGGCTACCAGCGCTATTTTTGGATGGAGCGCTGGGCCAGGTTAGCTCGCGTTCCGCTGTGCGTTCGAGAGTTTTTTGCGCCCATCGTCCGCAACGCCCCGCCGGGCATGTTCCGTGCCCTCGGCGCACTCGGGCAAAAGCTGCGCTGGCGCGTGGACATGCTGGGTATCAGGGAGTTCGCCGAGTTTTATTTGTACTTCATGAGCCATAATCGAAGGCCGACTCTGTTTGTTCCCGGGTCAAGGGAACCGGAAAGCCCCATGACGCGGCACTATGCCCTGAGCAGCCAGGACCGGATAAGGCAAATGACGTTCTGGGACACCAAGGCGTATCTGCCCGACGACATCCTGACCAAGACCGACAGGGCCAGCATGGCTGTGGGGCTCGAGTTGCGCGTGCCCATTCTTGATCATCGCGTGCTGGAATTCGCCGCCACCCTGCCCACGCACATGAAGATGGCCAATGGCGAGGGCAAGCAGGTGTTGCGGCGGATTCTCTATCGCCACGTCCCGCGCGACATCGTTGATCGGCCCAAGATGGGGTTTGGAATCCCTCTGCGGGAGTGGCTCGGGGCAGAGCTTTCAGGCTGGTGCAGGGACACCCTTTCGCTCTCCCGGATAAGATCCCAGGGTTACCTGGACGCCAGGGAGGTGGGGCGGATGCTCAAGGCATTCTATTCTGGCGACGCGGCCCAGTGCCAGCCCCTTTGGAATACGCTCATGTTCCAGGCTTGGCTCGACCTGTGGGGTGAACAGTGAGAACGCCTTACGTTGCGAAAAGAATCTGCCCGTCAGTACTCCGGCTGGGCAGACTTGACGGGAAAGTGTCGTCGTGTGCGGAATAACCGGATTTCTTGCCAATTCCGGCTGGCCGTTCGAATGCATTGATTCGATGGCGGGTGCCATTGCCCATCGGGGGCCGGATGATTCCGGCTCGTGGGCCGACCCTGGGGCCGGGATAGCCCTTGGGCACCGAAGGCTGTCAATCCTCGACCTCTCCGCGCTTGGCCGCCAGCCCATGGTCTCGAACTGCGGTCGATTCGTCATCGCCTACAACGGCGAGGTCTACAACTTCAGAACGATTCGGACCGAGCTGCGAGCCCTTGGCCATGAGTTCAAGGGCGACTCGGATACCGAGGTCATTGTCGCTGGCATGGCCCAGTGGGGGGTGCAGGAGGCGGTCAAGCGGTTCGTGGGCATGTTCGCCTTCGCGCTCTGGGACAGGGGGGAGAGGGCGCTGTATCTCGTTCGTGACCGCCTCGGCATAAAGCCTCTGTACTACGGACGAGTCGCCAACGCCTTTGTCTTCGGTTCGGAGCTCAAGGCGCTCCGGGCCTTCCCCGGATTCTGCAACGACATAGACCGGGGCGCGCTCTCTTTGTATTTCCGGCATAATTATATACCGGCTCCACATTCAATATATCAGGGAGTGCGCAAGCTGGAGCCCGGGAGCATCCTGCGGGTTCAGCCGGGCGGCGAGCCCTCGGTCATCAGGTACTGGTCTGCCGACGAGGTGTGGGATCGAGGTCTTCAGGCGCCCTTTGCCGGGAGCATGGACGAAGGTGCAGAGCGTCTGCACGATCTGCTTGCGGATGCGGTCGGGCTGCGCATGATCTCCGATGTGCCCATAGGAGCATTCCTTTCGGGCGGTATCGACTCCTCCCTGGTGGTTGCCTTGATGCAGGCCCAGAGCAGCAGGCCGGTCAAGACGTTTTCCATTGGCTTCCGTGAGCAGGAGTTTGACGAAGCCCATTATGCGAAGGCGGTTGCCGCCCACCTGGGGACCGACCACACCGAGCTCTACGTGACCGCCGAAGACATGCTCTCCGTCATCCCGCTGCTGCCGAAGATATGGGACGAGCCCTTTGCAGACTCTTCACAAATACCCACCTATTGCGTGTCCAGGCTGGCTGGCGGGCACGTGACCGTCAGCCTCTCGGGAGACGGAGGAGATGAGCTGTTCGCGGGCTACGACAGGTATTTCTGGAGCCGCAGGGTGCGCCGCCTTCTGGCTGTTCCGTTGCCCTTGCGCAAGCTGATTGTCGCCGGTCTGCCCCGATCCGTGCTCGCCTCGCTCGGCTCCCTGGGACGCAAGGCGGCCTGGCGCCTCGATGGGTTGGGATGCGCCAGTTTCGCAGAACTCTATCGCTTCCTCGTGTCGCATCAAAAGAAACCGGCGGAATTCGTGCTGGGTGGCTTCGAGCCCGAGGCCGAGCTCTCGCGCAACGCTGACGCGCGCGGCGACATCTTTCATCGCATGACCCTCTGGGACACGGTGAGCTATCTTCCGGACGACATCCTGACCAAGGTGGACCGTGCCAGCATGGCCGTGGGTCTTGAGGCGCGCGTGCCGATTCTCGATCACCGCGTGGTGGAGTTCGCCGCCTCGCTTCCTCTTTCGATGAAGGTGGAGAAGGGCCAGGGGAAGCGGATTCTGCGCAAGGTGTTGTCGCGCCATGTGCCCGACGCCCTGGTGGACCGCCCCAAGAAAGGCTTCGGAGTTCCCATGGAGCGCTGGCTGGGACGGGAGCTGCGGGATTGGAGTGAGTCCCTGCTGGATCAGAACCGCCTCGTACGGCAGGGCTACCTTGACCACCAGGCCGTGAGGCGCATGTGGGAACGATTTCTTGCAGGCGACACGTACTATTGCCACTTTCTCTGGGACATCCTTATGTTTCAGGCGTGGCTGGCCGAATGGGAGGAAAATCGGTGAGAATACTCCTCCTGGCCCCATCCCTGGAAGCTGGCGGCGCAGAGCGTCAACTGGTGGTTCTGGCCAACGGGCTTGCCGCTCGCGGGCATCGGGTTTGTGTTGCGCTGTTTCGCATGACGGGTCCGCTGCTTTCGGATATTTCACGGCAAGTGGTCGTGCACGACCTGCGCAAGGGAGGTCGGGCAGACGTGATAGGCCTGTTGTTGCGGCTGCGCCGCCTGCTTCGTTCAGAGTCGCCAGATGTGCTGTATACTTTTCTAGGCGTACCCAATCTTGCCGGGGTGGTCATGAAGCTTCTCGTCCCCGGCACCTGCTGCCTTGTATCGGTTCGCGCCTCGAATATGGATATGGCCCGGTACGGTACACTGGCCAGACTATGCGGCATGGCCGAGACCCGGCTGGTCCGTTTTGCCGATCGGATTGTGTCCAACTCGCATGCGGGAGCTGAAAGTGCCGTGGCGCGCGGAATGCCGCGTCGGACAATGACCGTTGTCCCAAACGGGATTGATGTGGACCTATTCCATCCCGATCGGGCTGCCGGGGCTGCCTTGCGGCGTCAATGGGGGGCCGGTGAGGGGACCTTGTTGGTTGGCTTGATTGGACGTATCGATCCGATGAAGGATCACGAAACGTTTGTGCGGGCGGCACGGATTGTAGCAGATCAGGACGCCAGGGTGCGTTTTGTCTGTGTTGGGGACAACCGGAATTCGCTTGGGGCGCGTGTGCGCGAGCTGTCCGACGGGCTTGGCTTGGGGGGACGGCTGGTCTGGGTCGGGCGGCGGGATGATATGGTTTCTGTCTACAACAGCCTTGATGTCTGTTGTCTGTCCTCGGCCTTTGGCGAGGGGTTCCCCAACGTGCTGGGCGAGGCCATGGCCTGCTCCGTTCCCTGCGTGACCACAGATGTGGGCGATGCCGCCTTGATCGTCGGTGATACCGGGATAGTCGTGCCGCTAGGGAATCCGAAGGCCCTGGCTGCGGGAATCCTGTCCATGGGAGGCAGGATCAGGCGGGGCGAGGTCGCCGGTGTCCGGGAGCGGATCAAGGAAGGTTTTTCGGTTGAGGCCATGGTCGATGCCACGGAGCGCCTCATGGGGGAATTGGCATGCCGCGTCTAGCCCGTCTTGGGCCTTGGGTGTCCATCAATACCCCGATCTGGGACGGCATGACCACTTCCTCTTGGAAGGGCCAAGTGTTAGGTTATAACCATCTCACTTCAGCCAAAGAAAAGAGGTTCTGCCAGGATGCTCGTGCCGAATTTGAGCAGGAGGGCGTGTAACAGTGAAGGACGCATGGGCTGCTATGGGGGCGATGCCGAAGAATCGGCGCAGCGCGAAGGCAAACGCGGCAAGGCCCGCAGTGGCAACTGTCACCTGGAAGGCAACAACGGCCTTCAAAAACCCCGACCCCCATATGCCCTCGGACCAGTCAAGCAGGAGCGGATAGAGTGGGGCTCTCAAAAGTGACTTTCCAATGTATGAGCCATGTCTGGATGGATGACCGGTTGGGATGTCAGCAGAACGAACAGTACCGCCAGATTCACGGCCCCCAGCACTATGTGTGCGGAGTGTTTTTTACTCATGACGCTAGTCTGTCTTTCTTGGAAGACCCGGCACGCAAAAAGGAACTAGGCATCAAGAACAGGCCGATCAGTGTGGGAATCAGAAGCTGCATGATGTGCAAGACGATGGCGATGGCCAGAGCTTGTTCTTTGCTTGCGCCAGTTCCGATCAGGGCTCCAGCCACGAGTGACTCGTAGACGCCAATTCCGGCTGGAGCCGAGGGGATGGCCACACCCAATATGCTTGCCACAACGACGGTCAAGATCTGACCGCTGTCGAGGTCAAGGCCAGTGCCTGCTGCGATGAGATAATATATGAATCCCATGAAGAGAAGCCAGATGGCGATAGTGCATGCGGCCAGCTTGAAGTAGTCGCTGAACGTTCTCTTCTGGGACAATGCAGAAAGCATGCGGTTGATGAAGTCTTTCAGTGGAACTGATGGTAAGCGATCTGTCAGGGCCGCGAACCAATGCGGGCGTGTCTTCAGCAAATAAAGGCAGGCCCAGATGAGTCCGACAAGAAACGACAAGGGGAGCAGGGCGGCAGAGATATCAAGCAGGGCAAAGGTGGCTATGCCAATAAGAAGGAGACAGTTCAGATCCGCAAGCCGCTCCCAGAAAACTGCGCTCATTGCTCGCTCAATTGGCATGTTTGCCTCTCTGTTGAGCACGTAAGCCTTGGCCACCTCGCCAAGCCGAACAGGCAGGATTGTGTTGGTTGCTATCCCTACTGCAACGGCCCTGAAAGAGGTCATTAGTCCCGCTTCGTTGTTGGTAATCGAGGCCATCCGATATGAGTTTGGAATAAAACATAATAAAAGAATGCACTGAGCAATAATGATAGAATGAACTGACAGCATGCGAAACGCATCAGCAAGTTCGCTAAAATCAACTTCCCACAACAGATACACTATGCACGCCGTACTCAGTGCATATGGGAGAGCTCTTTTTATGACCGTTGGCATGACACGGGGTTTTGGGTAGGCATATTCCCTTCACAGCGCGGTTATTGACAGTGTCCTAGGATCAGGATGGCTTTGACAGCAGCGAGTTGATGAGTCAACCTGCGTCCGGGGCTGTTAAGAAGAAATAGCAGTACATTCCTGAGCGCGCGGCCACATTCTCATCAACCAAGTCATCAGACAGCAGTATGCCAGTCATCTCAGGCTTCCGTCTACCCCCCGAGGCAAGGTATTTGACGCCCTTGAGTTTTGTTTTACCCTTGGCCTTTGGCGGGCTGGGCTCGCTGCGTCCAATGAGATGATGGCGATCGCCAGGGAATGGCTGTCTGTTGACGACGAGTCATCCCAAATGGCTTTGACCATTGTTGCTGCTGGAATCATCGCCTTGAGAAAAATAGGAATTATTTACGGATTATCTCTAAGGACTCTTGGGCACATCCCCCCTCACCGGCAGACGCTGAGCAGGCCGTTGAGGGCGGCCATGACGGACTGGGCCTTGATGGACTCGCGGGGGCCGGAGAAGGTGTGGAGGCGGGCGCGGGTGCCCGAGGGCCAGGCCCAGGCCATCCAGACGGTGCCGACGGGTTTGTCCGGGGTGCCGCCCGAGGGGCCGGCGATGCCGGAGATGGCCACGGAGATGTCCGCGCCCACGGCCTTGAGCGCGCCTTGGGCCATGGCCAGGACCACGGGCTCGGAGACTGCGCCGTGATCCCTGAGCAGGGCCGGGTCCACGCCCAGCAGCCGCTCCTTGACCGCGTTGGAATAGGCGACCACAGACCCGGCGAACCAGTCTGAGCTGCCGGGCGTGTCGGTCAGGGTGCTGGCCAGCAGGCCGCCAGTGCACGACTCGGCAGTGGCCAGCATGTTGTCGTGAACGCGCAGGCATTCGCCGAGTTCGGACACGGCAAGGGAAACAAGGCGGCTGTCCATGGGCATCCTCCGTGGAGCTCTTTGGGGCGGGTTGTTGGCAGCGTGTACGCTCCGGGTTCTACAAAATACGGGCAATGGTTGCAATCCTTCCCGTCTCGTCCGTATGGTGGCGCAGGAGAGACCATGCCCGTCACCCCGTCCGAGATATTCGATCTGGCCCTTGAGCGCCACCGCAGGCCGTGGAATTTCACGGTTCAGTTCGTCGCAGTCCTGTGTTTCGGGCTGACGCTCCTGCTGCACAGCTTTCTGCTTTTTGCCACCAGCCTGATCCTGTTCGGTGTCGGGTTCTTGGAGTTGTCGCTGCCCGACATGCCCCAGGGGCGGTGGCGCGCATTCGTGCACGCCTTTGTGGAATGGGAGAGGAATTGGTCGGCCCTGCCCTGGTCCTTTGGCAAATGGGTGTGGTTCGGCTTTGTCCTGCTCCTTGGCTGTCTCCTTGTCTGGGCGTTGTGGACCCGCGATCTGGCCGTGCTGGCCCTGTTCATTGGCTTTGGCTATCTGGCCCGCGTGGTGGCCGAGAACAGGGAGGGGGGCATAGATCCCTAGGCGACAAGCCGACAGTCAGGCCGGGCAAAACCGTGGACGGGTAGGGCCGCGGATGGTATGATACAGTGACCCAAATTCATTCGGAGGAATTCATGAGCGACGACACCAACGCCTGCGAGCAATGGCTCAACGAAGTCAACTGGGACATGATCCACGAGGACGCCGTCACCCTGTACCTGGAGTGGGGCAACAACAACTACCGCGACGCCATGCGCACCCCCGTGACCAAAAGCGGCGAGTATTCCATCTATTTCGCCGTGGACACCTGGGAGGAACCCAGGGTGGTGCTCATGCGCATGGACAACTACGGCTCCACCATCCTGTGTGCCAAGAAGCTCCCGCCCACGCTGGTCCAGGAGCTGCACGACGATATCAAGGGCATCAAGGGCATCCTCGAACTGCCGCCCTACATCAAGGAGTGGCTGATCAAGGAACTCGAAAAATAGCCTGCCCGGCTGATCGGCTGAGGGCCGCCCCGGCGACGGGGCGGCCCTTTTTCATGGGCTTGCGGCAGTGCTCTGACGGGCAACCCAGTTTCTCCTTTTCAGGCGGGTCGCTCTGGGGTAAGGCATTGGGTCTTGGCGGGCATCGAGGCCCGCGATCACGACATCATTGGAGACCAGCCATGCATATACCCAAGGGATACAGGTTCGCCGCCGCCCAGGCGGGATTCAAGAAGGTCGGCAAGTACGACCTGGGGGCCATTGTCAGCGACGTTCCGGCTGTGGCCGCGGGCGTGTTCACCACCAACAAGTTCAAGGCCGCCCCGGTCCTGCAATGCCGCGAGATGCTGGCCGATGGTCGGAAGATGAGCGGCTTTCTCGTCAACTCGGGCCAGGCCAACGCCTGCACCGGCGACCAGGGCCGCGCCAATTGCCGC
Source organism: Pseudodesulfovibrio aespoeensis Aspo-2 (assembly GCF_000176915.2). Classification (NCBI taxonomy): domain Bacteria; kingdom Pseudomonadati; phylum Thermodesulfobacteriota; class Desulfovibrionia; order Desulfovibrionales; family Desulfovibrionaceae; genus Pseudodesulfovibrio; species Pseudodesulfovibrio aespoeensis. Next base: position 801,204 of record NC_014844.1, read on the forward strand.
GAGACCCTGAACATGGTCGCCAGGGCGCTGGGCGTCCCGGCGGACGAGCTGCTGCCCGCCTCAACCGGCGTCATCGGCGCGCAGTTCGATCTGAGCAAGTGGGAGGCGGCCATGCCCGCCCTGGTCAAAAGCCTTGAGACCGGCACGGCTGAATTGGTGGCCCGGGCCATCATGACCACCGACACTGTGCACAAGCTGGCCCACGCCAGTTTCGAGATGCCGTCGGGCGAGGTCCGCCTGCTCGGCATGTGCAAGGGCGCGGGCATGATCAGCCCGAACATGGCCACCATGCTCAGCTTCATCCTCTGCGACGCGGACATCTCGACCGAGGCGTGGCAGACCATGCTGGCCGACTGCGTCAACCTGACCATCAACCGGATCACGGTGGACGGCGACATGTCCACCAACGACTGCGTTATGGCCCTGGCCAACGGCGCGTCCGGGGTGGCCATCGAGAGCGAGGACGACTACGTCACCTTGCGCAAGCATCTGCTGGCCGTGCTTGAGGAACTGGCCTATAAAATAGTAATGGACGCCGAGGGCGGCACCAAGGTGGCCTTCATCCAGGTGTCCGGAGCAAGGAGCGACGGTGATGCCGAGAAGGTGGCCAGGGCCGTGGGCAACTCGCCTCTGGTCAAGACCGCGCTCTTCGGCTCGGACCCCAACTGGGGCCGTATCATCTGCGCCGCGGGCTACTCCGGAGCCGAGTTCAACCCCGACGACCTGGTGCTCAAGATCGGCGGCATCCTCGTGTTCCGCAACGGCACGCCCGAACCGGGCGACATGGACGGGCTGCTGAAACCGATCATGAAGGAGCGCGACATCGTCATCCACATCAACGTGGGCGACGGGCCGGGCAGTTCCCTGCTCCTGGCCTCTGACCTGAGCCGGGACTATGTGTCCATCAACGCGGACTACCGCTCGTAGGGGGGCAGGGGAGAGTGCTCATGGCGGACATGGACGGACGCGACAGGCTGACGAGGCTGGCGGATTTTTTTTTCGAGTGCGGCATGCTCAGGAAGACCCCGCGCACGGGTTACCAGTTTCTGGGCACAGGCAGCGAGACAGTGGCCGAGCACTCGTTCCGCACCACTGTCATCGGGCATGTGCTGGCCCGGATGGCCGGGGCGGACGTGGCCCGGACCACCTACCTGTGCCTGTTCCACGATCTGCACGAGGCGCGCACCGGCGATTTCAACTACGTCAACCGCATCTACAACTCCTCGACGCGCACCCTGGCCCTGGAGCACGCGGTCAAGGGCACCGGGCTGGAGGAGGATATCCTTGGCTATTGGAAGGAGTTAGAGGAGACCGCGACCCTCGAAGCCAGGCTGGCCCAGGACGCGGACCAGCTCGATTTCATCCTCAATCTCAAGGAGGAGGCGGATCTGGGCAACGCCTATGCCGCCAAGTGGCTCGAAACAGCGCTCCAGCGGGTGCGCACCCAGTGGGGCCGCGAGCTGGCCGACACCATCGCCGTGACCGACCACAAGGACTGGTGGTTCCTGGGGCCGGACCCCTCCTGGTGGTCGCGCAAGAACGGCAAAACCAGCGGAAAATGATGGAAATTTGAACGGTTTCTCGATTTGCGTACAGTCTTTCTAATGACCTTGCTGTTTTCTTTATTTTTGGGTAGAGACCCTGAATTGCATTTTCTTGTTTCTTTTCCCGGGGGTGGTCCGGGTGGATTGCTTGAAGGATCTGCCCGGAATCTATAGAATGACACGGAATGGACCGTCCGAATCCGGGCGTTCCGGGGGTGGAGCCGTATATGGCCGAAAAGGCGCAAGGCGAACCGTTTTCCATCGCGATTCCCGGCAGGATGTTCGGGCGGGTGCTGGATGAGCTGGGAGGAATGTTCCTGTTCTTCCTGAGTGCCGTTGCGCTCATGTTCGCCGGGTGGGGTCAGTTCTCCAAGACGGTCCGCCAGATATATTTCATCGGCGTCCAGTCGGTCACGGTCATCGCCCTCATCGGACTTTTCACCGGCATGGTCATGGGCATGCAGCTCTATTACGCCCTGTCGGTCTTCGGGGCGGACGGGTTTCTGGGCACGGGCGTGGCCCTGTCCATGGTCCGCGAGCTGGCCCCGGTGCTGGCGGCCATCATGCTCACGGGCCGGGCCGGATCAGCCATGACCGCCGAGATCGGGGTCATGCGCATCTCCGAGCAGATCGACGCCCTGACCATCATGGGCATCAATCCCATGCGTTATCTGGTGGCCCCCAAGATGGCCGCCTGCCTGATCAGCTTTCCCATTCTCAACGCCTTCTTCAACCTCATCGCCCTGTGGGGCGGCTGGCTCACCGGCGTCAAGCTGCTGGGGGCCAACGAGGGCGTGTACTGGGCCAGGGTCCAGGGTTCTCTGGATTGGAGCGACATTCAGGGCGGGTTCATCAAGTCGATGGTCTTTGCCGTGCTGGTCTGCACCATCTGCTGCTTCGAGGGATACTACACCCACACCCGTTCGGGCCACGCAGGCCCCGAAGGCGTGAGCCAGTCCACGACCAACGCGGTGGTCAAGTCCTGCGTGATCATCCTGGCGGCGGACTATGTCCTCACGTCGCTTCTCTGGTAGGGCCGGGATTATGAGCAGCGCACCGAGCATCCGCCTTGAGGGGCTGACCATAGGGTACGGCAGCAAGGTCGTGGCCGAGAATCTCGACATCGTATTTCCGGGCGGCAAGCTCTCCATGGTCGTGGGCGGTTCCGGCTCCGGCAAGTCCACGCTGATCAAGCACATCCTCAAGCTCCTGCCCTCCAAGGGAGGCAGGGTGTTCATCGGCGAACACGATCTGAGCATGCTTTCCAACCGCGAGCAGCGGTGCATCCGCCAGCGTACGGGTGTGCTCTTCCAGGATGGGGCGCTGCTCGGCTCGCTGAGGCTCAAGGACAACATCGCCCTGCCGCTGCGCGAGCACACCCGGCTTGGCGAGGACGAGATCATGCAGATCGTGCGGGACCGGCTGGCCACGGTCGGGCTGGATCACGCGATGGAGCTGTTCCCCAACGAGCTTTCGGGCGGCATGCGCAAGCGCGCCGGGCTGGCCAGGGCGCTGGTCATGGACCCGCAGATGCTGTTTTGCGACGAGCCGACCTCGGGCCTGGATCCGGTCATGTCGGCGGAGCTTGACCAGTTGATGCTGGAGATGATGTGCCAGTTCGACATGACCATGGTCGTGGTCACCCACGATTTGCGGAGCATGCACGCCCTGGCTGATTTTGTGGTGGTCCTTGGCGAGCAGCGGTGCCTCTTCCAGGGAACCATCGAGGAGCTGGACGCCACCAACGATCCCTACCTGCGCCGATTTCTCGACCGCTCGCCCGGCGAGCGCGATGCCTCCGGGCTGACCCTGCCGCCCATCAGCCAGGACATGATGAAACTCAATTGCGCCGACATGCTGGGCGCAAAAGCCACAGGCCGAAAGGATGGACGATGTTCAAGCTGAAAAAGGAAACCGCCGTTGGGCTCTTCGTTCTCGTCGGGCTGATCGCCGTGGGCTATATGAGCGTCAAGCTGGGCAAGGTCCAGCTCTTCACGGACAAGTATTATTCCCTCCACGCTAATTTCTCTGATGTTTCAGGCCTGAAGGCCAACGCGCCGGTGCAGATGTTCGGGGTGGACATAGGCTTTGTCAAGACCATCACCCTGGATCAGGACAAGGGCGTGGCCCGCGTGAGCATGATGATCGAGAAACAGGTGGCACTGACCGACGACGCCATCGTCTCGGTCAAGACCAACGGACTCATCGGCGACAAGTACATCAAGATCGCCCCGGGCGGTGTGGGTGATCCGGTCAAGCCGGATGACACCCTGTTCGACACCAATCCCGCCATCGACCTTGAGGATCTGATCAGCAAATTCGCCTTTGGCAAGGTTTAAACGCGTAATTATGGGAACAGGACGGAGATATATGGTGTTCAAACGACTGGTTCTTTCGATGATCTTTGTGTGCCTTCTGGCGGTCCCGGCGTATTCCGGGTCCGGTCAGACCCCCACCCAGCGGGTCAAGGATGGCGTGGACCAGCTCATCGTGATCCTCAGCGACCCCAAGGCCAAGGATCCGGCGCAGCACGACCAGACCATTGCGGAACTGCGGACAGCCGCCGAGAAGTTCATCGATTTCAAGCTTGTGACCATGTACGCCGTGGGCAAGCCCTGGACCACCATGTCGCCCAAGATGCAGGATGACATGACCGAGGCGTTCATCCAGCTGCTGGAGCGGTCCTATCTCAAGAACATCCCTGCCTACGGCGGGCAGGATGTCAACTACACCGGGGAGCAGATCGAGGGCAACCGGGCCAAGGTATTCACCGAACTTGTCGACAAGGACAAGAAAATAATAGTTGAATTTCGGTTGAGAATCGTTCAAGAACTATGGATGATATACGATGTCGTTGCCGAGGGCGTGAGTCTGGTGGCGAACTATCGAAGCCAATTCTCTCAGGTGCTGAGCAGCGGAACGCCCGAGGACCTGTTGAAACTGATACACGAACGGATTGAGAAATTGGACCGTGGCCAGGAAGACGGGTCCGAGACCGTGGCCGCGCCGCAGAAAGGATGACAAGAATCATGACCGCAAGGATCGCAGTCTGTCTTTTACTGGCGGCCCTCCTCCTGATGGGGGCTGGGTCCGTTTTCGCTTCCGATGCTGCGCAGCCCGACGGGACTGTTGAGGTGGCCCAGTTTTCCGACATGAAAGGCCACGGGGCTGCGGCTGACGCCAAGAACGCGGTGGCGGAAGACGACGTTGACGATTTTGACGAGTACGCCGATACCGAAGACCTCATCGCCGACCCCTTCAAGGGGTGGAACATGGTCTGGTTCAGCTTCAACGACGCCATGTACCACGGGGTGTTCAAGCCCGTGGCCACCGGCTATGCCTGGGCCATCCCGGCCAAGCCGCGTCAGTGGGTCAGGAATTTCTTCACCAACATGCTCTTCCCTGTCCGCTTCGTGAACAATGTCTTTCAGGGCAAGTTCGATGCGGCCTACATGGAAACCTCCAAGTTCATCGCCAACACCAGCTGGGGCCTGCTCGGCTTTGCCGACGTCGCCTCCGGCATGAAGCGCAACTGGGAGCCGGAGCGCCCCACGGCAGACGGCTTTGGCCAGACCCTGGGCAAGACCGGCCTCGGACACGGCGTCTATCTCGTCTGGCCCTTCCTCGGCCCCAGCTCCATCCGCGAGTCCGTGGGCTGGGTGGGCGACACCCTGCTTGATCCGCTCACCTACTGCGACCTGACCTTTATCGAGTTCGTTGCCGTTCGCGCCTACAAGAACGTCAACCAGCTCTCCCTCGAACTGCGCGGCAACGAGTACGAGACCATCACCGATGGAGCCATCGACAAGTACGCCGCCGTGCGCGATGCCTATGTCCGCTTCCGGGCCAAGAAGGTCAAGGAATAGCCTGAATTCCCCATGAAGATCGCGGTCATATCCGACACCCACATGGGCGACCTGCCTGGGTGGCTTGACCGTGTCTACGAGCAGTGGCTCGGTCCTGCCGACGTGCTCATTCACTGCGGCGACATCACCTCCTTTCAGACATGGTCCTATTTCATGCGCCACGACCGGTTCATCTGCGTGCGCGGCAACTGCGACTGGGACCCCAACCTCGTCGGCCAGCTGGAGCCCATGGTCACCGCCTCAGTCGGGCCTTTGACCGTGGGCGTGGCCCATGGCTGGGGCGCTCGTTCGCTGGTGCCCGTGACCGTTGTCCAGGCGTTTGGGCCGGGCTGCGACCTGATCTGCTACGGCCATACCCATTGTCGTGACTGGTCCCTGGTCGAGGGTGTCCGGGTGGTCAATCCCGGCTCCCTGGGCGAGGTCGGCTCCATGGCCGAGATCACTGTCTCCGACCAGGGGGACATGGACTGCCGGTTCATCGACGTTTTTTGATTTTCCTCCGCATTCTCCGTTTTCTCCGCATTCTCCGCGTTCTCCGCATCTTTTCTGCTCATGCAGGCCGACCCCTGGCCGGATGACGCGTTGTTCCCGTCCGCAACTCTTTGTCACTGGGCCGCTGCCGGCGGCTGTCGGGGCGGCTGGTTTCGAGAAAAGGTCTGTTGCACTTTTGTTGCAGGAGTGGCATGGCTTTGCTGTGCTGGAAATAATAAAACGCCTGTGTATTGCTGGGGCAGTCATCCTGTTCGTCAGCTGCATGCTGCCGACCCGCTCGTCGCATTCGGGGGAGCCAGGGGAGCCGGGGGAGCTGGTCTTTGGCATGTCCGCCGCCTTTACCGGGGCCAACGGTGAAATGGGTATCGAATTTTACCGGGGACTTATGGCCTACATCGAGCACTTCAACGCGAACGGCGGCGCTTCGGGGTGGACCATCAAGGTGCTGCCCGCCAACGACGGATACAATCCGCTGCCCTGTTTCGAGAACACGGTCCGGTTCATTGAGGAGGAGGATGTCTTTGCCCTGTTCTCGTATGTGGGAACGCCGACCACCGCGCACATTCTGCCACTGCTTCAGAAATTCAGCGCGCGGCACACCTTTCTGCTTTTTCCCCTGACCGGGGCGCAGCCCATGCGCACAGAGCCCTTTGGGGAATACGTCTATACCTTGCGCGCGTCCTATTTCGAGGAGACGGCGGGGCTGGTGGACAATCTGCTCAAGGTGGGCCGCAGGCGCATCGCAGTCTTCTATCAGAACGACGCCTACGGGCGGACCGGCTGGGACGGCGTTCGCCGCGCCCTCAGGCGGCAGGGCGAGCAGGTGGTGGCCGAGGCCGCCTATCGCCGGGGCGCAACCTACGAGCAGGACTTCACCTCCGAAGTGGCGCATCTCATGGAGGCCGGGCCGGACGCGATCATCTGTGTTGGCACCTATGCCTCCCAGGCAGCGTTTATCCGCGACATGCGCAACGCCGGACACGATCTGCCCGTGGCCGGGCTGTCGTTTTCCGACAGCGACAAGATGCTCGAACTGTTGACCCTGGAGGAGCGCAGGTCTGGCCGCAAATATACGGAAAAACTCATCTGTTCCCAGGTGGTTCCGTGTTACGAAGACCTCACCCTCAGTGGCGTGCGCTTCTACCGGGAGTTGATGGACAACTACAAGGGCACCGGTCAGGTGGCTGGCCAGGGCTACAGCCCGCGCCGGTTCAGCTACGTCAGCTTCGAGGGGTTCCTCAACGGGATCATGCTGGGGGAGATGGTCAGGCGGATGGCCGACGACCCGAGGCGCGAGCGCATTCCTGAGGTCATGGACTCCATCGTTGACATGGACCTGGGCATCGGCGTCAACGTCAGTTTCGGCCCTGGTCGCCGACAGGGGCTGGATGCCGTGTACTTCACCACCGTGGCGGGCGGCCATTTTCAGCCCATCCGCGACTGGGCGGAATGGAGCCGATGAAAGCGCCAAAGCTCTTCCTCAAGCCGCTGTTGTTCATGGTGGTCATCTTCGGACTGATCTCCCTGGTCACGTCCGTGACCTTTGGCAACCGGCTCAAGCGGGAGATGACGCGCGAGCACGAGTCCAAGGCCCTGGCCCTGGCCGACAGCGTGGCCGAGTCTGACATCGTCACCATTCTCAGTCAGGATGCAGGCGGCGTGCAGGCGCGCATTGACCGCTACCAGCGCATCGCCGGGGTTTCCTACGTGCTGGTGGCCGATGAGCGCGGCGAAATCATGGCCCATACCTTTGTCCCTGACGTGCCCAAGGTGGTGCGCGCCCTGGTGGCCGGGACCGCACAGCTGCCCGGTGACGAGGTTGTGCTGCGCGACATCGTCTACGGCGACAACCGGTATCTCCATGTCTCAAGGCCCATCCTCGCCGGGCTGGCCGGGTCGGTCCACATCGGCATGGATTCCGAAATCATCGCCAGACACATCCGGGAGGCGGTGCTGGAGCAGCAACTGGTCACCCTTGTCCTGTTCGGGGCCAGCCTGCTCGTGGCCTTTGTCTTCATCCTCAACATTTCCAAGCCGCTCAACCTGCTGGCCGAGTATGCGGGCCGGGTGGCGGCCAAGGATTTCGACAGCGTTCCCGAGATTAACTCCCGCGACGAGGTGGGCCAGCTGGCCAGGGCCATGCGCTCCATGGCCAGGCATATAGCCGAGTTGGTGGGCAACCTCGAGGACCGGGTGCGCAGCAAGACCCAGGAGTTGCAGGAGGCGCGCGACGCCTTGCGCCAGAAGGTGGACGAGCGCACCAGCGAGCTGTTGCGGGCCAACACCCAGCTCAAGATCGAGATTGCCGAGCGCAAGGTCATCGGCGACGCCCTGCGCAAGGCCGAGAAGAAATACCGGACCATCTTCGAGAACGCCCTTGAGGGCATCTACCAGACCTCGCCCAGTGGCCGTTTCCTGAGCGCCAATCCGTCGCTGGCGCGCATCCTCGGCTTCAAGTCCGCCGACGAGATGATGGGCTCGGTCTATGACATCGGCACCCAGATGTACCTGGAGCCGGGTCGGCGCAAGGAGTTCCTGCGCCTGATCGAGGAGACCGGGGAGGTCAAGAATTTCGTCTCCAAGGTACGGCGGCGCGATGGCCGCATCATCTGGATATCCGAGAACGCCCGGCGCATCACCGACGCCGACGGCTCTGTCATGTGCTACGAGGGCTCGGTGGAGGACATCACCCTGCGCAAGAAGGCAGAGGACCAGCTCAAGCGGCAGGCGTTTCACGATCCGCTCACCGGCCTGCCCAACCGCGCCCTGTTCCTGGACCACCTGCGCATGGCCATGGAGCGCGGTCGGCGGCGCAGGCACCTGTTCGCGGTCATCTACATGGACCTTGACCGGTTCAAGGTCATCAACGACTCCCTGGGGCACGAGACGGGCGATGAACTGTTGCGCAGCGTGGCCCGCGTGCTGGAGAAGTGTGGCCGGTCCGTGGACACCATCGCCCGGTTCGGCGGCGACGAGTTCGCCATCCTGATCGAGGAGATATCAGCGTCCAGAGACGCCATCGCCATTGCGCGGCGCATTCTCGACGGCGTGCGCCAGCCCTTCACCATCAACGGCAACGAGGTTTTCACCTCGGCCTCGCTGGGCATCGTGCTCAAGACCGACGGCTATGACCGGCCCGAGGCGCTGCTGCGCGATGCGGATACGGCCATGTACCGGGCCAAGGAGCACGGCAAGTCCCGCTTCAAGGTCTTCAACCAGAAGATGCACGATCAGGCCCTGCGGCTCATGGCCCTGGAGACGGACCTGCGCCGGGCCGTGGATCTGCGCGAGTTCGAGGTGGCCTACCAGCCCATCGTCTGCCTCGACACGCGCCGGGTGTGCGGGTTCGAGGCGTTGGTCCGGTGGCGGCATCCGGAGCACGGCGTCATCCTGCCCGGCGATTTCATCTCCCTGGCCGAGGATACCGGCCTCATCTATGCCATAGACAATTTCGTGCTGGTGGCCGCCTGCGCCCAGGTCAAGCTGTGGCAGACCACCTTCGGGCACCTGATGGGCGAGCTGTTGACGCTGAACATCAACATCTCCGGCAAGCACTTTGGCCAGCCCATGCTGCTCAGTCAGGTGACGCGCGCCCTGGACGACTCCGGCCTGAATCCCCAGGCGCTCAACATCGAAATCACCGAGAGCGCGCTCATGGACAACCCGGCAGTGGCCGAGGAGGTGCTCAAGCAGCTCAAGTCCCTCGGGGCCAAGGTGTGCATCGACGATTTCGGCACCGGCTACTCATCCCTGTCCTACCTGCAACGTTTCCCCATCGACGTGGTCAAGGTGGACCGCTCGTTCATCGACGGCGTGGAGGGCAACCTGGACAGCCAGGCCATCGTGCGCACGGTCTTTTCCCTGGGAGAGTCCCTGGGGCTCAAGATCGTGGCCGAGGGCGTGGAGACCCCGGCTCAGCTCGCCTTCCTCGAGAACGAAGGGTGCCGCTATGTCCAGGGGTTCCTCTTCTACAGGCCGCTCTCGGCGACCGAGGTGGACGAGCTGCTGGCGGGCGGCTCCATCGGCTCCTGATTTCGTCGGGCCATCCGGCGGTGAAGTCCTTCTCTTCGCGGCCAATCCGGTGTATGGTCGCCCTGCGGCTTATGAAAGTCTGCCCAACAACAACGACGAGCGACGAGCCATGACCATACCCACCCAGGAAGGACTCATAGAGGGCGTTTTCTCCATCGAACGCATGGCCAGGATAGGCACCGGGGCCACGGCCAAGCGGGTCAGCCAGACCGCTTTGTACTACGCCCGGCAGATGGACGAATCGACCATCGAGTTGCAGGGGCTCAATCAGAAGAATGTCCCTTTTGGCCCCACCGAGCAGATCACCAAGGAACAACTGCTGGCCGACTACCTGCCCATGCCCCAGCTTTTCAAGGAGGTGGTGGGCAACCTGCGCCAGGTCCAGAAGGCAGTGGCCCGCGGCGACAAGTTTCGCAAGCGCGGCGAGACGTTTACGGCGGAGTACGAGTACGCCAACGCCCTCAACCTCGACGAGCAGAACGTGCGCGCCAACTTCGGCATCGGCCTGTGCCTGCTGGCCCGCGACGAGACGGACAAGGCCAAGCAGGTCTTCGAGCGCATCCTGGGCATCGACTCCGCCTTTGCCGACGAGCACAAGCACCTGTTCAACGAATACGGCATCGAATTGCGCAAGAAAAAGCTCTTTGGCCAGGCCGTGGACTATTACCGCCGCGCCCTGTCGTTGTCCGACGACGACGAAAACCTCTGGTACAACCTCGCCCGCGCCCATTTCGAGCGCGGCGACTTTGCCAAGGCCCTGGAGGGCGTGACGCGGTGTCTCGAATTGGACAACGGTCACGACGAGGGCCGCAAGATGCTTGACTACATGACCAGAAAGGGGCTGGCGTAGGGGGTTTCCCCGGCGTCACTCTGGGGAGAGAGCGTGGCCACGATCAAGGCCTTCATCATCGCCGGGACGCACAGCGGGTGCGGCAAGACCTCGGTTTCGCTCGGAATCATGGCCCTGCTCGCGCGACGTGGCCTGCGCGTCCAGCCCTTCAAGTGCGGGCCGGACTTCATCGATCCCGGTCACCACGCCCTGGCCTGCGCCCGTGAGGGCAGGCCCGTGTCCAGCCACAACCTTGACGGCTGGATGCTCTCGCGCGAGACCAATGCGGACATCTTCAACCGCTACGCCGCCTGGTGCGATGTTGCCGTGGTCGAAGGGGTGATGGGACTGTTCGACGGCATTTCCGGCACTGGCGAGGACGGCTCCACGGCCCAGATCGCCAAGATGCTCGGCCTGCCCGTCATCCTGGTGGTGGACGCCCGGTCCATGGCCCGGTCCGCCGCAGCCATGGTCTCTGGCTATGCCCGTTTCGACCCGGCGGTGAACATCGCGGGCGTGATTTTCAATCAGGTGGGGAGCGACTCCCATGCCGAGCTGCTCATGGAGGCCATGTCCCTGCTGCCGGGTATTCCGGTGTTGGGCTGCCTCAGGCGCGACGGGTCCATTGCCGTGCCCTCGCGCCACCTGGGGCTGGTCACCGCCGAGGACGACGGCGCGGGGGCTGACCGCTATCAGCGGCTGGCCGGGTGGATCGAGTCCGGCATGGACCTGGACGACGTGCTCGACCGCCTGCCCGATGTCGAGGCCGTGGCCCCGTTCGAGCCGGTGCCGGAGCTTGGCAGCGTGACCATCGGCGTGGCCCGCGACGCGGCGTTCTGCTTCTACTACGAGGAGAACCTGCGCCTGCTGCGCGAGGCCGGGGCCAGACTGGTGGAGTTCTCGCCCCTGAGCGACACGCACCTGCCTCCCGGCGTCCAGGGGCTCTACCTGGGCGGCGGCTATCCAGAGCTCTCCGCCTTCGAACTGGGGCAGAACACCCGGCTGCGCAGGGAGATCAAGGAATTCTGCGATCTGGGGCATCCGGTCTACGCCGAGTGCGGCGGCTTCATGTACCTGATGAACGACATCGTCACCGGGCGGGGCCGCTACGCCATGGCCGGTGTCTTCCCCGTGCGCGCCGACATGGACGAAAAGGCCCGCGCCCTGGGCTATCGCGAGATAGCCATCAGCGAGGATACGGTGCTTGGCCCTGCCGGCGTTGTTGCGCGGGGCCACGAATTCCACTACTCGTTCATCAAGGAGGGGTTCGATCCTGTCCTGATGCGGCCCGTCTACACCATGACCGGGCGCAAGGGGCGCATCGACGCGGCAGAGGGATTCCTGCACGCCAACACGCTCGGCTCATATGTCCATCTCCATTTTGGCAGCAGCCCGGAGCTGGCCGCCTCGTTCGTCAACGCCTGCAAGAGTGGGCCGCTTGACGGGCATGGCGTGCCCGGCGACCCCGCCGGGGAAGCCTAGACGCCAGCGCATCCCGACGGACAGCCACGCATCATGCCGACTCCGCATCCATTCACGCCACGCCCTGCGGTCGGAACCGCGGCGACAGGGCCGGCGACAGGGCCGGCGACAGGAACCGCGGCGACAGGGCCGCTGCCCGGCTCGACCCGCTCCCTGTGGGCCTGGGCCTTCTACGACTGGGCCAATTCCGGCTTCGCCGCCCTGGTCCAGACCTTTGTCTTCGCCGCTTTTTTTGCCCGGGCCGTGGCCGAAAACGAGACCGTGGGCACCGCCCTGTGGGGGAACATGATGGGCGCAGCCGGGCTGGTCATCGGCCTTGGCGGGCCGCTGCTGGGCGCGGTGGCCGACCGCAGCGGGCGGCGCAAGCCATGGCTCGCGGCGTTCAGCGGGCTGTGCATCGCGGCCACGGCCTGCCTCTGGTTCGTGCGGCCCGATCCGTCCTTTGTTTGGCTTGGGCTGGTCCTGGCCGGACTGGGCACCATCGGCTCGGAATACGCCATGATTTTTTACAACGCCATGCTGCCGGGGCTGGCCGATGAGCGAACCCTGGGCCGCTGGTCCGGCTGGGGGTGGGGGCTGGGCTACGCGGGGGGGGTGGTGCTGCTGGTCATCGCCCTGTACGGTTTTGTGGAGCCCAACGCCTGGTTCGACCTGCCGCGGGCCGAGAGTGAGCATGTGCGCGCGGTGATGCCCCTGACGGCCCTGTGGTATCTGGTTTTCTGCCTGCCCCTGTTCCTGCTCTGCCCGGACGCGCCGTCCAGGGGGATCGCCCTTGGCCGGGCCGTGGCCGAGGGAGCGGCCCAGCTGCGCAACTCCCTGCGCCGCGTGCGCGACTATCGCGACATCGCCGTGTTCCTGCTGGCGCGCATGCTCTACAACGATGGCATGACCACCATGTTCGCCTTTGGCGGCATCTATGCAGCCGGAACGTTCGGCATGGGTCCGAGCCAGATCATCGTCTTTGGCATCGGGCTCAACGTCACCGCCGGACTGGGCGCGGCGGCCTTTGCCTGGCTTGATGACCGTGCCGGGCCGCGCAGGACCATCATCGTCTCCCTCATCGGGTTGATCGTGCCGGGTGTGCTCATCCTGCTGGTCGAGAGTCAGACCCTGTTCTGGATTTTCGGCCTGTCCCTCGGCATCTTCGTGGGCCCGGTCCAGGCATCGAGCCGGTCGTACCTGGCGCGGGTGGCCCCGGAGGCGGTGCGCGGCGAGATGTTCGGCCTGTTCGCCCTGTCCGGCAAGCTGACCTCGTTCCTGGGGCCGCTTCTGGTGGGCTGGCTGACCCTGGCCTCGGGCAGCCAGCGCGTGGGTATGGCCTCGGTCATCGTGTTGTTCGTGCTCGGCCTGGCCGGGATGATGCTGGTACCGCCCGCAAGGGCACACAAGGGGGAATGATGGCAAAAGAGTTTGGATTTGCCCTGGCCGACGAGGAGAAGACCTATCTGCGCGAACTGGTCCAGTTGTCCATCGCTTCGCGGCTCAGTCCGGCGGGTGCGCCGTCCGGCCCGCCCGAACCTCCCACCCGGACCCTGCGCGAGCATCTGGGTGCCTTTGTCACCCTCAAGCTCGGCGGCTCGCTGCGCGGCTGCATCGGCAATGTCCGGGGCACGGGCGAGCTGTATCGCACCGTGTGGGACATGGCCCGGTCCGCCGCCTTCGAGGACCCGCGCTTTCCGCCGCTCACGCCCGGCGAGTTCGAGGCCATGGAGTATGAAATCTCCATTCTCGGCCCCATCGAGTCCTGCCCGGACCCGGAGCTGGTGGAGGTGGGCCGTCACGGGTTGATCATGTCGCGCGACGGTCACTCTGGGCTGCTCCTGCCCCAGGTGCCCGTGGAGTGGCGCTGGGACCGCGAGACCTTCCTGGATCAGACCTGCGTCAAGGCCGGGCTGCCGCGCGACGCGTGGCGCGAACCGGCCACCACCATCCTCTGGTTCGAGGCCGTGGTCTTTTGAGCCGACTCTCATTGGCCTTCCCGGAAGAGGGTATCGACAAGACGGCTTTGAACGCGGTATAGGTACAGTGAAGATTGTGGGCCAAAGAACTGGAACGCCATTGCCAACGCGACAGGGAGGCCGGGATGACCTTGAAATTCCATGACATCATGACTCGACCCGCACTGCTGGGTCTGGCCTGAGCCGGGGACGCGCCGCATGATCAGGAAGGTTCCGGTTGAAGAATTGCAGCCCGGGATGCATGTGGTCAAGCTCTCAAGCGAGATCTGGGAGCATCTGCCCTTTCTCTATTCCAAGCCGGGCGTTCTCCAGTCGCGCAAGCAGATCGAGCGCATCAGCGCCGACGGCTACCTGCACGCCTTTATCCAGGTGGACGGCCCGGACGAATCCGGCGCGACCCTCGACACCCTCCTGACCGGGCCGACGCAGGACGCGCCGCCCAAGCCCAGGGTGCCTTTCGAGCAGGCCATGCAGGTGGCCGAGGTCGTCTACTCCAAGGCCATGCACCACGCCAAGCGGATCATCCATGATGTCAAGCTCGGGCGCAAGGTGGACTTTGAGGCCTCGGTGGAGACCGTGGACGCCATCGTCGATTCCGCCATCCACAACCCCGACACCCTGCTGTGTCTCTCCAAGCTCTCGGACTACGACGAGTACACCTACGCCCACTGCATCAACGTGGCCGCCATCTCCGTGGTTTTTGGCGAGTATCTGGGGCTGCCGCGCGACGAGCTGGTCAGGCTCGGACTGGCCGGGATGATGCACGACCTGGGCAAGACCGCGGTGCCCGCCCGGATCATCAACAAGCGCGCCCGGCTCACCGAGAGCGAGTTCGAGGAGATCAAGCGGCACCCGGAGTATGGATGCGACATCCTGGCCCGCCAGCAGGAGGTGGCCGACGACATCCTCGAAGCCGTGCGCGACCACCACGAGAAGTACAACGGCTCAGGCTACCCAGAGCGGCGGACCAAGAAGACCATCGCCCCCTTTGCCCGGATCATCAGCCTGGCCGATGTCTACGACGCCCTGACCAGCGACCGCTCCTACAAGGACGCCATCCTGCCCAACAAGGCTCTGGCCATCATGTACGGCATGCGCGAGCAGGATTTCGATCCCATTGAGGTGCAGAGATTTATCAAGTGCCTGGGCATCTTCCCCTCCGGCAGTCTGGTCAGGCTCAACACCGGCTTTTATGGCGTGGTCTACGAGTCCAACCCGGCTCTGCCGCTGATGCCCAAGATCAAGATCATCCTCGACGAGGACCTGCACCCCATCCCTGCCGAGCTGGTGGATCTGGCCGCGGCCCAGGCCCTGGGCAACAGGGATCTCGAAATTCTGGAGTGCGCCGATCCCGCGGCCTACCGCCTGAGCCTCAAACCCTATCTGACCCGCAAAGGATGACCCGCCATGGACCGCATGCAAACCATCCAAAGGCTGCTGGCCGTCAAGGACACTGTCTACGGCCTGCTGGAATGGGCCGAGAACGTGAGTGATGAGGAGTTCGGGCGGTGCTGCTCCCTTGATTGCCTGCCCCCTGAGGAGACACTGCTGCGCATGGAGGCCTTCTGCCAGCTTGCGCAGGAGCTTGCCCTGGAGTGTGGGGGGATTGTCCGGGGGCTTGACCGGGTGTGCGTAGGGGACGGCGGTCCTGCGACCGGCGGGGGTGCCTGATGGACACGAATTTCTGGCTGGGCCTGATTGCCCTGACCTGCGCCCTGTACATGCTCAAGTGGTTTCAGGGACGGCGCAAGGTCACGGTCTACCGCATCAGCCCGGCCTCGCTCAGGCGGTCAAAAGAGGTCATGCTCCGTGTGCTCCCGCTGGTGGAGGATGGCCGCGACTGTCCCCTGGACGTGACCAGCCTGCCTTGGGACAAGGCCACCATCAAGGGCGCAGCCAAAATCCTGGCCTACCACTTCTGGAGGGAGAACCAGCACGAGGAGCTGATCCGGATCAAGCAGTGCTTCGTCTCCCTGGCCCGCTTCCAGAACCGCGATCTCGACTTCGAGACCTGCGAGCGGCTGCTGACGCGCGAGCGCGAGCGGCTGGTGCGGGAGATCGACTGTTATCTGACCCACGCCTCGTCACGCAAGGGGTAACAGGCGCTTCTGGCTGCCGGGGGGAGCGCACTCCTGGTCAGGGCCCCTTGACGCCATCCCGCGCGGCCTCTTCCCCCCGCGTTTTCTGCTCCGCGTCCGGGCCTGCATCGGCGCTCTTTCTGATGGCGTCGAATCGCTCCTTGAGCCGGGTCAGGATGTGGTCATACCCCTTGGGCGTGTGGGGGACCATGCAGGCCGTGCAATCCTTGACGCCCGATTCAAGCACCGTGAAGTTGCCGCCGCAGTCGTCGAGGAAGTAGAGCGGGCAGAAGCAGAAGAGGCAGTTGAATTCGTCCGGCCTGCTCGTCCTGTGGCAGGGGAAGTACCGGCACTCCCGGTTGCAGAAGAAGCGGTGGCTGTTGTGCACGGTCACTTGAAGAGGACCTGCTTGGCGGGCTCCTCGCACTCGGCGTCTTCAGGGAACCGGGCAAAGGGGAAGGGCCGGGCGTTGTCGTTGAGGGTGTTGTAGCGCATGAGCCGGTAGCCGTAATGAGAGAGCGAGTTGGTGAACCGGCGCAACGGCTCGCTGCGTTTTTTGGCTATCAGCAGATAGCCATACTGGAAGAGCACGGCCAGCTGGATGATGAATCCGGTCACCTCGAAGAAGATCATGCACACCAGGGTCACCAGGAACCGCTTGAGGATGGCTCCCCTGTCCACAGTGGTTGATACCGTGTCGTTCGTCATGGTGCCTCCTTGGCAAAGGGGTTGTCCCCAGTCGGGGTTGTCCCGCGATCGGGGTGGTTGGGCGAGTCCGGGTCAGCCAGGGCGCGAGGCCCGGAGTCGGGCTAGGAGAATACGATCTCTCCGGCCCTGGCGTCCAGGGATATGGTAGAGCCTTCGGTCCTTTTTGAGACCGCAACGCTCTTGTTGCCGAAGATGATGACCACGCCGGGATGGATCAGCCGGTGGACCCTGATTCTGATGCCGGCCAGCTCCTCCTGCCGGGCCAGGGCGTTCTGGGTGAGCTCTTCGGACACGGCCTTGCGCTGCTTGATCAACGCTATCCGGTGCCTGAGGATCTCGGCCACGGCGGCGCGCTTTTCGGGCTTGGTGCGGGCCAGGATGACCCTGGCCGGGTCGTGGCCCAGGATGTCGTTGATCTTGCCGATGGAGTCCTTGAGCTTCTTGCGCTCGGCGCGCAGGGTTTCATCGCCGTCGTGGCCGATCTGCACGGCCACCGTGGTGCGCACCCCCAGCTCGGAGCCGAGTTCGTTGACCTCCATGCCCTTGCCGGTGACGATGTTGCCGCCCTGCACGTGGCCCTTGCCGCGGGTGCCGATGAGGCGCCCCTCGGCCCTGATCTCCGAGTTGGTGATGTCGTTGGTTATGATCACATCGCCGCCGGCGCTGATGCGGGCATTGGTGGCGTAGGCGGCGGAGATGGTGCCCTCGGCCCGGACAGATCCGCCGTCGGGCATGAGGATGCCGCCCGTGACCTCGATGTTGCCGCCCGCATGCACGGTGGCGCTCTCCACGGACCCGGCCACGATGATGTGCTTGGGCGCGGCAACCGAGAATCCGGCGTGGATCGAGCCGAGGATCTTGACCGAGCCATGCTCCAGGGTGACGTTGCCTGTGGCGAGGTCCACGTTGTCGTTGATGATCAGGCAATCGGTGACCGAGAGGGTGGTTCCCTCCATGACCATGACGCCCTTGGCCGTGGAGGTGAAGGTGATCTCGTCCAGCAGCACCTCCACGTTTTCGCCCCGGCGGACTGTCAGATCCCTGCCCGAGCTGGCCGGGATGGTCTTGCCGTAGATGTCGATGCCGCCCTTGCCCGAAGTGGGGTGGTGCAGCCGGGCGATGGCCTGTCCCGGCTCCACATGCGGGTAGGTGCCCCGGTCGCGGAAGTTGAGCCTCCCGGCCTCGTCCTCTGTGCCTGCCAGTTCGCGCGTGGAGACCAGCGGTTCCAGCCAGCCGTCGTGCCCTGGCGCCGGGAGTTTGCCCATGACCACGGTCTGGTCCGTCAGGGGGCGTCCCAGGGACTGCGCCTGCTTGAGCAGCGCTTCGAGCCGAGCCACGTCGATGTCGATGACCACGCCGAGGTCGCGCAGTTCCTTTTCCAGCCGGGCGGCGGTCACGGGCTGGCCCCTGAAATCCCGGTGGTGCAGGGTGGCCTTGATCAAGACCGAGTCTTCGGAAATGTGCGTCACCGGGTCCACCGAGATGGTGGTTTCCTTGAGCCTGGCCATGCCCCAGGCGCGGGACACATAGGAGTTGGTCAGGGGATCGAAGCCCACGTTGTCGCCCAGAGTCACCTCGATGTCCTCTGGCTCGAAATGTTTCTTGGGATGGATGATGCGTCCGTCGATGGTCTCGCCGTCGCGGGCATGCTGCGGCGGGTGCTTGCGCGCGAACCTGTCGCCGGGAAACACCGGATATTCCAGGTTGCCCAGGGCCACGAGAGAGGCGTGGGAAGGCTCCTGCACCTCAATGCCGCGCACCAGCACCACACGGCGGATTTCCTCATCGCGCTGGATGGCGCTGATGATTTCCCTGGCCGCTTCCTCGTCCACTGGCAGGCCCACCCCGGCCTTGGCCACCTGCCGCTTGAGCAGCGCCACAGAGGGGCCTTCCCCGCCCTGCGGCGGAGAGTAGCGGCTGACACCGAGCTTCATGCCGTCCTCGGACATGGCGAACCGGAATTGGGCGTCGCGGGGTTCTGCCATCACGCCCCCGTGCGACAGCCTGGCGCGATGTCGGGACACGCGCCGGGCGAACGCACGAAACCCGTGCCGGTCGAACCGGTCGGGTCAGGGGCTGTATGGCAGACGGTGTTGGTCACTTGCGGTCCTGTTGATTGCAAAAGTGTCACAGGTGTATGATGTTTTTTCGTAACATACCGGGCGGCCACATGGCAACTTCGGATCAGGTCAGGTGCGGTCCTGGCCTGGCCGGGAAAGACGCCAGCAGAGTTCCTCCAGGGTGGCGGCCAGGTCGGCGTAAATGCCGCCCGGTTCCGGGGGCAGGCCGAACAGGGCGCGTCGCTGCTCCCGCAGTCCATGTACGGACACGGCGTCAGATGCCGAGTGGAACATGGTCATGGACAGCCGCTCGGCCAGGAGATAGCCGGACAGGCCGCTGGCCAGGAGCCCGACGAGGGTGCCGAACCCCGCTGCTTGGCCGCGCCAGTAGGCCAGGGTGGCGTTGTCCGGCTCATGGGCCATGGCCTCGCAGATGAACGAGTACAGGGTGTTGATGCCCGCGCCTGGAATGCCGCGCCGCCAGCCCAGCAGCCACGGCGTGCGCCAGAAGAGCAGAAAGTGGCTGGTGCCCGTGGCAATGGTGGCTTCCATGGCCCGGCGCGCGGCCATGAGTGCGGGATCGTCCCAGACCACGGGCCGCGCGGCCACGTCCCAGGCCGGGACCGGCCCGCAGCTCTGCCCATGATCGCCGCCCAGCACATGGTCGAGAATGTGCGCCAGCCAGCGGTTGGCATGGGGCGAGGCGGGCGTCTCCAGGTGGGCGTAGCTCAAGATCACCCGGCCCGCGCCGAAATCGTTGGCTGTAACGCAGGGCGTGCCTTCCATGAAGTCGGGGTCCAGGTGGATGCCGTAGAGGTTTTCCCAGTCGGCCATGGTCCCCTGGGGCAGGGTGGACAGGTTCAGGTCCGCCACCCAGAAGTCCGGCCCCGGCCTGCCGTAGCGGGCCAGGACCGTGACCGAGGCGTCCACGGGATCGAAGCGGCCCGGCCACCAGACCGGCAGCATGGGGCCTTTGTCAGCGCTTTCCCCCGTGCCTTCCCTGATCAGGTCTGGCGGTACCAGGGGGTCGGTCTGGTTCAGGGAAACATGCACATGGCCGGAGAGGAAGTGGTGGAGCCGGTTGGTGTATCCCTTGCGGGTCCAGGGGGAGAGGCCGAGGCCGTAGGGGCCGGTCAGGGCCAGCCCGGCCCCGCCGCAAAAGCCGAGGTAGGCGCCGCCGTCGTGCACGAACTCGCAGATGGCGTCCATGCCGCGCACTCCCAGCCGGTCTGCCTTGCCCTTGGCCCGTCCGCCCGGCACGATGAGCAGGCGCGGCGCTTCGCCGCACTTGCCAGCCAGCACGCCATCGGCTATCTCGGAGCCGCGCACCAGGCGATGGGGAATGCCCCACGCCTCAAGGGCGCGCGCGGCCAGCAGGCCCCAGAAGTGGGACTCGTCCCAATATATGTGTATGCTTGACATAATCGGCTCCCTCGACAAGGGTAGTCCGCACGCTACCAACCGGCAGGCGCGACCGCAAGGGGAGAAGAGCGAATTTCGGATATCCGGGGGAAACTTGTGAAAAAGTTTCCCCCTTGCATCCGATTCCGTCCTTTCAATCAGGCACTTCGCAACACCGTGGCAGCACCAACAACGAACACCCTCCACGCCGCCGTCCGCCTCTTCGATGACGGCCAGTCCAAAAGGCGGCGTGGCACAAAAAAGTTTTGGAGGGTCCAGGGAATCTTTGTCGAAAGGTTCCCTGGCCGCCGGAGGCAAACATGGCCCGCAGGGAACTGGCCAAGGCATACGAGCCTTGGGATGTCGAGGAAAAGTGGGAGAGCCACTGGGAAGCGGACAAGACCTTCACCCCGGACCCGGACGGGCCGGGCGACCCGTATTCCATCGTCATCCCGCCGCCCAACGTCACGGGCGTGCTGCACATGGGCCACGCCCTGAACCTGACGCTTCAGGACATCCTGTGCCGGTTCCACCGCCAGCAGGGGCGCAACGTGCTCTGGGTGCCGGGTACGGACCACGCGGGCATCGCCACCCAGAACGTGGTGGAGCGCCAGCTCAAGGAAGAGGGCAAGAGCCGCCACGACCTGGGCCGCGAGAAGTTCATCGAGCGCGTCTGGGAGTGGAAGCAGGAAAAGGGCGACCGCATCCTCGGCCAGATCAGGCGCATGGGCGCGTCCGTGGACTGGACCCGTGAGTGCTTCACCTTTGACGACCAGCGCGCCAGGGCCGTGCGCGAGGTGTTCGTCGAGCTGTACCGGCAGGGGCTCATCTACAAGGGCGACTACATCATCAACTGGTGCAACCGCTGCCACACCGCCCTGGCCGACGACGAGGTCGAGCACGAGCCGAAACCCGGCCATCTCTACCACATCCAATATCCCCTGGCCGACGGCTCGGGCCATCTGGTGGTGGCCACCACCCGGCCCGAGACCATGCTCGGCGACACGGCCATTGCCGTGAACCCGGAGGACGAGCGCTTCAACCACCTCATCGGCAAGGAGGCCGTGCTGCCGCTCGTGGGCCGCAAGCTGCCCATCATCGGCGACGCCTACGTGGACGTGGCCTTTGGCACTGGCTGCCTCAAGGTCACGCCCGCCCACGACATGAACGACTGGGAGCTGGGCCGCAAGCACGGTCTCGAAGTGCTGGCCATCCTCGACGAGGACGGCAACATCAACGAGAACGCGCCCGAGCGCTATCGCGGCCTGCACAAGGCAGAGGCGCGCACGGTCATCATCACGGACCTCAAGAACGAAGGGTTGTTCGTGGGCGTGGACGACCACGACCATTCGGTGGGCGCGTGCTACCGCTGCAAGTCGGTCATCGAGCCGCATGTCTCCACCCAGTGGTTCGTGTCCATGAAGCCTTTGGCCGAGAAGGCGCGCGCCGCCGTGCCCGCACAGACCAAAATTCACCCGGAGCACTGGACCAAGACCTACTACGAGTGGCTCGACAACATCCGCGACTGGTGCATTTCGCGCCAGATATGGTGGGGCCACCGCATCCCGGCCTGGACCTGCGAGAAATGCGGCGCTCTGACCGTGTCCATCACCGACCCCAGCGCCTGCGAATCCTGCGGCAGCCGCAACATCATCCAGGACGAGGACGTGCTCGACACCTGGTTCTCGTCCGCGCTGTGGCCTTTCTCCACTCTGGGCTGGCCCGACAAGACCCCGGAGCTGGCCAGGTACTACCCGACCTCCTGTCTGGTCACCGGGTTTGACATCCTCTTTTTCTGGGTGGCGCGCATGATGATGATGGGGCTCCAGTTCATGGAGCGGGTGCCGTTTCACGATGTCTACATCCACGCCCTGGTGCGCGACGAAAAGGGCAAGAAGATGTCCAAGTCCACGGGCAACGTCATCGACCCCCTGGACATGATCGAGAAATACGGGGCCGACGCCCTGCGTTTCACCCTGACCAGCTTCGCGGCCATGGGCCGCGACATCAAGCTCTCGGAGCAGCGCATCGAGGGCTACAAGCACTTCATGAACAAGATCTGGAACGCGGCCCGGTTCGCCATGATGAACCTGCCCGACGAGATTCCGGCGGTCCCCCTCGACCAGACCTCAAGCCTTGCCGACACCTGGATTCTGCACCGGCTGGAGGAGGTCAAGACCACCGTGGCCGAGGCTACCGCGGCCTACCGCTTCAACGAGGTGGCCCAGACGCTCTACAAGTTCATCTGGTCCGAGTTCTGCGACTGGTACCTGGAGATGATCAAGCCCGCCCTCTACGGCGAGGACGAGGCAGCCAAGGCGGCCACCCAGAAGGCGCTGTGGACCGTGCTCTCCGAGACCATGGTCCTGCTCCACCCGGTGGCCCCGTTCATCTCCCAGGAGATATGGTCCGTGCTGCCCCGCCCGGCAGGCGACGACCGCTCCGAGGACATCGCCACCCTGCCGTTCCCGTCCCCGCGCCCCCAGTGCCTGAACCCGGACGCCGTGGCCCGCATGGAGCTGTTCATGGGCGTGGTCTCCGGCATCCGCAACATCCGCACCGAACTGCTCATCGAGCCGGCCAAGAAGCTCGACCTGCTGGTGCGCACGGCAAACGACGCAGACAGGGGCGTGCTCGAATCCACCCTGAACCTGATCCGCTTCCTGGCCCGCGTCGAGAACGTCACCATCGGCCCGGATGTCAAGGGCCCCAAGGCGTCGGGCGCAGCCGTGGTCCAGGGCAACGAGCTCTTCGTGCCCCTTGCGGGCGTGGTGGATTTCGAGGCCGAGCTGGCGCGCCTGGACAAGAACCTGGCCAAGCTCGACAAGACCATGAAAGGCGTGTCCGGCAAGCTCGCCAACCCCGGCTTTGTCAACAACGCCCCGCCCGAGGTGGTGGAGGGCGAAAAGCGCAAGCTGGCCGAGATGGAAGAGGAACAAACCAAGCTCGCCCAACTCAAGGCCCGCCTTGAGAGCGTGATGGAGTAGAAAAAACGAAGCCCCTCGTTGGAGGGGCTTCGCATTGAACCTTGAGGACATCACTGGCTCGGAGCCGGGAGGGGTTTCTCTCAAGGACAGCAATCAATACATACACACGATTCGCATGAAAGGCAAGCCTACAAGAAATGTCTGATCAGTCACAGATACAAAGACGTCTTGAAGAACTGGTCAGGAGTTTGTCTGTGGAACGTCTTCAGCCATACAAGTTGCCCAGAAATGTCAACCCGGACGAGGGCGATTACGACTGGCTTCTTCGTTACGTATGGAATATCAAGTTGTGCGAATCGTTGTATCCTGGACTTCAGAATCTTGAAATCGCGTTGAGAAATGCAATTCACAACACCCTCTCCAAGGCATACGAAACAGAGTTTTGGTTTTTGAAAGAAGGTTTGTTGAAGGTCGGCGAGTCCGAGCAGATACGCCGTGCTGAGCGGCTTATCCCAACAGGAAAGCGGAAAATAGCCGGGAAATACGTCGCGGAATTGGGGTTTGGCTTTTGGGTTTCCCTTCTCCACAAACGATACCATGATTCATTGGTGCCGAAAATCATGAAAACGGCCTTTCCCGGCAAGGCCCACCCCATGAAGAGATCATTGGTTGCAGGAGAACTCGACACGATTCGCAAGTTACGCAATAGAGTGTTTCATCACGAACCCATTTGGAACAATCCACGACTTGCGGTTTTGCACAACCAGATTTTGCAGTATGTCGCTTGGCTCAACTATGAGTTATTTATCGTAACCAGGGGAGTGGACGGGTTTGAAACCATCCACCAGTCCGGGACCACTCCGTATAAAGAAATAATCGCGGAAATTGGTTAGCCGCGCATGTCAGGAGAGAATACCATGGCAAACGTTTTCCTCGTCGGAGCCGGTCCGGGCGATCCGGGCATGCTCACACTGCGGGCCAAGGAGATCATCGAGACCTGCGATGTGATGATCTACGATTATCTGGCCAACGCGGATTTTCTGAAGTGGTGCAAGTCCGACTGCGAGATCCTCTACGTGGGCAAGAAGGGCGGGGATCACACCCTGCCCCAGGACCAGATCAACGCGCTGATCGTGGACAAGGCGCGCAGCGGCAAGACCATCTGCCGGCTCAAGGGCGGCGATCCGTATGTGTTCGGGCGCGGCGGCGAGGAGGCCGAGGAGCTGGTGGAGGCGGGCATCGACTTCGAGGTGGTGCCGGGCATCACTGCGGGCGTGGCCGCCCCGGCCTATGCGGGCATTCCGGTGACCCACCGCGACCATACCACCAGCGTCTGCTTCATCACCGGCCACGAGGACCCCACCAAGGGCGAATCCGGCAACAACTGGGCCGTGTACGGCCAGTCCAATTCCACCCTGGTCTTCTACATGGGCGTGGGCAACCTGCCCATGATCGCCGAAAATCTCATGAAGCATGGCCGGGCTGCCGACACC
This sequence comes from Pseudodesulfovibrio aespoeensis Aspo-2, assembly GCF_000176915.2. NCBI lineage: Bacteria > Pseudomonadati > Thermodesulfobacteriota > Desulfovibrionia > Desulfovibrionales > Desulfovibrionaceae > Pseudodesulfovibrio > Pseudodesulfovibrio aespoeensis. Next base: position 826,074 of record NC_014844.1, read on the forward strand.
CCGGTGGCCCTGGTGCGCTGGGGCACGCGCTGCAATCAGCAGTCCTTTGTCTCCACCCTGGAGAACGTGGCCGCCGACGCGGCAGAGCGCAAGTTCAAGGCCCCGTCCATCATCATCGTGGGCGGTGTCTGCTCCCTGCACGACAAGCTTGCGTGGTTCGAGAAGAAACCCCTGCTCGGCCAGGGCGTGGTGGTCACCCGAGCCCGCGAGCAGGCCAGCGGGCTGGTGGACATCCTGCGCGGCCACGGGGCGTGCGTGCACGAGTTTCCGACCATTGCCGTGGAGCCGCTCGACGACTACGCCGAGGTGGAGACGGCCATTCTGCAACTGGCCCGCTACCAGTGGGTGGTGTTCACCTCGGTCAACGGCGTCAAATTCTTCTGGGAGCAGCTCGGAGCCATCGGCCTGGATTCGCGCATCTTTGGCGGCATGCAGATCGCGGCCATCGGCCCGGCCACGGCGGATGAGCTCAAGGCGCGCGGCATCATCCCGGATTTCGTGCCCGACAAGTACGTGGCCGAGCATGTGGTCGAGGGGCTGCTTGCGCTGGGCATCCAGGGCCAGGACGTGCTCATCCCGCGCGCGAAAGTCGCCCGCGAGGTCTTGCCGGAAGAGCTGAAAAAGGCGGGTTGCAACGTCACGGTCCTGCCCGTGTACGAGACCAGACTGGTCCAGCAGTCCGGTGACGAGATCGTGGCCGCGCTCGACAACGGCGACATCCGATACGTCACCTTCACCTCGTCGAGCACGGTGGAGAACTTCTTCGAGCTGATCCCGGCAGACACCCTGCGCCGGTATCCGGACGTGCGGCTCGCCTCCATCGGGCCGGTCACGACCGCCACCCTGTCCCGCTTCGGCTTCACCCCGGCCATCGAGCCGGAGGACTACACCATCCCCGGCCTGGTGGCCGCGCTGGTGGCCGCAGTGACGGCGGACAAGGGCTGATCGCCTCGCATTTGAACGATGCTAAGGGGGCCGGTCCATTGCCGGTCCCCTTTTTTTGCGCCCAAAGCCATGTCCGCACCCGGCGGTTGGTGAAAACAATCCTTGAAAAACGCGGCGGATTGGGCCAACTATGCGGGCGGGGCGCGGACGCGCCTCTTTTGCAGCCACATCCGACCATGCGGCCCATTCCGCCAAGCGTTTTACAGGAGTGCCGATGTCCTTGCCCATAGCCGTCCTCGTCTCGGGGAGCGGGTCCAACCTGCAATCCATCATCGACCGCATCGCCGAGGGAGTGCTCGACGCCGAGATCCGGCTCGTGGTCTCCAACCGGGCCGGGGCCTTTGGGCTGGAGCGGGCCAGGAAGCACAACATCCCCACCAAGGTGCTGCTGCATACCGACTACCCCACGCGCGAGGCGTTCGACGCGGCCCTGGTGGATTCCATCCACAAGGCGGGTGTGGACAAGGGCGGGCTGGTGGTCATGGCCGGGTTCATGCGCATCGTCACCCCGGTCTTTCTCTCCGCTTTCCCGCACCGGGTGGTCAACATCCATCCCGCCCTGTTGCCCGCCTTCCCAGGCGTGCACGGGCAGGCCGACGCCGCGGATTACGGGGTCAAAATATCGGGCTGCACCGTGCATTTCGTGGACGAGGAGATGGACCACGGCCCGGTCATCATCCAGGCCGCCGTGCCCTGTCAGGCAGGCGAGGACGGCAATGTGCTCGGCCCGCGCATCCTCAAGCTCGAACACCGCGTCTACCCCCAGGCCATCCAGTGGATCGCCGAGGACCGGCTGACCATCCGCGACCGTCATGTGGACCTCAAGGTCTCGGGCCGCCCCAAGGCCGAGCAACCCAGGGCCGACATCGACACCCCCACCTATGCCCTGGTCTGGCCGCCCCTCGAAGCGGGCTTCTAACCGGGCAGGCCGGGCTACGCTCCAGCCAGTTGCGTTGCCGCAACACGGATCAGGCCTCGTGTGGAAATCCACGCGAGGCCTGATCCTTTGCGTCTTGCCGTGGATGTCAGGGCTGGACACGGTCAGCCGCCCGCTCAGATCAGCCGCTGTCCGTCAAAATCGAAGACCGCGTAGCTCACTGCGCAGCGACCGCCGGAAAAGGCGCGGGCCGCGCTGGCAGCTCTGGCCGTGAGCAGGGCGAGCAGGGCAGGCAGGGCCGGATCGGCCCGCAGCAGGTCGAGCACCTGCCGGGCGGTGTTGGCCTCGCGGATGGCGGGCAGGAGGCCGGGCGCGCACCCTGCCTTGACGCACAGTTCGGCCAGCCGGGCGAAATCCACGGGGTGGCTTTTGGCGTGGGTGTAGGCCAGCCCCTGGGCCTGTTTGACCAGCTTGCCGAAGAAGAGCGACCACGTCACACGGATAAAACCGCGCTGCGCTGCCCCGTCCATAGAAAATTCAAAAAAATCAGCAGCCTGGATCATGGCGGTCTCCGGCGTGTGGGGAAAGGCGTCCAGGTAGAGCCGCTCGGTGCGGCGGCCCGTGGTGAAGACGGCGTGCTCCAGGCCCAGGGCGCGGGCCACGTCGAGCCCCTCGGCCACCGTGGCCTTCCACGAGTCGTGGGAGTAGGGCTTGACAATGCCCTGGGTGCCGAGGATGGAGATGCCGCCCACGATGCCGAGCCTGGGATTCATGGTCTTGGCCGCCAGCCGTTCGCCGTCCGGCACCTCGACCACCACCCGGACGCGGCCCGCGAAATCCGGTCCGGCAGCGTGGCGCACCCCGGCCTCGATCTGGCGTCGCGGCTCCGGGTTGATGGCGGGCTGGCCAACGGCCACGGGCAGGCCCGGCAGGGTGGCGACACCCACTCCGATGCCGCCTTCGACCAAGACGACCATAATGTCTGTGTCGTTTTGATTAATTTCGACCACTGCCTGAATGTCGCAGCCATGGGTTGCGTCTGGATCGTCGCCGCCGTCCTTGACGACCGTGACGCGCACCGCGTCGCCTTCATGCTCATAGCGGGCCACCGGCACTTCGAGGTGGCCGCCGGGCGGGAGCGGGACCATGAACGTTGCCGGGCGCGCGCCGGTGAGCAGGAAGACCGTCCCGGCCATGGCCGCTGCCGTGGCGCAGGTGCCGGTGGTGCGGCCCGTGCGCAGGGGGGTGGTCATCCGCGTTTCCTGACGCGTTCGGGTTTGGAGTAGAGGTGCGTGCCCGCCTGGGCCGAGATATTCTTGATCATGTTGCCAAAAAGCAGGACGTGGAATGGATGCATGGCGAACCAGTAGAGGATGCCCAGCAGTCCCCTGGGCAGGAAGCGGGCGGTCATGACGATGTCCACGGCGTTTTCCCACTGGCTGTCGAGCCGGAATTCGAGCAGGGCCTCGCCCGGCAGCCGCATCTCGGCCAGCAGGAGCAGCCTGCGGCCCGGATCGCTGGCCAGCACCCGCCAGAAGTCGAGCGCGTCGCCCACGCGCACCGGGTCGCTGCCGCGCGGTCGGCCCCTGGCCATGCCCGGTCCGGCCAGGAGCCGGTCGATGAAGCCGCGCAGCCGCCACAGCGGGTCGCCGTAGTACCATCCCTGCTCGCCGCCGATGCGTTCGATGAGCGCCCAGACCTTGGCCGGGTCGCCCTGGAGCCGCGCCTTGTAGCCCAGCTCGTAGCTGGTGCCGCCCGCATAGGTGGGGTCGTCTCCCGAGGCCCACTCGGGCATGCACGCGCTGCCCACGTCGAACAGGCAGGTCTCCACCTTCTGGTGCTCGGTCTTGTCCAGGGCGCGGCGGATGGCCTCGCGGCAGGAGAGCAGCTCCTGGGGCACCAGTTCGCGGATGGTCTGGTCGCGGCAGACCACCTCGTTGCGCAGCCCCTCGATAAGGGATCGGGCCAGGGACATGGGCACCGGAGTGATCAGGCTGACCCAGAAGGACGAAAGTCGGGGCGAGAGAAAGGGCGTGGCCAGGATGCGCCGCCTGGGGATGCCCGCCACCTCTGCGTAGAGGGCGAAAAGTTCGGCGTAGGAGAGCACGTCCGGGCCGCCGATGTCCAGGGTCAGCCCGGCGGTGGCCTCGTTCTCCAGGCATCCGGCCAGATAGCCCAGCACATTGCGGATGGCGATGGGCTGGGTGCGGGTGGTGACCCAGGTGGGCGCGAGCATGATTGGCAGCCGGTCGGCCAGATAGCGCACCAGCTCAAAGGACGACGAGCCCGAGCCGATGATCTGGGCGGCGCGCAGGATGGTCACCCGCGACGGGGCCAGGGAGAGGATGCGGCCCACCTCGGCCCGCGAGCGCAGATGCTTGGACAGCGGGTGGTCGTCGTGGTCCTCGCCCAGGCCGCCGAGGTAGATGATGCGCTCAAGCCCGGTGGCCGAGGCCGCGGCCACCATGTTGTAGGCCGCGTCTCGCTCCTGGGCCGAGAAGTCTCGCCCGGGCTGGTTCATGGAGTGGACGAGGTAGAAGGCGGCGCGGCAGCCGTCGGCGGCCAGGCGCAGGCTCTCTGCATCGTGCATGTCGGCGCGGACGATCTCGAGGTTCGGATTGTCCGCCCACTGGCGCGAGCGGATCTTGTTCACGCTGCGCCCGGCGGCGCGGACCGTGAAGCCGCGCTCAAGCAGCAGGGGCACGAGCCTGCCGCCCACATAGCCGGTGGAGCCGAGTACGAGAACAGGGCGGGTGTCCATCAACTGCCTCCGGGATGCTTTTCAGTGGGCCGTCTGGCCGGGCATGCCACTATTTTTTTGGGGTGCCGGTGCTGAAGCGGAATTCGCCATCGCGGATGACCCAGCCCCGATCATTCATGCACTGGCTGTAGACCTTGTACTGCTTGTCCTTGCTCAGGGGGTATTGTTCCCCGGCGATCACGTCGCAGGCGCGCGAATCCGTGTCGAACCGGCTCTTGGCCTCGGCTGAGTCCTTGATATCGGGATTCTCCCACTGCTTGGAGCAGCCCGTCAGGAGCGAGGCGGCCAGCAGGGCACTGAGCAGGGCGGCTCCGAGCGCAGCGGTCAGACACAGGGAGCGCATGGGGTGGCGCATGGGGTGATGCATGGGGAATCCTTTCGGCGGTTATTCGTCCTTGAGTTCGCGGCTCATGAGGTCCTTGACCGCACGGGCCGGGTCCTTGTCTTCATAGAGGATGGCGTGGACCTCTGCGGTGATGGGCAGATCCACGCCGAGCTTGTGGGCCAGTTGGTGCAGGGCCTTGGTTGTCTTGACGCCCTCGGCCACGGCCTTCATCTGGCCGATGATGGCGTCAAGGCGCAACCCCTGGCCGAGCTTGAGGCCCACCTGCCGGTTGCGCGAGAGGTCGCCGGTGCAGGTGAGCACCAGGTCGCCCATGCCCGAGAGGCCCATGAAGGTGCGTTCCTGGCCGCCCATGGCCTGCCCCAGGCGGCTCATCTCTGCCAGCCCGCGGGTGATGAGCGCGGCCCTGGCGTCGTGGCCAAAGCCCAGGCCGTCGGAGATGCCCGCGGCAATGGCGATGACGTTCTTGACCGCGCCGCCCAGCTCCACGCCGCGATAGTCGGGGGTGAAATAGACGCGGAAGGCCGGGGTGGAAAAGGCGGCCTGCAACTCGCGGCCCAGTTCGTGGTCCTCGCAGCCAAGGGACACGGTGGTGGGCATGCCCGCGCTCACCTCGGCGGCAAAGGACGGGCCGGAGAGCGAGGCGTAGCGGGGGTGTTTGCCGTCGAGCGCCTGGGCCACCACGCGGCTCATGGGGGCCAGGGTCTCAAGCTCGATGCCCTTGGAGGCGCAGACCATGACCGGGTTGTCGGGCAGGAGGTCGCGAAAGCCGACCAGGGCCGGGCGGATGAACTGGCTGGGGATGACCAGCAGGAAATAGTCGGCCCCGGCAAAAGCGGTCTTTGGGTCGGACTCCACGGTCAGGGCGTTGCTCAGCCTGACTCCGGGGAGGAAAGTGGTGTTTTCTCCATCCTTGAGGATGGCGGCGACGACCTCTGGCTCGCGCGCCCACAGGGTGGTCCGCACCCCGTTTCGGGCCAGCATGTCGGCCAGGGTGGTGCCCCAGGCTCCTGCGCCGAGTACGGCAATTTTCATGGAAATCTCCTTTGATGCGTCAGCAAGCGACAAGCATACGTGCGCCCGCCGTTCGTGGCAAGCCCCTGGTGGGACTCGGCAGGCGAATGGTGGTGTGCCGCAAGCGTCGGATTGCCCGTCCGCTGTTTGCCACGGTTGCATCCTGTGGCGCGGGCGGGTATAGACCACTGCCATGGCAATACACTTTACCGAGACCCAAGCGCGGATTCTGGCCCTGGCTGGCGCCGACCTGCCGGACACTGAGCAGCCGTTCCTGACCATCGCCGAAAAGGCGGGCGTGGACGAGCAGACCGTCATCGACCTGTTGACCGACCTCAAGGGGCGCAGGATCATCCGCCGTTTCGGGGCCACCCTGCGGCACCAGAAGGCGGGCTACAGCCACAACGCCATGGTCGCCTGGCGCGTGCCCGTGGAGCGCACCGAGGCCGTGGGCGAGATATTCGCCGCCCGGCCCGAGATCAGCCACTGCTACATCCGCCGCACCTACCCGGAGTGGACCTACAACGTCTACACCATGATCCACGGCGAGCGGCCCGGCCAGACCGACGAGGTGGTGGCCGAGTTGGCGGCGATCACCGGCATCGACGACCACTGCACGCTCAAGTCCCTCAAGGAACTCAAGAAGACCTCGATGGTCTATTTCAAATAGGAGCCGCTCATGGATTCCAAAGCCCTGTACGCCAAGGCCCTGACCCTCATGCCCGGCGGGGTCAACTCGCCGCTGCGCGCCTGCCGCTACGTCAACGCCGAGCCGGTCTTCATCGACCGCGCCAAGGGCGCGCGCATGTGGGACGTGGAAGGGCGCGAATACATCGACTATGTGCTGAGCTGGGGGCCGATGATCCTGGGCCACCAGGACCCTGCCGTGACCGAGGCCGCCCACCGGGCCGTGGACAAGGGGTCCAGCTACGGCGCGCCCTGCCTGGGCGAGATAACCCTGGCCGAGGAGATTTCCAGGCTCGTCCCGTCCATGGAGATGATGCGCATGGTCTCGTCCGGCACCGAGGCCACCATGTCCGCCCTGCGGCTGGCGCGGGGTTTTACTGGCCGCAGCAAGTTCGTCAAGTTCATCGGCAACTACCACGGCCACGCCGACTCCTTCCTGGCCGCGGCGGGCAGCGCGGCGGCCACGGTGCCCGGCACGCCCGGCGTACCCGAGGAGATCGTCCGGCACACCCTGCTGGCCCACTACAACGACCTCGACGCCGTGCGCGCCCATTTCGCGGCCAGCGGTTCCGAGATCGCCTGCGTCATCGTCGAGCCTGCGGCGGGCAACATGGGGCTGGTCCTGCCTGCGGACGGCTTTCTCGAGGGGCTGCGCGACCTGTGCACCGAGCATGGCGCGCTGCTCATCTTCGACGAGGTCATCACCGGCTTCCGTCTCGCTCCGGGCGGGGCGCAGGAGCGGTTCGGCATCAAGCCCGACCTGACCACGCTGGGCAAGATCATCGGCGGCGGGTTCCCGGTGGGCTGCTACGGCGGCAGCCGCACGATCATGGAGCATATGGCCCCGGTGGGCGGCGTGTTCCAGGCTGGAACCCTGTCCGGCAACCCCGTGGCCATGGCCGCGGGGCTGGCCACTCTCAAGCGGCTTGGGGAGTGCGACTATCCCGCGCTCGAAGCCCGCACCCTGGCCTTTGCCCGCGAGCTGGCCGCCATCATGGAGTCCAAGGGGCAGGCCGTGACCCTCAACGCCATTGCCTCGGCCTTTACCATGTATTTTTCCCAGGGGCCGGTGACCAACATGATCGAGTCCGGCAAGTGCGACTCCAAGGCCTACGCCACCTTCTGGCAGCAGATGCTGGCCCAGGGGATTTACCTCGCGCCCGCCGGGTTCGAGTGCGCCTTCACCTCGTTCGCCCACACGGACGAGGACTTTGCCACGACCCTTGACGCGGCCCGCAAGGTCCGGTTCTAGCCGGGCTTGCCGGAAGCTGGCGGCGCGGTCGTTCCATTGTCTGTCCAGCCTGCCGCCAGCCGGGCAGGGACCAGGGAGCACGGGCCATGCCTGAATCGCTGCACATCGCCGTCTACGCCCTGACCGGGCAGGGATACCCCCTGGCCGCGCGCATCGCCCGCGAGACGGGTGGCACCCTCTTTGCCACGGCCCGGCTCGCCCAAGGCCGCGATGTCCCCTTCGAGTCGCTGCCCCATCTGGTGGGTGCGCAGTTCCACAGCTTTGGCGGCCACGTGTTCGTGGCCGCGGCGGGCATCGCGGTGCGCTGCATCGCGCCGCACCTGCAGGGCAAGGACACGGACCCTGCCGTGGTCTGCCTGGACCAGGACGGGCGGTTCGCTGTCAGCCTGCTCTCGGGCCACCTGGGCGGGGCCAACGAGCTGGCCTCCCGCTGCGCGGCCATCACCGGGGGGCAGGCGGTCATCACCACGGCCACGGACTGCGCCGGGCTGCCCTCGCTCGACCTGCTGGCCCGCGAGCGCAACATGGCCATCGGCAACCTCAAGCGGGTCAAGACGGTCAACGCGGCCCTGCTGCGCGGCGAGGCCGTGCAGTTGTACGATCCCGGCGGGTATCTGCGGACAGAAGATCCGAAACATTTCCTCCTGGTGGACGATCCCGCCGCATGGCGACACAATGCGCCCGGCGTCTGGATATCCTGGCGCAGGGACTGCCCGGACCAGGAGGCGCTGCGCCTCTATCCGCGCGTGCTCATGCTCGGCCTGGGCTGTCGCCGGGGCGTGAGCGGGCAGGATATTTCGGCCCATGTGCGCGACTCGTTCCGGGCTGCGGGCCTGTCGTTCCTGAGCATCGGCGGCCTGGGCAGCATCGTGGCCAAGCGCCACGAGGCGGGATTGCTCGAGGCGGCAGAGGGGCTGGGCGTGGTGCCGAAATTCTATGACGCCGACCGGCTGGGCGCGGTGGACGTACCCAACCCGTCGCCTGCGGTCGAGCAACGCATGGGCGTCTCGTCGGTGGCCGAGGCCGCAGCCATGCTGCTGGCCGGGGGCGGCCCGCTGGTGATGGAGAAGACCAAGACGGAAAACGTCACGCTGGCCGTGGCAAGGAGCGAATCATGCTGACAGCCGTGAGCCTCGGACCGGGCGACGAGAGCCTGCTGACCCCGGCGGCCCGCCAGGCCATTGCCCAGGCCGATGTGGTGGCCGGGTACAAGGGATACATCGAGCTGGTGCCGCCTGGGCTGCTCGCGGGCAAGGAGGTCGTGTCCACGGGCATGATGGGCGAGGTGGAGCGGGCCAGGATGGCGGTGGCCTCGGCCCGGTCAGGCCGCCGCACGGTCATGGTCTGCAGCGGCGACGCGGGCATCTACGCCATGGCCGGGCTGCTGCTGGAAATCCTTGAGGTCGAGGGGCTGCTGGACGCGGTGGCGTTCTCGGTGGTGCCGGGCGTGCCCGCCTTTGCCGCCGCCGCCGCATTGCTCGGCGCGCCGCTGATGCATGATTTCGCCTCTGTCAGCCTGAGCGACCTGCTCACCCCGTGGGAGGTCATCGAGAAGCGGCTTAAGCTGGCTGCCGAGGCGGATTTCGTCATCGCCATCTACAACCCGCGCTCAAAAAAGCGGGATGATCACCTGACGCGCGCCCTGGCCGTCATCGGCGGCAGCCGTGCTCCCGGAACCCCGGTGGGCGTGGTGGGCCGGGCCAACAGGCCGGGGCAGAGCGTGCTGGTGACCACCCTCGGCGCGGTGGACACCGGTCTGGTGGACATGCAGACCGTGCTCCTGGTGGGCAACTCCGCCACCCGCATCGCGGGAGGCCGGATGCTGACTCCGCGCGGCTATCATCGCAAGTACGAAATGGGCAATAACGCCTGAAGTGTCAAAACTCCCTTGCCTATCAGGGGCTTTTTCAGGTAAACCCAAGCGTCTACGATGGCATCCCCCGCTTGACAGGGGGGGGATACTTATTTATCCCGCACAGTAGAGAGTGTGACGGTTTCTTATTCATGCAACAGGAGGAAGTAGGTACATGAAAAAATCTCTGATGATCTGCCTTATGGTTGGCGCTCTGGTCTGTATTTTCGCGCTGCCCGCAGTGATTGCCGGCGCCGCGGTTCCCGACAGCGTCACCATGAAGGCCCCTGAAGGCTCCCCGATGACCAAGCCCGCCGTGGTCTTCCCGCACAAGAAGCACGCTGACGGCGGCATCGACTGCCTGGTCTGCCACCACAAGTCCGAGTCCAAGGAAGCCGTCACCGGCTGCGCCGTTGAAGGCTGTCACGTCGACAACAGCAAGGAAGCCAAGAAGGATCCCAAGGGTTTCTACCAGGCTTTCCATGGCAAGGACTCCGATGCATCCTGCATGTCCTGCCACAAGAAGGAAAAGAAGGCCGGCAAGGCCGCTCCCGTAGCCTGCAAGGACTGCCACAAGTAGTCTGACAGTCGAACTCAAGGGGAGCTGTCCGCGACAGCTCCCCTTTTTGCAAACATTCTCTTCCGGAGGTATCCATGACCCCGGCTCCCCCGCCTCCCCCGACCGACGACAGCGTCGATGTCAACGACGTGCTGAACGCCGGAAAGCCCGAGAACGAAGGTCTTGACCCGGATTCCCTCGACGCGGACTTCGAGCAGGAACTGGAAGATCTTTTTTCCGACGACCTTGAGGAGGAAGGGGCCGCTGCGGACGAAGGCGACGACGAGCCCATCGTGCTCGACGAATATGTCACCGTGGAGAATGACGGCAACACCGAGGTTCAGGACGACGAAAGCATGGACGATCTGGCTGGTGATGACGAGGCGCTGCTCCTGCTCGACGATCTGACCGACGAGGACGACCCCATGCTCCTCGACGACGTGGCCGAACCCTTTTCCGAAGGCCCGGCAAAAGACGCCGGGGACGACGACATGGCCGCGCTGCTCGACGATATAGCCGAGGATAACGCGCCCGAACCGGAATCTGACGCCGATGAGGTCATAGAACTGGACGACCTACTGGACGAGGGCGATGACTTGGCCGATCTCGACGCCCTGCTGGCCGAAGTCGACGAGGCTCAGGGCCTGGACGGCGATGCGCTGGCCGACGCCGATGTGCTTGAATCCGACGCGGACGACGACGAAGACGACGTGCTGCTGCTCGACGACACCCTGTCCGATACCCTGCTTGAAGAGGCCATGACCGACGACACCCTGTCCGACGACATGCTGGCCGAAGATTTTTCTGCCGTGGCGGATGGAGACATTTCCGCTCCCCAAGACCTGATGGAAGCGGCCCTGGCCGAGGACGCGCACACCGATCTGTCCGTGGAGGAGAGCGTGGCCGAGGACGAGCTGGACCTGCTCATGGACGAGCCCGAGGGCGCGGACCATGGCGGGGTTTCCGATCTGACCGGGCTGGACAGCCTGGAGGACGACATTGAGGACATGGACAGCCTGCTCGACAACGTCGAGGTGGATGTCTCTGGCGTGGTGTCCGGTTCCGCCGACGAAACCGGGGGCGGCGGAGTCGATTTTGACGATCTGCCCGATGCCGACATCTCCGATCTGGACGATTCCGACCTGGACATTATGGGAAGCGACATGGGCGACGTGATCACTGCCGAGGCCATGCCGCCAGACGCCGGGGTGGACGTGTCCGACGACGTGGACGTGGACCAGCTGCTGGCCGACGTCCGCACCGAATCGGCATCCGCGCCCGCAGCCGTGCCCGGTTCTGCTCCCGCATCCGTGGCCGAGCTCCAGGACAAGGTCGCCCGGCTCGAAGCCCGCGTGGCCGAGCTGGAAACCCGCATCAGGGAAGAGATCGCCCATCTCCTGCCCGCCGAGGCCGCCCGGATCATCCGCGAGGAGATCGCGGCCCTTGCCCGCGAGATGGACGACTAGGCGACAGACTCTTTTCGCAAGAAAAAGGCCCGCCATTGAGCGGGCTTTTTCGTCTCTTGTGGGGTGGCCCCTACAACTCGTCGGGGATGCCCAGGGCGGTGCGCAGTTGGTCCACGTTGTTGAGGATCAGGGCCTGCTCCGAGGCAGGCACCTCGCTGTCGATTTCGTCCTTGAGGGCCTGGACCTGGGCGCTCATGGAGCCGCCCAGCGCCTCGCTCATGGTGTCCATGGCCTGCTCCATGGCCTGTCTCTCGGCTTCGGGCAGGGCCGCCATCTGCGCCCGCATCTGCTCCATGGCCTGGTTCATCTGGTCCAGGCTCAGGACGGTCACGGCGTGGCTGTAGATGTAGAAGAAACGCTCTTCGGTCCAGCCCATATCCCTGATGGTGTCCAACACCTCCTCAGGCAGGATGGCGTTGCCCCCGGCTTCCGTGTTTTCCGCGCCAAGGGCGGTCAGTTCCGGAATGGTGGGCAGGTCGGCCAGGAACTTTTCGAACTCGTCGGCGGTGAAGGGGCCGCCCGCAGCCTCGACCACGAGGCGGGCCTCTTCGGACAATGTGCCAGCCTGGGCCTGTCCGGCAGCCAGCAGGAGGAGGAGGCTCAGGGCAATGCCCGGACACAGGGCGGGACAGCGTTGCATGGGGACACTCCTTGCGCCCGCAGGCGCGATATGCGGCACTGTATATGGGTTTGGCGGGGTGGCGTCAACTGCCGTGAAAGATTGCGGCTGCCCGGACCTGTCCAGAGAGACTCCAACGGCCACAAAGGTTTTACTCCGCAATGAAGTCATGTATGTTCCGGGTTCCTGAGCAGACCGAATGAAAGCAAACGCGGGATGAAACACGATGTCATTGAGAGTGAGCAGGCGACGGCCCCTGGTGGCCCAGTCCGAGATACGGAACATGTCCATCGAGTGCGCCAAGGTCGGCGGCATCAACCTGGCCCAGGGCGTGTGCGACCTGCCCGTGCCCGAATCTGTCATCCGCGGGGCCGAGGAGGCCATGCGGCGCGGCAGCAACATCTACACCCGCTTTGACGGGCGCGTGGAGCTGCGCCGCGCCATCGCGGCCAGACAGCTGCGGGACACCGGCCTGGACGCGGACCCCGAAGGGCAGGTGGTGGTTTCTGCCGGGGCCACGGGCGCATTCTACTCCGCCTGCCTCGCCCTGCTCGACGAAGGGGACGAGGTGATGGTTTTCGAGCCGTACTACGGCTATCACATCGTCACCCTGGCCTCGCTGGGCATCAAGCCGGTCTTCGTCACCCTGGCCCCGCCAAACTGGGAGTTTGCCGCCGCCGACCTGGAGCGCGCGGTCACCCCCCGGACGCGGGCCATCATCCTGAACACGCCCTCCAACCCGGCGGGCAAGGTGTTCAGCCGCGAGGAGCTGTCCCTGGTGGCCGATTTCGCCCAGGCCCATGACCTGTTCGTGTTCACCGACGAGATATACGAGAACTTCGTCTTCGACGGGCTTGCGCACATCGCCCCGGCCACCTTGCCCGGCATGGCCCGGCGGACCATCACCATCTCCGGTCTGTCCAAGGTCTTTGCCATCACCGGCTGGCGCATCGGTTACGCCATCTGCGACCCGGAGTGGGCGCTGGCCATCGGCCACTTCAGCGATCTGGTCTATGTCTGCGCTCCGGCCCCGCTGCAACTGGGCGCGGCGCGCGGCCTTGAGGAGCTGGGGCCGGACTACTACCAGGGCGTGGCCAAGGATCACCAGCGCAAGCGCGATCTCTTTTGCGCCACCCTGCGCGACATCGGGCTGACGCCTCATGTGCCTGCCGGGGCCTACTATACTCTGGCCGACATTTCGACCCTGCCCGGCGACACGGCCAAGGCGCGCGCCATGCACCTGCTTGAGCGCACCGGCGTGGCCTGCGTGCCCGGCTCGGCCTTCTACCAGGGGGACACGGGCGAGACCCTGGCCCGGTTCTGTTTTGCCAAGGAAATGAAGATACTTGAAGACGCCATGCGCAGGCTGAGGACATTACCGTCATGACAGACAAGGAAAGACAGGATTTCAAGCGGTTCGCCAGCGAGGAGGTCGAGGCCCTCAAGGCCGAGATTCCCCGGCTCGAAGCCCTGCTCGTGCCCGTGGCCCCGGACAACGCCATTGGCCGCATCTCGCGCATGGACAACATCGTCAACCAGTCCGTGTCCGAGGCCCAGCTCTCCAAGACCAGGGTGCGCCTCGCCCGCCTGGGCGAGGCCTTGCGCCGCGTGGACGACGACGAGGACTTCGGCCTGTGCATCGACTGCAGCAAGCCCATCCCCATGGCCCGGCTCAAGGCCATGCCCGAAACCCAATACTGCGTGGACTGCGCCGAGTAGTCTGTAGGAATTTGGGTTAGCAGTCGCGCTTGAAGACAGGAGGGGAGTTCAAGGCTTTTGTATACAGGGTTTGTTGTTTGTTCAAACTCACAGGATTCAATCGTGTCGCCTCTGATAGGGAAAAAACACCGACCACCATTTCTTTCCAACCATTTGCAAAACTCATCATATAGGTCAGAAGGATCATAAGGATCGTACCAATCTTCGCCGTACATTTTTGATGCCCACCCATCGAATCGGGCTTCTCTGGCTCACCTCACGCCCATCCGCCATCGGCGGGCAAAGCTTGACTATATCCCCATTCTGGCTTAACAAACCACCTCTTTGCCCGCGCTGGACGGGGTTTTTGTGCTTGGATAACGAGGGAAACTCGGGAGATAGAACACTTGTTCGAGAGCCTGCAAGAGAGACTTGGCAACGCCTTTCAGAAATTCAAGGGCCAGAAACGACTTGATGAGGACAACATCAGGGAGGGACTGCGCGAGGTGCGTCTTGCGCTCCTTGAGGCGGATGTCAACTTCAAGGTGGTCAAGGGCTTCGTCGATCAGGTGAAGGAGCGCGCCCTGGGCGAGGAGGTCATGAAGGGCCTTGATCCCGGCGCGCAGATTATCAAGATCGTCAATGACGAGTTGGTCGAGCTTCTGGGTGGCGAGCAGCAGGGGCTGGACCTTGTGGCCAAGCCGCTCAAGGTGATGATGGTCGGTCTCCAGGGATCGGGCAAGACCACCTCGTCGGGCAAGATCGCGCTCTTTTTGCGCAAGAACCATGGCCGCAAGCCGTACCTCGTGCCTGCGGACGTGTACCGCCCGGCGGCCATCGACCAGTTGAACACCCTGGCCCGCCAGCTCGACGTGCCCGTGTATCCGTCCACCACCGGCATGAACCCGGTGGACATCTGCCGCGACGCCATGGCCAAGGCCGGGGAGCTGGGCTGCGACCTGATCCTTTTCGACACTGCGGGCCGGCTGCATATCGACGAGACGCTCATGGACGAGCTTGAGAACATCAAGCAGGCGTGCTCGCCCCAGGAAATTTTGTTCGTGGCCGACGCCATGACCGGGCAGGACGCGGTCACCGTGGCCGAGGCCTTCAACAACAAGCTCGGCATCACCGGCGTGGTGCTGACCAAGATGGATGGCGACGCCCGCGGCGGCGCGGCCCTGTCCATCAAGTCCGTGACCGGCAGGCCGGTCAAGTTCGTGGGCATGGGCGAGAAGCTCTCCGAGCTTGAGCTCTTCCATCCCGACCGCATCGCCTCGCGCATCCTGGGCATGGGCGACATGATGACGCTCATCGAGAAGGCCCAGTCCGAGATCAACGAGGACGAGGCCAAGGCCATGGCCGAGAAGATGGCCAAGGCGGAGTTCGACTTCGAGGACTTCCTCGGCCACATGCGCAAGATCAAGAAGCTCGGAAGCATGGAAGGGCTGCTCAAGATGATCCCCGGCATGGGCAACATCATGAAGCAGCTCGGCAAGGACACCCTGCCCGAGGACGAGATGCGGCGCACCGAGGCCATCATCTCCTCCATGACCCGGCAGGAGCGCCACCAGCCCGCGCTCATCAACCAGAGCCGCAAGGAGCGCATCGCCAAAGGCTCCGGGGTCAAGGTCATGGATGTCAACGTGCTCATCAAGAATTTCAAGCAGATGAGCAAGGTCATGCAGGCCATGATGGGCGGCGGCAAGAAAAAGGGCAAGTTCGGCCTGCCCAAGCTGCCCGACATGAGCGCCCTGGGCGGCATGCCCGGCATGGACGCGCTGGGCATGGGCGGTATGCCCGGCATGGGCGGGGAAGACGAATCCGCCAAGCGCACCGTGTCCAAGAAGACGCTCAAGGAACGCAAGAAAAAGAAGCTGAACAAGCAGAACCGGAAGAAGAAAAAGAAATAGGGAAAAAAAGACGGCGTCGTCTTTCCACGGATAATCACCTTGCCAAGCAATAGGCAAAAACGTATTAAAACACTATTGGGGGTATAATTACCATGGCTATGAAAATCAGACTGACCCGTATGGGTGCCAAGAAGCGTCCCTTCTACCGCGTGGTGGCTCTCGACAGCGCCGTGCGCCGCGACGGACGTCCCGTTGAATACCTCGGATACTACAATCCGATGGTCGAGCCCGCCGAGGTCAGCCTCGACATGGAAAAGATCGAGAAGTGGCTCAAGCAAGGCGCCGAGCCGAGCAACACCGTTCGTTCCCTGCTCAAGAATGCCGGCAAGTAGCACCGTGCTTCTCTCGTCCGGCTTTCCGTTTGGCAGCTCAAGTTCAGGGCGCGGGACAACGCGCCCACCCCGGAGGATGACGTCATGCTGAAAGAGATGATCGAGTACATTGCCAAATCGCTGGTGGACAACCCGGATGAAGTGCGCGTGTCGGAAGTGGAAGGCGAGCAGACCTCGGTGATCGAGCTGAAGGTGGCCAAGGAAGACCTCGGCAAGGTGATCGGCAAGCAGGGCCGCACAGCCCGCGCCATGCGCACCCTGCTGGGGGCTGCCTCCACCAAGGCCAAGAAACGCTCGGTCCTGGAAATTCTCGAATAGAGCCCGGTGCCCCGCACGGGGCGCTGCGATCATGGTTCCCCGCTGGCCGATGCGGTCGCGGGGCGCAGGAAAAGCTCAAGGCCAAGGCGCAGAGGCGCGGGGCTTGAGCTTTTCGCGACATGGCCCGGTCGCGTCGCCACGCGCAAGGCGCGCCGGGACGCTCAACCAGCGGAAAAAGTATTCATGGGACAGACCGGACTCATTCTCGTGGGCGGGGTGGTCAGGCCGCACGGAATTCGCGGGGAGATCTGCATCAAGAGCCATGCGGACTCCCCGTCGCTTTTCGGCCTCGTGGCCGCCCTCTACCTGCAGGACAAGGGCAAGCCGCCGATCCCTCATGCCGTGCGCTCCTGGCGCGAGCACAAGGGGATGGTGCTGCTTACCCTCGACGGCGTGGACGACCGCGACAAGGCCGAAGCCCTGCGCGGGCGCGAAGTCCTGGTGCGCGAGGCTGACCTGCCCGAACTGGACGAGGGCGAGCACTACCTCTACCAGCTCATGGGCTGCCGCGTGACCCTTGCGGACGGGACCGACGTGGGCGTGCTCGAACACTTCTTCGAGACCGGCGAACAGGACACCTGGGTCATCATCAACGAGGCCGGGACAGAGATCATGCTGCCCGCCGTGCCGGAATTCGTCCTTGACGTGGACCTCGACGCCGGGGTCATCGTCATCGACCCGCCCGCCGGGCTGCTCGACCTCTACCTCAATCCCGAGCCGCCCAGGGCAAAGCCCGCTCGCCCGGAGCGCGCCAAGAGTGGCAAAAGGGCCAAGGGTTCATGAACTTCCACATCGTCTCCATCTTTCCGCACTATTTCGAGACGCCGCTCTCGTCCGGGCTCATGGGCAAGGGTGTGGAGGGCGGTCTGGTCACCTTCAACCACATCGACGTGCGCCACTTTGCCGGGGGCATCCACAAATCCGTGGACGACCGTCCCTTTGGCGGCGGACCCGGCATGCTCCTCAAGCTCGACCCCATGGTCAAGGCCCTGGCCTCCATCCCGTCGCCAGGGCGCATCCTGATGCTCTCGCCGCGCGGCAAGCCCCTGACCCAGGCCCGCGTGCGCCAGCTGGCCAGCGAGGACGACATCACCCTCATCTGTGGCCGCTACGAGGGCATCGACGAGCGGTTGCTTGAGCTTTTTCCCATCGAACTGGTCAGTGTGGGCGATTTCGTGCTCAACGGCGGCGAGGCGGGCGCTGTCTGCCTCATCGAGGCCGTGGCCCGGCTGCTGCCCGGCTTCATGGGCCACGCCGATTCCGGTGACGAGGAGAGCTTTTCCTCAGGCCTGCTGGAATACCCGCACTATACCCGGCCCGACGAATTCGAGGGACTGGCCGTGCCCGAGGTGCTGCGCACCGGCGACCATGCCAGGATCGAGCAATGGCGGCGCGAGCGGTCGCTGGAAGCCACCCTGGGCGACCGGCCCGACCTGCTGCCCGAGGCCCGGCTGAGCGTGGAGGACGTGGATCACCTGCGCTCCCTGCCGCGCACCCGGCTGGGGCGCAATCTCTATCTCGCCCTGGTCCACTACCCGGTGCTCAACAAGTTCGGCGAAAAAGTGGCCGTGTCCGTGACCAACCTTGACCTGCACGACATGTCGCGTGTGGCCCGCAGTTATGGCCTGGGCGGGTTCTATGCCACCACGCCCATAGAGGATCAGAAGGCGCTGGCCGGGCAGCTCCTCACCCACTGGCGCGAGGGCGCGGGCAGCGTCGCCAACCCGGACCGGGCCGAGGCCTTCTCCAAGGTCAAGGTTTTTGACGATATCGAGGCGGCGGTCCTTGACATCGAGGTGCAAACAGGGCAATGTCCCCGCCTCGCAGCCACGTCAGCGCGGCTGGATCGCAGGCCCGGCGCAGAGCCTGCGCTCACATACCGGAACCTGCGGGAATGGCTTGAGAAATCGCCGGTTTTACTCGTCTTCGGGACAGGCCACGGGCTGGCCGAAGAGGTGCTGGGCAAGGCCGAGGGCGTGCTCAGACCGATCAGGTATCTGGACGATTACAACCATCTGTCAGTGAGGAGCGCAGTCGCCATCATTGTCGACCGGCTCGTGGCAGATGAATACTAGAATAGATTTTCCGTTCACAAGGAGAATGACCATGGACATCATCAAGCAGATCGAATCCGAGCACATCCGTCTCGACATCCCGGACTTCAAGGCCGGTGACACCATCAAGGTCCACTACCGGATCGTTGAGGGCGAAAAAGAGCGCATCCAGGTCTTCCAGGGTGCGGTTCTGCGTCGTCGCCGGGGTACCACCAACGCCACCTTCACCGTGCGCAAGATATCCGATGGCGTGGGCGTGGAGCGCGTGTTCCCCACCAACTCCCCGTTTATCGACAACGTCGAGATCGTCTCCGAAGGCAAAGTCCGCCGCAGCCGCATCTACTACCTGCGCAACCTGCGCGGTAAGGCCGCCCGCATCAAGTCCAAGCAGATCTGGGAATAACTCCGGCCCGCCGGAACACCCCCGCTGCATCAGTGACACCCCAGCCCGGAGCGCCAACGCGCTCCGGGCTTTCACGGTTTGCGCCTACAACAACGCCTTGAGCGGCAAAGGGGTGAAGAAAGGTCAGAGCCGTCGCTGGTGCTCCTCCCTGTTTTTTGATTGCCCTCCCCTGCTTGAGCCGCTTCGCGTCTCTCTGCCCTTCGGGCAGGCGCACTTCGTGCGACGCTGGATTCCCTTCGGTCACCGGCGGGGTTACTTTCTTTTGCTGGCCCAAAAAAAAGTAACCAAAGAAAAGGGCCTTGCTATCTTGGCCGCCTGCACTCCACGGCCAAGAAGTTGATCCAATCGGGGCTGCTCCCGAATCAAGTCGCCGAAGCGGTTCCGTGATTCGAAGAGCCGCAGCCCTCGCTTGGTCAGCTTCTAAGCCTTAGGAGGCTTAAGGGCTGGGGCGCTCGAAAGAGGGTAAAACGGCGTTCGTGGCTGGGTGGGACTTGGTGCAATCGTGCGCCGTTGATTCTTCTCATTCAAGCTGGTCACAACATCACGGGTTTCACTTACGTCAGCCCTGCAATGGGCGGGAGCGTCGCAGCGCCAGTTGCGTCGGGCCGCGTCACGGGCGAAACCCGGCGGAGGCGGAGTCTTCGACGCCGACAACTGTTTCGCCAGCGGCCCGATGCTACTGGCGCGCGGTGCGGGAGACCCGATCACAGATTCTTAAAAAGCGGTTTTTGCTTACTTTTGGCCGCTTTGGCCCAAAAGTAAGTCGCGACGGAGGAGCGAAATCCTCCCAGACTCTTCATCCGCCGCAGGCGGCTTCCGCTTCCCTCTTCCTCTTCTCTTTTTCCACCAAATCGGGCAGACATACCCCAAGGAATCCCTGCATATGAACCACCCCCCATTCCCTCCAGACGCCATCGCCGGTGTGGACGAAGCAGGCCGCGGCTGCCTCGCCGGCCCGGTCGTGGCCGGGGCATGCATCCTGCCCCAAACCTACGACCTCCCTGGCCTCAACGACTCCAAACAACTCTCCGCCGCCAAACGCGAAACCCTGTACCCCCTCATCCGCAGCCAGGCCGTGGCCTGGGCCGTGGGCCTCTCCTGGCCGGGCGAGATCGACCGGGTCAACATCCTCCAGGCCACCTTCCTGGCCATGGGACGGGCCGTGCGCGCCCTGAAATTGTCACCGCGGTTCCTGCGCATCGACGGCAACAAGATCATCCCGGCCCATGCCCTCGGGCTAGGCGTGAGCCAGGAGTGGGTCATTGGCGGCGACGGCTCTGTCCCGGCCATCTCGGCGGCCTCGGTGCTGGCCAAGACCTTTCGTGACCGGCTGATGGTCAAGCTGGCGGCCCGGTATCCGGGGTATGGACTGGAGCGGCACATGGGCTATGGCACCAAAGAGCATATGGAGGCGGTCGCCCGGCTCGGCCCATGCGCCATGCATCGGCTCACGTTCCGGGGCGTCAGGCCCGAGCCTGCGGTGCAGCGGCAGGGCCGTTTGATCTGAGCCCAAGGCTGTTGCAAGGCGTGGAGCCCCCCGGCTTGCGCTGGCGTCCCGCCCCCCCCTGTGCTATCACTCCCCCCATGGGATTGCTGGACAAACGCACGCCCGCCAAGTGGCGCGGCGATCTTGGCGAGGATGCCGCGGCCCGGTATCTGGAGAGCCGGGGCATGCGCGTGCTCGACCGCAACTGGCGGTATCGCCAGTGGGAGCTGGATCTGGTCTGCCGCGACGGCGACACGCTGGTGTTCGTGGAGGTCAAGACGCGCGTGGCCGGGTCCATGAGCGCCCCGGCGGACGGCCTGGGCCGGGCCAAGCGGGCGCGGCTGGTCAAGGCGGCGGCGCGCTATCTGAGCGCCAAGGGGCTGTGGGACGAGCCGTGCCGGTTTGATCTGGCCGCCGTGGTGGACACGGGCGTGTCCATGGATGTCGAGCACACTGAAAACGCTTTCGATCTTACGGGGATGCGCTTATGAGCGGGGCCGGAAAACTCTGGGTGGTGGCCACTCCCCTTGGCAATGCGGACGATCTGTCGCCGCGCGCCCGGCAGATTCTGGGCGGGGCGGAGATCATCCTGGCCGAGGACACCCGCCGGGCCGGGCTGCTCTTCAGGCGGTTAAATCTTGAGCGGCATGGCAAACTGGTCAGTTTTTTCGAGCACAACGAGGACAAACGTCTGCCCAAGGTGCTTGAATATCTTGAGGAGGGGCTGACCGTGGCCCTCATCTCGGATGCCGGGACGCCGCTGCTGTCAGACCCCGGCTTCACCCTGGTGCGCGCCTGCCGCGAGCGCGGGATCGCGGTCTCGCCGGTGCCTGGGCCGAGCGCGCCTGTGGCCGCCTTGTCCGCATCCGGGCTGCCGCCGCTGCCCTATACCTTCCTCGGGTTCCCGCCGCGCAAGAAGAGCCAGACCGAGGCGCTCTTTCTGGCCCATCGCGACACCGGGGCGACCCTGATTTTTTTCGAGCGCAAGACGCGCCTTGCGGGCACGCTGGAGATCGCCGCCGACATCCTGGGCGACCGCGAATTCTGCGTGGCCCGCGAGTTGACCAAGGAGTATGAGGAGTTCCTGCGCGGTCGGCTGGGCGACCTGACCGGGCTCGACCCGGAGCTGCGCGGCGAGCTGACCGTGATCATCGGACCGGCCACGGCTGGGGGCAGGACAGGAGAGGCCGAGCTTGCGCAGTTGGTGGCCGAGGAGGGCGGGGCTGGCGGCAGGCCCAAGGAGATCGCCCGCCGGGTGGCTGCGCGCGCCGTTGGCTGGACAGCCAAAGAGGTCTATGCGACCATGTGTCCCCAATGAGCCTGAATGCCGCATACCGCAAGGTTCTGGACGGAAAGTCCCTGGCCGATGCGGACATCCGTTTTCTGGTGGATCTGCCGCTTGACCGCGTCCCGGAGCTGGCGCGGCTGGCCCATGCCCTGCGCCTGGCCCGGTTCGGCGACCAGGTGGGGCTGTGCGCCATTGTCAATGCCAAGTCCGGCGGGTGTTCCGAGGACTGCGCCTTTTGCGCCCAGTCGTCCCGGAGCACGGCAGACGGTCCGCGCCATCCGCTGCTCCCGGCCCGCGACATCGCGGCTGCGGGCGAGGCGGCCAGGGCGCGCGGCGCGAGCCGGTTCGGCGTGGTGGCCAGCGGCAAGACCGTGACCGCGCGCGATTTTGAGGGCTTTGTGGAGGCGGTGGGGCTTGTGGCCGGGCTGGGGCTGGCCCCGGACCTGTCGCCGGGCATCCTGGACCGGGCGCAGTTGCAGGCGTTGCAGCGGGCCGGGTTGCAGGGGTATCATCACAACCTGGAGACGTCGGCTTCGTTTTTTCCCAGCATCTGCACCAGCCACGCCTATGACGAGGACGTGCGGGCCGTGCGCGCCGGGATTCAGGCCGGGCTGCATGTCTGCTCCGGCGGCATCTTCGGCCTGGGCGAGAGCTGGGACGACCGGGTGGAGCTGGCCCTGCTCCTGGCCTCGCTTGGCGTGGACTCGGTGCCGATCAACTTTTTGCAGCCCATCCCCGGCACTCCGCTGGCCGGGCGCGAGGTGCTTGCGCCGCTGGAGGCGCTCAAGATCGTCGGGGTCTACCGCTTCCTGCTGCCGGACGCGGCCATCCGCATCTGCGGCGGGCGGCTGCCCGTGTTCGGCGCCGGGGACGGGGCAGGGGGCGGGCGCGAACTGCTCGCTTCGGGCGCCAGCGGCCTGATGATCGGCGATTACCTGACCGTGCGCGGCGGCGACGCGGACCGCGACCTCGCCGATATCCGCGCCCTGGGCCTGAGGCCGGAACCCTGCGCAATGGGTCACATGCCGCACCCCTGCATCATGGATAATTAACCCGACAGGAAACAGATGCCCAAGGATTCCCTGACCGATCTGCACCAGCTTGTCTGGACCGCGCTCTTGGCCGCCACCATCGGCGCGGGCGCGTACCTCATCGTGCCCATCGGACCTGTGCCTGTTTCCATGCAGCCGTTCTTCGTCTTTCTGACCGGGTTTGCGCTTGGACCCCGGCGGGGTGCCATGGCTGTCGGGCTGTATCTGCTGGCCGGGACTTTGGGACTGCCCGTGTTCGCGGGCGGCAGGTCCGGCCTGGGCCACTTGTTCGGTCCCACCGGCGGGTACATCTTCGGCTGGCTGGCGGCGGTCTGGCTGTGCGGGCTGGCCCGGCAGCAGGACGGGACCGTTCCCTGGGTGCGCGGCGGCGGCTTCGGGCTGGTCGCGCTGCTGGTTCTCTATGCCATGGGCGCGGGCTGGCTCAAGTTCGCCCTGTCCATGAGCTGGCACAAGGCGTGGCTGGCCGGGGTCGCGCCGTTCATTGTGTGGGACATCATCAAGCTCGCGGCCTCCCTGGCCTGCGCCCGGTACATGGTCCGGCTCGGACTGCTTCCGGGCCAAAGATAGCCGCCCGGCGGCACGGATGGTGTGATGATGAAGGAGAGCAGCCCGGCAAGCCCACGCGAAGACACGCTGGTCATGGCCTACCTGCGCAGCTTCATGCGCTGCTACATGGCCGGGGCCGGGTTCAACACGCGCGGCATGCAGAACATCGGGCTGGTCTACGCCATGCAGCCAGGGCTTTCGGCCATCCACACCGATCCCAAAAAGTACCGGGCGGCCCTGAAACGGTATGTGCGCCACTTCCAGTCCCACCCCTTCTGGATGCCGTGTCTGGTGGGCATCTTTCTCAATGTGGAAAAGGCCGTCGCAGCGGGGCGGTTTCCCCCGGCCATGCTGTCCAAGGTCAAGGACACCACGGCCTACACCCTGTCCGCTCTGGGCGACTCGGTCTTTGCCGGGAGCCTGCTCATATTCTGGGCGCTGTTGACCATCTGTCTGCTGCTTTCCGGCCAGACCGCCGCGCCGCTGACGCTGGGCATCTGTTTTTTCATTGGGCTTCAGGTGTTCCGGGCGTATACCTTTGCCTGCGGCGCGCGTCAGGGGTTCCGGTTCCTGGAGCGGCTCAAGCGATGGGATCTGATCAACTGGGGGCGGCGGATCAAGTATGTCAACGCCGGGCTGCTCCTGTGGCTGTGGGCGCTCATCTGGCCGCGCCCCTTTGACTGGTGGGAGTGGCTGGCCGGGACGGGCGCGCTGATGCTGTTCGCCCGGTTCGTGCGCACAGGGCTGCTGTCGCGCGTGCTGGCCGCGGCGGCCTTTGTGGCGGGCATCGAGGTTTTTCCCCGGTTCGAGCAGATGATCCGGGGATTTTTGAGCTTGTGATTATTGGTACAATTCGACATAGAAAGATGTGTCTAACGAGCAGGTAGGTCATGACCGAGACGAATCAGAGCATGGACGAGGGACAGGGCGATTTTCTCTCCCGGCAGGTGGTCGTTGCCAACGAGCACGGGCTCCACGCCCGTCCCGCCGGGAAACTCGCCCAGCGCGCCCAGGGGTTTTCGGCGAATATACGCATCGTCCTTGATGGACAGGAGGTGGACGCCAAGTCCATCCTCGACGTGCTGACCCTGGCCGCAGGGCCTGGGGATGTCCTCGAAATCCGCGCCAGCGGCGACGACGCGGCCCAGGCTGTCGAAGCCCTGGAGAGACTGTTTCACCAAAGGTTCAGCGACTAGATGGCAGAAAAGATCCTCACGGGCATTCCGGTGGCCACCGGTATCGCCATCGGCAAGGCGTTTTTCGTCAACCGCAACCACAAGGCGCATCTGCCGCGGCACACCGTGGCCGCCCTGGCGGTTGAGGGCGAGACCGCGCGGCTGCACGACGCCTTTGTCGCCGTGGAGGCCGAGCTTTCCGCCATCCGCGAGCAGGTGCCCGCCGAGCTCAAGGACTACGGCCTGCTCATCGACACCCACATCCTCATGCTCAAGGATCCCAAGCTCTCCGGGGTGGCCGGGGAGTACATCCGCTCTCTGGGCCTCAACGCGGCCTGGGCGCTGGAAAAGGCCGTGTCCGACCAGGAGGTCGCCTTTGGCGCGGTGCATGATCCCTACATCCGCGAGCGGATGCAGGATGTACGCGTGGTGGCTGACAAGGTCCAGGCCAAGCTCATCGGGCGTGAAAACGACCTGACGGCCATACCGGGTCGGGTCATCATCATGGCCCACGACCTGACCCCGGCGGATACCGTGGAGATCCAGGTCAGCCGGATCATGGGCTTTGCCACGGTGCGCGGCGGCAAGACCTCGCACACAGGCATCATGGCCCGCTCCATGGGCATCCCGGCCCTGGTGGGCGTGGAGCGGCTCGAAGATTTCGTGCACGACGGCGACCTGGTGATCATCGACGGCCTGACCGGCAAGATCGTGGTCAACCCCACCGAGTCCGAGCTTGAGGACTACAACGAGCGCGCCGCCTATTTCGAGGACTACACCCGCAAGATCAAGCGCGGCTGCCACCTGCCCGCCGAGACCTTTGACGGCTCCCGCGTCCAGGTGCTGGCCAACATCGAGCTGGTGGAGGAGATCGCCTCGGCGCTGGACAACGGGGCCGAGGGCGTCGGCCTCTATCGCACCGAGTACGCCTACCTCAATCGCAAGGATCTGCCCACCGAGGACGAGCTGGCCGAAAAATACATCGACCTCGCCGCCATCCTCTCCCCGCGCAAGGTGGTCTTCCGCACCCTGGACCTCGGCGCGGACAAGTTCATCTCCGCCTTTGGCGAACTCAACGAGACCAACCCGGCCATGGGGCTTCGGGCCATCCGCTTCTGCCTGCGCAACCCGCAGCTCTTCAAGAGCCAGCTGCGGGCCATCCTGCGCGCCTCGGCCTACGGCAATGTCTCGCTCATGTTCCCCATGATCTCCGGGGTCAAGGAGGTGCGTCAGGCCAAGGCGTGGCTGGCCCAGGCCAAGGCCGAGCTGCGCCGCGAGGGCGTGGACTACAACCCGGACATGCCTGTCGGCATCATGATCGAGCTGCCCTCGGCTGCCATGATCGCCGAGTTCCTGGCCCACGAGGTGGATTTCTTCTCCATTGGCACCAATGATCTGATCCAGTACTCCATCGGCGTGGACAGGACCAACCACCATGTGTCCTACCTCTACCAGCCGCTGCACCCGGCCACCCTGCGCACCATCAAGCTGGTGGTTGACGCCGCGCATCAGGCGGGCATAGAAGTCTCCCTGTGCGGCGAGGTGGCGAGCGACCCGTTCTGCGTGCCCATCCTGCTCGGCATGGGCATCGACTCGATCTCCCTGACCCCGCAGGCCATCCCAGGCATCAAGCGCATCATCCGCCAGACCAACATGCACGACTGCCGCAAGCTCCTGCGCAAGGTGCTCGAATGCCGCACCGTCAGCCGCATCAACGGACTGGTCATGGACAACATCTTCAAGTCCTTTCCGGACGAGGTCACGTTCTTCTCGTCCCTGCTCGAAAACGACGAATCGCCGTCCTAGACCCAATACCCGCGCCGCCGCGCCCCACGGCCAGACGCGCACCCCCCGCCGCCACGCGCGACCGGGCCGGGGGCCATTCCCCCAAGGAACAGACGAACACCCATGGCAAAAAAGAAATCGACCACCACGCCGGACACCATCGGCACCAACAAGCAGGCCAGACGCCTCTACGATATCCTCGAAACCTTTGAGGCGGGCATCTCCCTGCTCGGCAGCGAGGTCAAATCCCTGCGCGGCGGCCACGTCGCCTTCAAGGACGGCTATGTCCAGTTCCGCGACCACTCCGCCTTCCTGGTGGGCGTGCATATCGCGCCCTACGAGAAGACCGGCGAATATGACCAGCACGATCCCGAAAGGCCGCGCCAATTGCTCCTGCACAAGCGGGAAATCCTCGTGCTCAAGGCCAAGTCGGACCAAAAGGGCCTGACCGTCATCCCCATGAAAATGTACTTCAGCCGGGGCAAGATCAAGGTGCTCATCGGCCTTGGCAAGGGCAAAAACGTCCACTCCCGCAAGCAGGACCTCAAAGACCGCGACATCGCCCGCGACACCGCCCGCCAACTGGCCGACCACAGATAGCGGGGTGGGGTGAGGGGTTCCGGGGGGAGAGCATGTGGAGACAGCCGCCACCTTGTGTGGGACTGTCGGTACTTGCCTTCATTTTTCAACGGACTGCGGCTGTCTGGCCACAGTCCGTTGGTGTTTGTGTGTCACTGCCGTGTGTGAATCCGTCAGGCAACCTGGGGGATTTGCGCCTTATAGATGGTCATGGCGTCCCGTTCCTCTGGCGTACGGGCTTGCGGTCCCTGTTTTTGAAGGCCTTCAGTTCCACAGCGCGCTCCTCAGAGTTGACCCGCTCCCATTTCAGCCGATGCGCCTCGACGCTTCGAGCCATGGCCTTGCGCAGTCCAGCTCAACCAATGATTGTAAAAGTTGAGAAGGTTTTCTTCCAAACCTCTTTTTGTGGGATATACAAAGGAATATACAAATGATATCAAGTGCATGAAGCTCGTTTTGGCGGGAGGATGAATAAGGTATTGTGTCCTCCCTGGTTCTTGGTGAATCTTGCAAATACGTATGCTCTCAGGAGGCTGATATGATGAAGAATTTTATAAAATTTACAGTGTTGTGCGTCTTGGCAGCACTCTCTGTTGTGTTGGGCAGTGCCCTGGTATTTGCCGAAGAGACGCCTATTGTAGATTCGGATATGACCTTTGCCGAGGCTGTGCAAAACATGCCCATGGCAGCGCCGAAAAACATTATGGAATCGCTCGAACTGGTGAGGGTTCACTATTTTTCTCTTGACGGAAAACTGCACCAGGGCCAAATCCTGGTACATCGGGAACTTGTTGATGAAGTGCAGGAGTTTTTTCGGCTGGCGCGAGAACACCGTTTTCCAATTTACTCGGTTATCCCTATTTCGTCTCCCAGATTTGACTGGAGTGACGATAAAAGCATGCAGGCCAACAATTCATCAGGGTTCAACTATCGTCTCATAGCAGGCAAGGATGTGCTTTCAAAACATGCTTATGGCCGCGCCATCGACATTAATCCGCAACTCAATCCGTACATCCTTAACGGCGTGAGTCAGCCAGCCGGAGCCGTGTACGAGCCTGGAAAGCCTGGAGTGTTCACCAGCGATTCCCCGCTGGTGGTCTATCTCAGGAAACAAGGTTGGAGTTGGGGCGGCGATTGGGTGGCACCCCGTCCTCAGGACAATCATCATTTCCAGAAGTAGACACGTCGCGGAATTGGGGAACACGGAAAGTTTTCCCCCGGCTCCCCTCTCAAAACTTGGTGGGGCTACGCCGCCTGGAAGGGCAAACGGCAAGGACGGGCTTGATGGCGGCGCAGGGGGCTGCCGTCAGCACGAGGCGCGCCTCTTTTTGTCCACATTTCCTGAAAAAAGCTCTGCCTTTCCGCGCATCCGCGCCCTCTCCGCCGCTGTCCGAATTTTCGCGTCCTCCTGCCTCGCCTTGCGGCGGAGCGCCAACAAGTTTTGGAGAGTCCAGAGAACCTTTTCCAAAAGGTTCTCTGGCCGCCGGAGGCATGAAGCGGCGGGTCAGGGCCTGGCTATGTTGTGGAGTTTGATCAGGGTATAGAGCCGGGCGCGGGAGAGGCCGGAGAGGGCGCAGGCGCGGCGGATGTCGCCGTTGGCCAGGTCCATCAGGCGCGCCAGGTAGTGCTGTTCGATGTGTGCGATCTGGTCGGCGCGGTATGTCTTGAGGTCCGGGAAGTGTTCGCGCTCGCCCATGGCGATGTCGTGGCCGGTTTCTGCCGGGTGCGGGTCTTCCATGGCGCGCCGGGCCACCCGCGAGCGGATCATCCGGGGCAGGTGGCGGGGATAGAGGATGTTCTCCCGTCCCGCCTTGTTGATGGCCTGCTCGATGGTGTTCATCAGTTCGCGGATGTTGCCGGGCCAGTCGTACTGCATGAGCGCGCCGAGGAAATCCGGCGAGAAGCCTTTGCTTTCCACCCGGAGCCGTTGGCAGTGCCGCCGGATGAAGTGGCAGGTCAGCTCGTTGATGTCTTCGGAGATGTCTCTGAGCGGCGGCAGCTGGAGGCGGGTGCCGTGCAGGCGGTAGAAGAGGTCGCGTCTGAAGTCGCCGCTGGCGACCATGGCTTCCAGGTCGCGGTTGGTGGCTGAGAGCAGCCTGAAATCGCTCACGATCTCTGTTGTCGCCCCCACCGGCCTGAAGCTGCGGCCCTCCAGGACGCGCAGGAACACGCGCTGGATGGGCAGCGGCAGCTCGCCGACCTCGTCCAGGAACAGCGTGCCGCCGTCGGCCTGCCTGACCAGACCGATGGCATGGGTGTCCGCGCTGGTGAAGGCTCCCCGCTCGTGGCCGAAGAGCAGGCTTTCGGCCAGGGTATCGGGCAGGGCCGCACAATCCACCACCACGAACGATTTCTTTCGGCGCGGGCTGTTCTCGTGGATGGCTCTGGCAAAGAGCTCCTTGCCTGTGCCGGTTTCGCCGATGATCAGGACGTTGCTTTCCGAGGCAGCGGCCATGGCCACGCTGTCCAGGGCGGATTGCAGCGAACGGCTGTTGCCCACGATGCCGCCCCGGCGCAGCGACACGGGCGGGCGGGCCGACCGCCGTTCCTGCTGATAGTCCGTGATCCGGCTGATGAGGACTGTCAGCCGCTGGATGTTGGGCGGCTTGGTCAGGTAGTCCCAGGCCCCGTCGCGGATGGTGCGCTCGGCTGTGTCCGGATCCCTGTTGCGCGAGACGAAGATGATCTCGGGAAAGGACGGAATTTCGCGGATGGTGGCGAGACAGTCGAGGCTGTCCCTGTCCGAGAGGTCGTCGCCGAGCAGGACCACCCGGTAGTCGCCTGTGTGCAGCATGCCCATGGCGCGGGCCAGGGAATTGCAACAGGCTGCCGACAGGTTGTGCCGGGCAAGGTCCTGTTCCAACCGGGCGGTGTAGGCGGTGTCGCCGTCAATGATCAGGATGTCGGACACGGGCCACGCTCCTCGGACTATTCCGATACGCTTTATAGCACAATTCTGTCGTTTTGTTCAATCGCTCCCCATGGCTGAATTCATGGAAGAAACCAGATTATAACGCGGATTCCGTCACTATTGTCCTGCCGGACAGGACAGAGGTGGCCCGCGTCTGGCCGTCCGGCGAGGAGAGCCCTGACCACGCCAACCGCTCAGTTGCGTTCTCCATTGTCATGACGGGACTCTCCTGAACAGATTCCAATGTCTTGCCGAACGGGACTGGTCTTGCCAGACAGGACGAAATCTTCTTGTTTTGCAGGTGTTTCAATCTGCCATCCCGTCGCCTCCCGCATATAATCCGTCCATTTCCCTGCGTTTATCCGCTTCGGCACGCAACTTGTTATTGAGAGCATGAGACATCTCGGAGGCGCTGGTGAGCAGTCGTGGCTGAGAGGTGACATGCCTTGCAAATACAGACTGTTGAAGAGGATGTGGACATGGCGTGACCGGTTGCTCGCGCATCGGGTCCGCTCTCCATCTCTCCAGGAGGGCAGCCGGGACGGAAGACAGGGGGGGACAGCGGCAAGGAGGTATGGCGGATGAAGCGCAAATGGGATCCCAAGACAAAGGCGAGGATCGTGCTGGAGGGTCTTTCCGGGGGATGCATCAACGACCTTTGCCGCGCGCACGATCTGCGCCCCGGACAATACTACAAGTGGCGCGGGTTTTTTTTGGAAAACTGCCACCAGGTCTTCGAGCGGCAGTCCGGCCCCCAGACCGAGGCCGATCTGGCCTCCGAGAATGAAAAGCTCAAGCGGCTGGTGGGCGAGCTGACCCTGGAGTTGAACAACGGCAGAACCATTCGCTGACCATGCGAGGAGGAGCGGGCCATGGCTGAAAGGATCGGCGTATACATTTGTCATTGCGGCTCGAACATCGCGGGCAAGGTCGATTGCGCGGATGTCGCAGGCTTTGCCGGGCGGATCAGGAACGTGGCGGTCTCGCGCGACTACCAGTTCATGTGCTCGGATCCGGGGCAGGAGATGATCATCAGGGACATCCGCGAATATGGCCTGAACCGCGTGGTGGTGGCGTCCTGCTCGCCGCGCCTGCACGAGAAGACCTTTCAGAAGGCGTGCGCCCGCGGGGGGTTGAACCCCTACCTGATGCAGCATGCCTGCATCCGCGAGCACTGCTCGTGGATCACCGCCGATCCGGTCGAGGCCACGGCCAAGGCCAAGCACATCGTGGAAGCCGCAGTGGAGCGGGTGGGTCGGCATCAGGAACTGTTTTCGCGCGAGGTGGACGTGCTGCCCGATGTCATGGTCGTGGGCGCGGGCATTGCGGGCATCCAGGCGGCGCTCGACATCGCCAAGTCCGGCCACCGGGTGCATCTGGTGGAAAAGGCGCCGTCCATCGGCGGGCACATGGCCCAGTTCGACAAGACCTTTCCCACCCTCGACTGCGCGGCCTGCATCTCGACCCCCAAGATGGTGGCCGTCTCGCAGGAGCCCAACATCAACCTCATGACCTGGAGCGAGGTGGTGGACGTGTCCGGCTTTGTGGGCAACTACACGGTCACTGTCCTGCACAAGCCCCGCTACATCAACGCCAGCATCTGCACCGGGTGCGGGGCTTGCCTTGAGAAATGCCCGACCAAGGCGCCCAGCGAATTCAACGAGGGGCTTGGCACGCGCAAGGCCATCTACCGCAACTCGCCCCAGGCCGTGCCCAACACCCCGGTCATCGACGGGACCATCTGCCGCAAGATCACCAAGGACAAGTGCGGCCTGTGCCAGCAGATATGCCCCACCGGGGCCATCGACTACACCATGCAGGAGAGCCGCGAGGTTTTTCATGTGGGCAGCGTTGTCCTGGCCACGGGCTACGACACCATGGACCCGACGCCCATGGCCGAGTACGGGTATGGCCGCTACGGCGAGGTCTATACCGCGTTGCAGTTCGAACGGCTGAACAATGCCGTTGGCCCTACCGGGGGCAAGATTGTCATGAAGAACGGGGAGTCCCCGGAGAGCGTGGCCATCATCCACTGCGTGGGCAGCCGCGACAGGAATTATCACGAATACTGTTCGCGCACCTGCTGCATGTACGCCCTCAAGTACGACCACCTGATCAAGGACAAGATCGGTCACCACGCCAAGGTCTACAATTTCTACATCGACATGCGCTGCTTCGGGAAGGGGTACGAGGAGTTCTACCGGCGCGTCCAGGACGAGGGCGTGACCTTCATCCGGGGCCGCCCTGCCGAGATCGTGCAGGAGAACGGCAAGCTGGTGGTGGTGGGCGAGGACACCCTGCTCAGCATGAACGTGCGCGTGCCCGTGGACATGGTGGTGCTGTGCACGGCCATGGAGCCCAGGGCGGACATGCCCGAGGTGGCCCGCGTCTTTGGCGTGGCCCAGGGGCAGGACGGGTTCTTCCTGGAGGAGCATCCCAAGCTCGGGCCGGTCTCGACAGCCACGGACGGCGTGTTCCTGGCCGGGGCCTGCCAGGGGCCAAAGGACATCCCGGACGCGGTCTCCCACGCCTCGGGCGGGGCGGCCCAGGCCCTGGCCCTGGCGGCCAGGGGCAAGGTCTCCATCTCCCCGACCACGTCGTGGATCAACCCGGACATCTGCATCGGCTGCAAGGTGTGCATTGGCCTGTGCGCCTACTCGGCCATCGAGTTCGACGAGCGCCGCCAGGTGTCGGTCATCAACGAGGCCATGTGCAAGGGATGCGGCAGTTGCGCCGGGTATTGCCCAAGCGGGGCGGCCCAGATCAAGCACTTCAACGAGAACCAGATATTCGACGAAATCGACGGGTTGCTGGGCATGATGCCCGGCATTCCGATCATGCCCGATGCTGCGGGAGCGGAACACGAGACGCAACTTCACGCCCGCGCGGGCGAACCGGCCTAGGAGGCTGTCATGCGCAACGAGTTCGAACCGACCATACTGGCCTTTGTCTGCAACTGGTGCACCTACACGGCGGCGGATCTTGCCGGGACCTCCCGCATGGTCCAGCAGCCCAACCTGCGGCTGGTGCGGATGATGTGCACCGGCATGGTGGACCCCAAGTACATCGTCAAGTCCCTGCTCTCCGGGGCGGACGGCGTGCTCGTCAGCGGCTGCCATCCCGGCGACTGCCACTACATCAACGGCAACTACAAGGCCCGGCGCAGGATCAAGCTCTTAAACGAAATCCTGCCCCAGTTCGGCATCGACAAGGGCCGCGTCAAGCTGACCTGGGTCGGGGCCAGCGAGGGCAATGAATTCGCGGCCACGGTGAACCATTTCATCAACGAGATCAGAGAACTCGGTCCCATGGAAGCGCGTTCCATGGCCGTGGTCTAACAGCGCTGACAAAGGGGTGACGACATGGCGACCACAGCGAAGATACAGGTGGAAGGAAACAATCCGGTCTTGGCCCTCCAGGGCTTTCTGAAGGGGTTGCTGGGCGACGAATCCATCGGCGGTGTGCTGGTGTCGGTCCACCATTTTGGCAAGGGCATGCCCATGCCGACCCTGGTGACCGATCCGGCGCAGCTCTCTGGCGCGGACCCGCTGGCCCCGGCCTTTCCCATGAACAGCGCCAAGCTCCTGTCCCGCCTGACGCGCGGCCAGGCGGGCGAGCGCATCGCGGCGGTCATGCGTCCGTGCGAGATCAGGGCGTTTGTCGAGCTGGTCAAGCTCAACCAGGGCAGCCTCGATAACGTCATCCTGGTGGGCATGGACTGTCTGGGGGCCTACGACAACGTCAACTACAAGCTGTTTCTGGGCGATCAGGACCCGTTTGCCGCCACCCTTGGTTTTCATGGCGTGAACGGGGTCGGCGTGTCCGCCGGAGGGGTCGAGATAGCCAACGCCTGCAAGGCGTGCGAGCACCCGTCGCCGACCAACGCGGACATCGTCATCGGCGTTGCCGGGGCGGACCTGCGCGAGAGCATCCCGGTCATGGCCACCAGCGCGCGCGGCGAGGCGTTGCTCAGCGCGCTGAATCTGCCGGAAATCCAGTCCACCAACGGGCGCGACAAGGCCCTGGCCGCCCTGGTGGAGGCCAGGACCGTCTACCGCGACGCCATGATCGAGCAGACCAAGAGTGTGACCGGCACCCTGACCGACCTGTCCGAGTACCTTGCGGGCTGCGTCAACTGTTACAACTGCCGGGTGGCCTGCCCGGTCTGCTACTGCAAGGAGTGCGTCTTCAACACCGATGTCTTCGAGCACAAGCCGTGGCAGTACGTGGAGTGGGCCAAGCGCAAGGGCAGCCTCAAGATGCCCACGGATACCATCTTTTACCACCTGACGCGCATGGCGCACATGAGCATGGCCTGCGTCGGATGCGGGCAGTGTTCCAACGCCTGTCCCAACGACATCCCGGTCATGGAGCTGTTCAGGACGGTTGCCGCGCGGACCCAGGCGAGCTTCGACTACGAGCCGGGGCGCAGCCTGGACGAGCCTCCGCCCATGTCGGTGTTCAAGGAGGACGAGTTCCAGGACACGGTGTCGCACATGGTCTGATCGGGAGCATGAGTTTGGGAGGTCATTATGAGAAAGCAATACGGCGCATTGGTGGTCGGAGCGGGTATAGGCGGCATCCGGGCCGCCCTGGATCTGGCCGTCACCGGCCACAAGGTCGCGCTCATCGACAGGCGGCCAAACCACGGCGGCATCCTGAGCCAGCTCGACCACCAGTTCCCGTCGGACCATTGCGGCATGTGCAAGATGCTGCCGCTCATGGCGCGCGATTCGTCGAGCCAGTTCTGCCTGCGCAAGGGGTTATTCCACGACAACATCGACATCATGCTCTCCACCGAGCTGGTGGAGCTTGAGGGCGAGCCGGGCAAGTTCTTCGTGTCCCTCAGCCGCAAGTCCACGCTGATCGACCCGGCCAGGTGCGTCAGTTGCGGCAAGTGCTCGGAGGTCTGCCCGGTGCGGGTGCCGAGCGAGTACAACGCCGGGCTGACCATGCGGGCCGCCGTGCATCTGCCGGTGCCTCACGCCATCCCCAACCACTACGTGGTCGACCTCGAAAACTGCCAGCGGTGCTGGAAGTGTCACGAGGCGTGCCCCACCGGAGCCATTGACTTCAAGTTCGACGAGCGCAAGGACTTCCACATCCTGGTGGCGGACAGCGATCCGGCGGTGGCGGCCATGATCAGGGAGAGTCTGGGCGAGCAGAACTTCCCCCTGCATTTCGCCGCTTCGGGCAGCGAGGCCGTGGACATGCTTGCCGAAGGGAGTGAGGCCGGAGGCGGGCGCATCAGGCTGACGCTGCTGGGCATGAATCTGGACGACATGGGCGCGGACCGCGTGCTGACGCGTTGCCGCGAGCTGCGGCCCGACATGCCCGTGGTGCTCCTGGCCGAGCCGGAACAGGCGGAACAGGCCGCCGAACTGGTCATGCAGGGCGCGCGCGAACACCTGACCAAGCCCCTGTCGGCCAAGCGGTTCGTGCCCTGGCTCGACAAGCTCTACATGCGCATCATGTCCGACACGGTGGAGGAGCTTGAGGTCGGGGCCGTGGTCCTGGCCGGCGGGTTCGAGTGCTACAATCCGGTCATGGACCCGGAGGGCGGCCAGGATGTGTGGTGCTACGACCACCCCGGCGTGCTCACGGCGGTGGAGTTCGAGCGGCTGCTCAGCCACGCCGGACCGACTGGAGGCCGCCTGCTCAGGCCGGGCGACAACGCCCCGGTGCGCAAGATCGCCTGGATACAGTGCGTGGGCTCGCGCGATGTGCAAAAGGGCGCGGATTTCTGCTCGGCGGTGTGCTGCATGTTCTCCATCAAGGAGGCCGTGCTGGCCAAAAAGGCCGCGGCCGGCGACCTGGACGCCACCATCTTCTACATGGACATGCGGACCACGGGCAAGGGGTACCAGCGGTATCGCAACCGGGCTGAGGCCGAGGATGGCGTGCGCTTCGTGCGCAGCAGGCCTCACTCTGTCGTGCCTGCTCCGGACGGCAAGGGGCTGAAGATCGAGTTCATGACCGACGACGGCGCGCTGGTCGAGGAAATCTACGACATGGTCGTGCTGGCCGCCGGGGCTCGCCCGCCCCGCGGCATGGACAAGTTCGCCCTGACCGCGGGCCTGGACCTCAACGAATGGGGATTCGTGCAAACCCAGCCCTACGCCCCGGAGCGGACCAGCCGCGTGGGCGTGTTCTCGGCAGGCGCGTTCGGCGAGCCCAAGGACATCTCGGAGTCGGTCATCCAGGCCGGCGCCGCAGCCTCGGCTGCGTCGCGGATCATCAAGATCTACGACGTGCTGGCCGGGATCGGCGGCGAGCCGGAGCCATCCTACCCCGACGTGTCCAGGGAGCCGCCCCGGACCTTTGTGGCCGTGTGCGCCTCCTGCCCCACCCTTGAGCTGGCCGTGGACCTGGACGCCCTGAGCCAAAGGCTGGCAACGGTCCATTCCGTGTGCAAGGTGGTGGCCGTGGGCAGCGCCTGCACCCATGCGGGCTGGAAGGACATCGAGCGCGGCGTGGCCGAGTTCAAGCCCAACCGGGTGCTGATCGGCGCGTGCATGCCCTATGCCTACATCCCCCGCCTCAAGGAGCTTGGCCGGGCCATCGGGTTGAATCCCGCCCTCATGGACGTGGTGGACATCTACAGCCCCACCTTTGACATGGGCCGGGACGACGACCCGGAGAGGCCGGACAGGACCATCAAGGCCGAAAAGGAGATTTACGCCGCCCTGGCCACTGCCGTGGCCCGGCTCCAGGGTGCGGACCCGGTGCCGCCGCCGACCATGGTGGACGTGGCCCGGTCCGCCCTGGTGGTGGGCGGCGGACTGGCCGGCATGACCGCGTCCATGTCCATCGCGGACCAGGGATACGGCGTCTGTCTGGTGGAGTCCGAGGAGGAGCTTGGCGGCATGGCCATGCGGCTGCACACGCAGCTCGACGGCACGGACCCGCGCAAGTTCATGGAGGAGCTGATTGGCCAGGTGGAGAAGCATCCGAACATCAAGGTGTTCAAGGACTCGCGCGTGGTGCTCTCGCGGGGCAGCGCCGGACGGTTCCGCTCGGCCATCGCCAGCCCGCGGGGGGTCTTTCCCCTGGAGCACGGCGTGACCATCCTGGCCACGGGCGGGCATGAGGCCAAGGTGTATGAGAGCGGCCTGTGTGTCCACAAGTCGGTCATGACCCATCTGGCCATGGAAGAGGGGCTGGCCAGCGGCACCATCGACGCCGGGGCGCTGGGGTCGGTGGTCATGATCCAGTGCTGGCGCGCGCCCGACGAGGACCGCAAGTATTGCAGCCGGGTCTGCTGCCCGGAGATGCTCAAGAACGTCCTCACCCTCAAGGAGCGCAACCCGAATCTGCCCATCTACGTGTTCTACCGCGACATCATGACCCAGGGGTTCCTTGAGACCTACTACACCAAGGCGCGCAAGGCCGGGGCCATCTTCATCCGCTACGATTCCGACACCAGGCCTGTGGTCACCTTCGAGGAAGGCAGGCCTGTGGTCACGGGACGCGATCCGGTCCTGGGCGCCGAGGTCCGGTTCAGGCCCGATCTCCTCTCCCTTTCGAGCGGCTTGGAGCCCAACGACGTGGAGGAACTGCTTGAAATCTTCGGGGTGGAGATCGACGGGGACGGCTTCTACCGCGAGGCGGACTTCAAGTGGCGGCCCGTGGATTTCCTCAAGCAGGGCCTCTACATGTGCGGCATCGCCCACTCGCCCCGGCGCATGGACGAGACTATCGCCTCGGCCAAGGCTGCGGCCCAGCGCGCCCTGCGTATCCTCAACGCCGAGAAGATCACCCGCGAGACCGTGGTGGCCCAGGTGCGCCACTCCCTGTGCTCCCTGTGTCAGGCGTGCGTGGCGGCCTGCCCCTATGGCGCGCGCTCCCTGGACATGGACGCCGGGCGCATCGCGGTGGACGAGATACTCTGCCAGGGGTGCGGGGCGTGCGCGGCCGTGTGCCCCAACAGCGCGACCATACTCAAGGGATTCCACGACGGGCCGATGATGTCGGTCATCGACGCGGCCCTGGAAGAACCGGCATAGCCAAGGACGGTGAGCCATGAGCGAAGTGAAGACAAGGACATGGAGCCCGGCGACAGACGAATACCAGGCCGTGCTGGCCGGACTGCGGGACATGGTGGGGGCGTGCATGCAGTGCGGCACCTGCACCGCGTCCTGCCCCAACTGGCACGCCATGGATGTGTCCCCGCGCCGCATGTGGCGGATGATCCAGTTCGGCATGCTCGACGAGATCCTGGAGAGCCGGACCTTCTGGCTGTGCTCGTCATGCTACATGTGCACCCTGCGCTGCCCGCGGGGGCTCAAGCTGACCTCGGCCATGGGCGCGCTCAAGCGGTTGGCGCGGCTCGACGGATCAAGGCAGGCCAGGCGCAACGGGGCCTTCTACGAGGCGTTCATGGCCGATGTGGAGGCCAACGGGCGGCTCCAGGAGGCGAGCATGATGCAGGGCTATTTCCTGCGGCGCATGGACCCGAGGCTGCCCCTGTCCTTTCTGCCCCTGGGGCTGAAGATGCTCGGCAAGGGCAAGCTGCACCTGCCGAACCATGCCCAGCGCGGACGGCTCGGACCCATGTTTGCCAAGGTCAGACAGATGGAGGCGGGATCATGAAGTACGCATACTACCCCGGCTGCTCGCTCATGGAGAGCGCGCGCGAATTCGATGTCTCGGTCCGGGCGGTCATGGACAGGCTCGGCGCAGAGCTGATCGAGATTCCGGACTGGACGTGCTGCGGGGCGAGCGCGGCCGAGCCGGTCAGCAAGCTCATGAACTACGCCCTGCCAGCCCGCAACTTGGCCATTGTCCAGGACGAGCTGCCGGGCCTGGACGTGCTCGCCCCGTGCAGCGCCTGCTACCTCAACCTGCTCAAGGTCAACCGCGAGGTGGTGGGCGAGCGGCATCTGCATGGCCGGGTCAACGAGGTGCTGGCCGCATCCGGCCTGACCTACCGGGGCGAGGTGAACGTGCGCCACCTGCTGGACGTGCTGCTCAACGACGTGGGCGCGGGGATCATGGCCCAGAAGGTGACTCGCGGTCTGGAGGGCATGAAGCTCGCGCCCTACTATGGCTGCCAGATTCTTAGGCCCTATCCCGTGTTCGACTCGCCGGGCAGGCCCACCTCCATGGAGCCGATCATCCGGGCCATGGGCGGGCAGGTGCATGAATGGGACTGCGGCAACCGGTGCTGCGGCGCGTCGCTCATGGTCGGCCACCGCGACGTGGCGCTGCACTCCGTGGCCGCGATCCTCGATCAGGCCGACGGGGCAGACGCCGTGGTTACGGTCTGCCCCCTGTGCCAGATGAATCTCGAAGCCTACCAGGGCCAGGCCGTCAGGGCGGGGGGCCGCCGGGTGCCGGTGCTCTACCTGACGCAGGTCATGGGGCTGGCCCTGGGCCTGGACGAGGAGGCCGTGCAGCTGGGCAAGAACCTGAGCCTGAACGCCGGAGCCAGACACGGCATTGAAACGCGGGCCTGGAGCCTTGGGCTTCAGGCCGAAGATGCCGAGTCCGGCCAGGGGGGTCCGGGCGAGCCCCGGCCAGATCGGCCAGACCGGCCAGACCGGCCAGACCGGCCAGAAAAGAAGAGTAACCTCAACAAGGGAGCGAATCATGTTTAAGGACATCATCGTCGGCGTCACGCCGTCCGGCGTGGACAAGTGCGCGGTCATGGCGGCTGCGGAGTTCGCCAGGAAGTTCGAGGCAAAGCTCTACCTGACCCACGTGGCGGGCATGGCCCAGGGCTGGGGCTCCATGGAACACCTCGAACCCTCGGGTGAGACTGAGCGGATCAAGAGCCAGATAGAGGAGATGTACAGCGACCTCCTGAGCGGCATCGCGGAGTACCAGATCAACGTCATTCCGGGTATCCCCCACGCCGAGATACTGCGGCTGGCCCGCAAGAAGAACACCGACCTCATCGTCATGGGACCGCACACCAAGGAATACGAGGAAAAGCGGTCCAAGATGTGGGGCATGGCGGGCAGCACCCTGGAGCGCGTCAGCCAGAAGGCCCGCTGCCCGGTCATGATCGTGCACAAGGACGTGGCCTGCAAGGACCCGCTGTTCGAGAACATCCTGGTGGCCACTGACTTCTCGGATCAGGCCGAGTGCGCCGTGAACTACGGCGGCCAGATGGCCCGCCAGTACAAGGCGAACCTGACGGTCATGCACGTGGTCGAGCCCGGCGTGAGCGCGGGCGACGTCGAGGCCCGCCTGGCAAACGAATACGGCCCGCGTCTGGATGGCGTGCCCGGATGCTCGTTCGGTGTCTGTAGCGGCCAGCCGCCCATGGAGATCCTGCGCATGGCGCAGCAGAAGCGGGCCGACCTGATCATCATGGCCCACCACTCCAAGGAGATGGACCCGGAGAAGGCGTTTCTCGGTTCCACGGTGGTCCAGGTGGCCCTCAACGGGGCCTGCCCGACCATGAGCGTCAACCGCCACTTCGATCTGCGCTGCGGCCTGATGTACGATCAGGCCGGCCAGGTCGTGCAGACCGAGGCCACAGTCTAGCCTGTCCGCCGCCCCTGCCTGCGCGGGCGGGGGCGGCGGCGTATCACAAGGAGCGGATCATGGACATGGTCATTCCAAAGCCGATGGATGTCGGGGTGCGCGACTTCCTGAACCGGTTCGACTTCAGCGCCTGCATGATCTGCGGGACATGCTCCAACGGCTGCCCGGTCACCGGCACGCCCGGCATGGGGGGCTGGGACACGCGCAAGGTCATGCGCATGCTCGCCTATGGGATGGTGGACGAGGTCGTGGACTCGAAATTCCCGTGGTTGTGCACCGGCTGCGGGCGGTGCGCCTATTCCTGCCCCATGGGCATCGACATCCCGGCGGTCATGGGCCACATGAAGAGCCTGCGTGACCGCGACAAGGTGCCGGGATCGCTGCACAAGGGCATGGCCAACAACCTGGAGACCGGCAACAACCTCGCCATCTCCAAGGAGGAGTATCTCTCAGGCATGGCCGAACTGGGCGTGGAGATGGCCGAGGAGTGCCCCGGCTTCTTTGTCCCGGTGGACAAGCAGGACGCCAAGGTGTTGTTCTTCCCCAATTCCAAGGAGGTCTACGGCGATTTCGAGGACCAGTACTGGTGGTGGCGGATCTTTTACGCGGCCAAAGAGGACTGGACCGTGCCATCCGAGGGCTGGGAGGCCGTGGACTGGGCGCTCTTCACCGGCAACTACGCGGGCAACAAGAAGCTGGCCAAGCGCAAGATCGACTACATGAAGCAGCACAACATCGAGCGCATGATCATGCCCGACTGCGGCGGCGGTTCCTACGGCTGCCGCAAGGGCATGGACACCTGCGTGCTGGAGGACCCCAACAACGAGGTCGGGTTCATCTACCTCTATGATTACCTGGTCCAGGTCATCCGCGAGGGCCGCGTCAAGCTCGACAAGTCGGTCAACGCGGGCAGGCGGTTCACCTGGCACGACTCGTGTAAGCATGGCCGCGAGCTGGCCCGCCACTTCGGCAAGGGGTTTTATGACGAGCCGCGCTGGATCGTCAGGCAGTGCGTGGACGACTTTGTCGAGATGTCGCCGGACCGGGGGCTCAACTACTGCTGCGGCGGGGGCGGCGGCATGTGGCCCATGCCCTTTGAGGACGAATCCGCCTGGCATGCCCGGCACAAGTACGACCAGATCAAGCGCAGCGGCGCGGACGTGGTGGTGGTCGGCTGCTCCAACTGCCGCGACCAGATCATGAAGCGCATCCCCAAGTACTACAAGGACTACAAGTACGAGGTGAAATACCTCTGGCAATTGGTGGCCGAGACCCTGATCCTCGAACCCTGGGAGCAGGACATGGTGGCCCGGGCCGAGGCCGCGGCCAAGGCCCAATGGGAGCGGCTGGGCGTGGAGCTGGACACGACTGAATACT
Source organism: Pseudodesulfovibrio aespoeensis Aspo-2 (assembly GCF_000176915.2). NCBI lineage: Bacteria > Pseudomonadati > Thermodesulfobacteriota > Desulfovibrionia > Desulfovibrionales > Desulfovibrionaceae > Pseudodesulfovibrio > Pseudodesulfovibrio aespoeensis. Next base: position 867,860 of record NC_014844.1, read on the forward strand.
GATCCGGCCTTGCGGCAAGGTCCCGGTCGGGCCAGGGAAACAGCCCCGGAATCAGGAGATTCCGGGGCTGTTGATGGTTTTCAGGCGGTATTGCCTTACTTCTTGGTGGCGCCATACCCCAGCGGCAGTGTCTTGAAGCGGCCTCCCGAGAGGATCGGGTCGTCCTTGTAGCCGAGCTTCTTGAAGTCGATGTAGTCCGTGGTGCCGATCAGGGAGCCGACATCGCGTCCCTTGAGCCGCAGGTGTTCGAAGTCAGCGCCTTTTTCCACCAGTTCGCGGAACTTGGCGTTGCGGCCATCCTGGTGGCAGCGGTCGCAGGTGCGATCGCCCTTGAGGCTCGTGTGGCATTGCACGCAGGACAGGGCGTGCTCCTTGGGCATGACTTCATGCTCGATGCGCCAGTACATGTTCGTGGCGACCCACATGTACTCGCCGCTGTAGGGCAGCTTGGCCTTTTTCATGCCTTCCTCGAAGGCAGCCTGCCAATCCGCGCTCACCCAGAATGCCGTTTTGTCTTCCTTGTCATAGGGGAACGTGTGGGGGACAAGCAGATGCCGATGCTCGGCATCGGCGGGCTGGATGGCGGCCATGATCTTGAAGGGCGTGATCTTGGAGTGCGGGTCCTTCATCGAGCCGATGGGTTCGGTGATGTTGGTCTTCACCAGGGCGCGCTTCTGCGCATAGGTCAGTTCCTCGCCCGGCCTGAAGCCCACGGCGTCGGGGTTGATGGTGTCGCCCAGGACGTGCCGCTTCATGAATCCGTTGTACCACGCGTATTCCGGCTTGGCGGATTCCTTCCACTCAAAGGTTCCCTTCATCCAGTTGTAATCCTCCTTGCCGTACTTGTCCTTCTGGGCCTTGCGATCCCTGTCTCCGGCAGTGGACCAGTCCCACCATGTCTTGGTGGCGAGGCATTTGGAGTATACGGGCGAGTGGCAGGTGTTGCAGCCCACCGTGTCGCAATGCTTGTTCAGGTGATGGTCGAGCAGGCTGTCGCCGTAGTGCGGGGCCGAGGTGTGGCAGTCCTCGCAGGCGCGGGACCCCTCGACCACCGGGGCGGACGTGGAGCGGCCCGATATCTTGTGATTTCGGGTTTGATGGCATTCCACGCACTGGAAGTCATACCCGCCCATGTGGATGTCGCAGTCGCGGCTGGGCCAGTTCAGTTCCGAGCTCATGTCCGCGTGCTTGACCGCGTCGCCGCCGCCGCCGCTGAAGTGGCAGGTGCCGCACGAACTGCGGCTGGTGGGGCCGACATTTTGCGCCACATGGGGCAGATCGACCTTGGGGTCGGGCATGCCCGCCTTGGGCGGCGCCTTGACGTAACTGCCGGTGGTGTCATGGCAGACCAGGCAGTCGATGTTTTCGGTTTTGCTGAAGTCGAAGGTGTCGTCCTTCCAGCCGTATCCGGCATGGCATGACGTGCAGCGGGCCTCGTTGCTGAGGATGGAGATGCAGAAGTTGTTGATCGTTGTCGTTCCCTTGCCCGACATGACGTCCTTCCTCTGCTCGGTCGTAAAGGGCGAAGGGCCGCGCCACAGCCAATGGGCCGAGGTCAGCATGTCCTTGCCCGCGTCCTCGTGGCAGCGCAGGCACTCCTTGGTCACTTCCTGAGGTGTGGGGTTGGCCGGGAGCTTGACCAGTTCCTTGTGATCCACAGGACGCGTGGCATGGCATCCTTCGCAACTGACCGGCCCCTTCTTCATGTCGGCATGACACCCCATGCACTGGATGTGGTAGGCGGCCTTGAGGCCGAGGCGCTCCTGGTCGCCGCCAGAAAACGCCTCCTGGTGACAGGATCTGCAGGCCACGGTTTCAGCAGCCTCGGGGTCGGCGGGACGGTAATGGTGACACGCCGCGCAGTCTCCGTCCAGCGATGCCGCATGCTTTGCGTGCATGAACCGCACCGGGCCATACTTTTTGTCGTAGGTGTCGACGTAGGGGCTGTCGAGAAGGATGTAGCTGCGCTTGATATCCTTGAACCCGATGTCAATGTTGCGCAGCCGCTGTTGCCTGAGCGGCAGGTCCTCCATGAGCACCTTCTCCACATACGGATACGTTTTCCTGGCCAGTTCTTCGGCCTCCTGCTGATCCGGAGCCACCCAGCCTTCCGGCTTGGGGGTCAGGTCCTTTCTGGATTTTTCAACCGGTTTTTGTGCCTCTGCGGGGGGTGCCGCAGACCATGCGGAGGCCGTGACCCACACCATCAGGGCAACGGCGGCGAAGGCCAGCCATTGCAGTGTGTTTCTCTTCATCGGGAAACCTCCTGTCTCCGGGCCGAGAGCACCGGGAAATGGGTGACGAACACCCGGTAGAGGAAGAAGATCGTGGCCACGGCTCCGACCGTGACGATGATCTCGCCGATGGCCGGATAGTAGGGCCCGGTCGCATAGGGTGCCTTGAAGGAGACGACAAAGACGTTGAACCGGTTCAGCATGACCCCGGCTACCACCAGAAGCGCGGCTATGAAGAGAAGCCGCCGCGACCGGCGCACTTTTCCGAAGAGGAGCATGAGCCAGGGCAGGACAACGCCCAATCCGACTTCGATGAGAAAGGAATTGCTCTGGGCCGATCCGTCCAGGAGCGTGACATACGCGTCCCGGTATACGAGATCGCCGAGCTTGAGGACCATGTAGATGCCGAGCAGCAGGATGGTGATCCTGGAAAGCGGCGTCAGGATGTGCATTTCCGATTCGAGCTTCAGCGACGAGGTGGCGATGGCGGTCTCCACCACGACCATGGGATAGCCCACGGCAAAGGCGGAGGTGAGGAACAGGAGCGGTTGCAGCGGCGTGTACCACAATTCCGACATCTTGGTGGGGGCAATGACCAGCAGGGTGCCGAGGCTGGATTGATGCATGCAGGAAAGCACCACTCCGAGGAGGATGAACACCCACATGGTCTTGTCCAGGATGCGGTCAAGGAACCTGAGCAGGGGGATTTTCTCCCCGAGCCGCTCTGCCAGTACCGGGATGAACTCGATCCACAAGACCGTGACATAGGCCATCACGCACATGGCGACCTCGAACAGGGCCGAGTTGTGGTTCTGGTAGACAACCGCCTTCCAGATGGCCCAGGACCGGCCTATGTCGATGAACACGGCTATGGCCACAAAGGTGTATCCCAGCGCCGCTGTCAGGAGCGCGGGCCTGGTGATGGCTTCGTAGTAGTGGCGTCCCATGATGTGGGCGAGGAAGGCGGTGGTGAACCCGCCTGCGGCCAGGGCGACCCCGGACGCGACATCAAGGCCGATCCAGATGCCCCACGGGTAGTGGTTGTCCAGGTTGGTCACGGCGCCGAGCCCGTATGTGTACCGAAAGACCAGGGTCACGGCGGCTGCGAACATGAGGGCCGCCATAACCAGGGTGCCCGGTGTCCAGAAGGGCGCGTCGATGGGTTGCGGCTTATGACTCATGGTTCGCCTCCTTGTCGGATTTGCGGGATGTGAGGCGCATGATTCCTCCCAGTACGCCGAACAGGACCAGGGGTGACCAGAGATAGCTGAACAGCGAATGCTGAATGGTCTCAGTGATCTTGGGCATGGGCTGGCTGGGCAGCTTCTGAAAGCCGACCTTCTCAAAGTCCACGCCCGAGACATACAGCCAGCTCGTGCCGCCGACTTCCGATTCGCCGTAGACGTGGTCCACGTATCGGGCCGGATCGCTGTCGATGCGCGTATGGGCCAGGGTCAGCAGTTGCGAGCGCTTGCCAAAGGTGATCGCCTCCACCGGGCAGATGGAGGCGCAACCGGGCTTGCCCCCTTCCTTTTCAATGCGTTCATAACAGAAGGTGCATTTGCGCACCCTGGGCGTGATCGGCTCGTGATATTCGTAGGCCGGGATCTCGAAGGGGCAGGCCGCCATGCAGTAGCGGCAGCCGATACACTTGTCGACATCGTAATGGACCGTGCCATTCTCTTTCTTTGTGAGCGCCCCGGTGATGCACGCCGAGACGCACGCAGGATCCTGACAGTGCATGCACTGCACCTTGACATAGGTGGGCACAGGCTTGTCGTTGTCGTCCAGCCGCCCCGAATAATGGCGGTTGATCACCGTGAAGCTGTCGTGCTCGGGACGGCGCTTGATGTCCAGAATTGTCAGGTCGTCGAACCTGACGGCTAACGCAGGCAGGCTGTTGACTTCCGAGCAGGCCTGTTCGCACTTGCGGCAGCCCACGCAGCGGGTCAGATCGACCAGACAGCCATAGGGGTCCGGCGGGGCCTTGGATTGCCATGCCTGAGCATCCCTTGGGGTAGTGGCGGCCACTCCCGCAACCCCAAGTGCGCCCATGAATAACCTTCGTGATATTTCCATGACTCAGTCCTCCAGCTATATTAACTGGTTACACATTATTCACGCACAAAGCATAGGGGAATTCCTGGTTTGGCGCATTGATAATGATCAATTTCTGTGAAAAAAAAGGGCATGAACGCTTACGAACTGCTGCGCCAGATTCCTCTCCTGGCGAATCTCGATGACGACGCCGTCCAGGCGTTGGCCGAGAGAGCCCGCACGCGGGTCTATGGTCCTGGCGAGCGGATCGTGAGCCAGTCCGACAATATCCAGGCGTTTTTCATCGTCCTTTCGGGTCACGTCAAAATTTTCAGAAGCAATGAGGATGGCAAGGAACAGATCCTGTATCTTGTGCAGGAAGGGCAGCCGTTCTGCTTTTGCACGGCGTTCACGGACAGGCCGTATCCGGTCAATGTCACCGCCCTGGAGAAGAGCCAAGTGGCCACCATCCCTGCCGCGGACATGGAAGATATGGCCCGCAGGGAGCCGCTGTTGCTGCTCAAGATCATGCAGACCCTGGCCGGGCGTCTGCTGGAGGCCATGAACATGGTGGAATCCCTGGCCCTGCATGGCACCCAGGAACGCATCGCCCATTTCCTCATGCACGCGGAAACCTGCTCGGCTTCAGGGCCGGGCGAATCCTTCCGCCTGCCGGTCTCCCACAGGGAACTGGCCAAGATCGTGGGAACAACGCCGGAAACCCTCTCCCGCGTCATTCAAAAATTCAAACGGAACAAGACAATAGAAGCCAACGGCAAAACCATCCGCATCCTCGACCGCAACGCGCTGGTGTAGGGTGAGAGATTCCGGGGGGAGAACTTTTGAAAAAGTTTTCCCCCCGGACCCCCCTTTCCAAACTTTTTGGGTCTACGCCGCCAGGAAGGGCAGACGGGCAAGCAAGGGCTTGATGGCGGCGTAGGGGGCTGTCGTTAGCAGGAAGGTGGGCCTCTTTTTTTCAAAGAGAAAGGAAGGGTGCCTTTTCGCGCATCCACGCCCTCTCCGCCGCTGTCCGTCTTTTTGCGTCCCCCAGCCTCGCCTTGCGGCGGAGTCACAAAGAGTTTTGGAGAGTCCAGAGAACCTTTTCCAAAAGGTTCTCTGGCCGCCGGAGGCATCACTCCGCAAGCGCGTCCATTGACACCCATCTTGAGCAGCCGTACCTTCCGGGCATGACTGAATATGCCACTTTCTTGACCGCTGCCCACGCGGCGTTTTTGCGCGACCTGTTCCCTGGGGACGGGTGTGTCCTGTCGCCCGAGGGGTTGGCCGCGTTTTCCACGGATGCCAGCCGGGAGCGGGCCATGCCCTGGGCTGTGGTCCGGCCCCAGGGGCGGGCGCAGGTGGTGGAACTGCTGCGCTGGGCTGATGCGGAGCGGATGCCCGTGTATGGCCGGGCGCGCGGCACCGGGCGGGTGGGCGGCGCGGTACCGTCGCTGGGCGGGGTGGTGGTCTCCATGCTGCGCATGGCGGGCGAACCGGTGGTGGATGCGGACGATTTCGTGGCCGTGGTCCAGCCTGGGGTGATCACCGCCGATCTCCAGGCGGCGTGTGCGGCCAAGGGGCTTTTTTATCCGCCGGACCCGGCCAGCGTGCGTTTTTCGACCATAGGCGGCAATGTGGCCACCTGCGCGGGCGGGCTGCGCGCCGTCAAGTACGGGGTCACGCGCGACTGGGTGCTCGGGATCGAGGCCGTGCTGCCGGGCGGGCGCGTCCTGCGGGCGGGCGGGCGGTCGCACAAGGACGTGGTCGGGCTGGACCTGACCCGGCTTTTCGTGGGCAGCAACGGCAGGCTCGGCCTGATGACCGAGATCATTGTCAAACTCATTCCCCTGCCCGAGACCTCGGCCTCGGCGTTGGTGGGCTTTGCCGATCTGGCGTCCTCCCTGGCCGGGGCCGGGGCCGTGTTCCGCGCGGGCGTCCTGCCCTCGGCCTGCGAGTTCATGGACCAGGGCACGCTTGAGGCGGTGCGCATGGGACCGGGCGGGGATTGCATCCCCCTGGCGCAGGGCGCGCGGGCCGCGCTGCTCTTCAAGCTCGACGGCACCGGGCCGGGCGTGGCTGCCGAGATGGACAGGCTGATCGCGGCTCTGGCGCCCCTTGGTCCGGTGTCTGTGGAGGTGGGACGGGGCGAGGCCGAGGAGGCTGTCTGGGCTGTGCGCCGGTCCGTTTCTCCGGCGACCTTCAGGATCGCGCCGGACAAGCTGGCCGAGGACATCGCCGTGCCGCGCGGCCGTGTGGCCGAGGCCGTGGAGCGCGCCCGCAGGATCGGACAGGCCCACGGGTTGACCGTGCTCTGCTTCGGCCACCTGGGCGATGGCAACATCCATGTCAATATAATGCATGATCGGTCGCAGCCCGGCGTGGCGGATGCGGCGCACCGGGCCGCCGACGAGATTTTCCGGCTGGCCGTGGAGCTGGGCGGCACCATTTCCGGCGAGCACGGTACAGGCCTGACCAAGGCTTCGTTTGCCGACGAGCAGTTGGGCCGCGATGCAGTGGAACTGATGCGCGGCGTGCGCCGGGTCTTCGACCCCCATGAGATCATGAACCCCGGCAAGGGGTGGTAGGCGTGGCGGGCGAGTGCATCCTGTGCGGCAAGTGCCTTGAGGTCTGTCCGCTGCTGGCCGCCACTGGGCGCGAGGAGCTGGGGCCGCGCGCCAAGGCGGACCTGTGCGCGCTCCTGGCCGGGGATGAGTCCCTGCTGGCCTCGGCAGACGTGGCCCGGCTGGCCGGGCTGTGTCTGGGCTGTGGCCGCTGCGCGACCGTCTGCTCCCAGGGCGTGGACGTGCCCGGTCTGGTGGCCGGGCTGCGGGCTGCGCACCCGGATTTCAAGGGCTGGCTGTGGAAGACGTGGCTGACCCATGCCAAGACGCTCTGGCCTGCGGGTTCCGCTGCGGCCCGACTCGTCCCGGAATCGTTGCGGCCCGACAGGTTCGGCCCCTTGCTCAAGATGCTGGCCGGGCTTGGGGCCGGGCCGGGGCTGACTCCGACCTTGGCCCCGTTCCTGACGCCGACCTCCTTTCCCGGCACCCACCGGGGCGAGCGGATGCTCCTGTTCGCGGGCTGCACAGCCACCTTGGTGCGCCAGCAATGGCTGGCCGCTGCCCGCAGCCTGCTCGACGGGCTGGGCGTGGACATCCAGTCCGGAGATTTCCGCTGTTGCGGCGGCGGGTTGAAGACCGCCGGATTCGTGGACGAGGCGCGGGCCATGGCCCTGCACAACATCGCGGTCTGGCGCGGGGCGGGCAGGCCGAAGGTGGTGACGTTCTGCGTGTCCTGCCTGTCCGGGCTGCGGGGGTACGACGCGCTCTTCGGCGATCCCGCCGAGGCCGAGGTCTGGCGGAACTCCATGACAACGTTATCAATTCTTGCAAAGGATACCGACTTCGTGATATCCGGGGCCGTCCCGGCGCAGATCGCCTATCACCGCCCCTGCCATGCGCATGGCGCGGACAGCGACTTCCTGTTGCTGAAAGCCGCCCTGGGCGACCGTTTGGTCGCGTCCACGGACCGGCAGTGCTGCGGGTTCGGCGGGGTCATGTCCCTTGGCGCGCCGGAGCTGGCCGACCGGGTCAACGCCCGGTGTTGGGACCAACTGGCCGGGGCCGAACTGGTCCTGACCGGCTGCTCGGCCTGCGTGGCGCGGCTGGCCGCCACCGCGCCCCAGGGCGTGGCCGTGGGCCACTGGCTGGAGACTGTCGAAATCACATAATTTGGAGGGTGGCATGGCACGGGTCGGGCTTGGAGCGGTGTTCAGGGAGAGTGTGGCGTTGTGCCGGTTCCGGGCCAGGTTTCTTGCCGGGATGTTTGCCGTCATCGTGGCGCTCATGCTGCCTTTCCTGTGGGTGAGGGTGGTCGAACCGCCTTCTTCTGCATTGCTGGCCGTGCTTATGGCATGCGTTCTCCTCTACTTCCTCGTCGCCACAGCCCTTCAGGTGAGCGTGTTTCACACCCTGATCACGACTCTGCGCGGGCAGGCCTCGCCGATTGTCCCTGCCGGGCTGATTCCCAGGACATTGCGGACGCTCCTTGCCGAGTTGAAGGTGGTGTTGGCTGTCATCATCCCTGGCGCGCTGATGTTGTTGCTGGCGGGATTCATCACCGTGATCTTCCTCACCTCGGAGGAAGGGCTTGCGTATCCGTTGCTCGCGGGGGTCATCAGCTCTTTCGGCCTGTTTGCCGTTGGCGGGTGGTTCAGTGTGCGCCTGGGAGCGGGCATCGCTTCCGCTGCCGTGGGGGAGAGGCTTTCGTTCAAGGATTCCTGGCGCATGACCCGGGGGCACTCCCTGGCCCTGCTCGTTTCCATCCTTCCCTTTGCCGTGGCCCCGCAAATTGCTTCCTATTTGCTGGCGGACGGGGCTAGCCCGCTGGGTTCGGGCTTATCGGCAGGGATGCTGGTAAGCATGCTTGTGAACGGTGTGGTTTACATGTTCACCTATGCTGTCCTGTCCGTATGGTATGTCCGGCTCAAGGAGCGCTACGACGTGGAACGGGAGGCTGCCGTTGCAGTCGCCGAGGCCGGACACGGAGCCAGCTGATCGCACGCGGGTGGCCCCTGATCAGGCCTTTTACTGTCTTCCTCCTTTGTGCTATTGCAGGACGCGCCGGGGTTGCAGCCCGTCCGCTTTTTGGCCCTGGCGCGTTGACTTTGCCGGGCAAAGACCTATTTTTTGTGGCAACGCCCGGTTGAAGCCGCGCCCCGCATACGATTTTCAGGAGAACCCCCCAGCATGCTCAAATTTCTCTTTGGTTCCAAGAATGACCGCTATCTGAAGAAACTCACTCCCGTCATCGAGCGGGTCAATGCCCTGGGGCCGGAGATGGCGGCCTTGGCCGACAGCGAGTTTCCGACCCGCATCGCGCAGTGGAAGGAGCAGGTGGCTGCCGGGGAAAAGACCCTGGACGACCTGCTGCCCGAGTGCTTCGCCCTGGTGCGCGAGGCCGGGGCGCGCGCCTTTGATCCGCCCATGCGCCATTTCGACGTGCAGCTTATCGGCGGCTGCGCGCTCCACGAGGGCAAGATCGCGGAGATGAAGACCGGCGAGGGTAAGACCCTGGTGGCGACCTTGCCCGTGGTCCTCAATGCCCTCTCTGGCAAGGGCGTGCACGTCATCACGGTCAACGACTACCTGGCCCGGCGTGACGCCGAGTGGATGGGCCAGCTCTATGCCTTCCTCGGCCTGAGCGTGGGCGTCATCGTCCACGGCATCGGCGAGAAGGAACGCCAGGAGGCCTACCGGGCCGACATCACCTACGGCACCAACAACGAGTTCGGCTTCGACTACCTGCGCGACAACATGAAATTCTACAAGGAGACGCTGGTGCAGCGTCCCCTCAACTACGCCATTGTGGACGAGGTGGACTCCATCCTCATCGACGAGGCGCGGACCCCGCTGATCATCTCCGGTCCGGGCGAGAAATCCTCGGGCCTCTACCGCCGCGTGGACGACATCGTGCCCCGGCTGGTCAAGTCGTCGCCCACGGACCCCGAAGACAAGGACGCCGTGCCCGACGGCGACTTTGTGCTGGACGAGAAGACCAAGTCCATCACCCTGACCGACGCGGGCGTGGAGAAGATCGAGGGGCTGCTCGGCGTGGACAACCTCTTTGACCCGCAGCATATCGCGCTGCAGCACCATGTGCTCCAGGCGGTCAAGGCACACTACTGCTACCACAAGGACGTCGAGTACATCGTCAAGGACGATCTGGTGGTCCTGGTGGACGAGTTCACGGGCCGCCTCATGCCGGGCCGCCGCCTGTCCGACGGGCTGCATCAGGCCATTGAGGCCAAGGAGATGGTCAAGGTCGAGGCCGAGAACCAGACCCTGGCCTCCATCACCTTCCAGAACTATTTCCGCATGTACGACAAGCTGGCGGGCATGACCGGCACGGCAGACACCGAGGCCGTGGAGTTCAAGCAGATCTACAACCTTGAGGTGGTGGTCATCCCCACCCACCGACCCATGGTGCGCAAGGATTTTCCCGACGCCATCTACAAGAGCCAGGTCCAGAAGTACGAGGCCATCGCCGAGGACATTGCCGACTGCCACAGGCGCGGCCAGCCCACCCTGGTGGGCACCGTGTCCATCGAGAAGTCCGAGCTGCTTTCGAACCTGCTCAAGAAAAAGAAGATTCCCCACAACGTGCTCAACGCCAAGCAGCACGAGATGGAGGCCGAGATCGTGGCCGAGGCGGGCCACGCCAAGAAGGTGACCATCGCCACCAACATGGCTGGTCGCGGCACGGACATCAAGCTGGGCGAGGGCGTGTGCGAGCTGGGCGGCCTGCACATCATCGGCACCGAGCGCCACGAGTCGCGGCGCATCGACAACCAGCTGCGGGGCCGCTCTGGCCGTCAGGGCGATCCGGGGTCGTCGCGCTTCTACCTCGCCCTGGACGACGACCTGATGCGCCTCTTCGGGTCCGATCGCCTGGCCGGGATCATGAACAAGCTCGGCCTGGAAGACGGCATGGCCATCGAGAACAAGATGGTCTCGAGCGCCATCGAGAAATCCCAGACCAGGGTCGAGGCCCATCATTTCGAGATACGCAAGCAGCTGCTGGAATACGACGATGTCATGAACCAGCAGCGCGAGGTGGTCTATTCCCTGCGTCGCGAGCTGATGATGGCCCCCGAGGTGGACAACATCGCGCGCGAATACGGCATCGATCTGCTGGAGGATATCCTGGGGCCCGCCCTGGAGGCCAAGGTGGCGGAACAGGAGATGACCGACTCGGTGCGTGCCCGGCTTGAAGAGGTCTTCAACTTCGAGCGGTTCGCGGCCTGGAGCGAAGGCGGGCTGCCCACGCGCGAGCAGGCCGAGGCCTGGGTGGACGAGATATTCGCCTACCTGCGCGCCTCCACGGGCAACCACTATCAGGAAGTCCTGCGCTATTTCCTGCTCGACTCGCTCGACCGCAACTGGAAGGAGCACCTGCTGAACATGGACCACCTGCGCGACGGCATAGGCCTGCGCGGCTACGGCCAGAAGGACCCCAAGCAGGAGTACAAGCGCGAGGGCTTTGCCCTGTTCGAGGAGCTTATCTACACCCTCAAGGAGACCGCCATGCGTGCCTTCTCCCACCTGCGCATCCAGGCCGAGGTCAAGGACGAGGAGTTCCAGCACGAGCAGACGGACCAGCTCGAATATACCGACTCCGGCTCTGCCGGGGACAAGAAGAAGGAGCCGGTCAAGCGCGCCGAGCCCAAGATATCCAGAAACGCCGTCTGCCCCTGCGGGTCGGGACGCAAGTACAAGAAGTGCTGCGGCTCATAGCCAGGCTGTTGAAAAACGGCGATCTGCTGCGTTGCTTCGAAAAGGGCAAACCCTCGCGTAGGAAGACTACGCGTCGGTCTTGCCCTTTTCTCGCGTCTTGCATCGCACCATTTTTGAACAGCCTGCAGTTGTGATATTGTCAAGAGCCTGTACGGGCCGCGCCGCCGAAGCTGACAATCAGGCCCGCGAACACGTTGTTCGCGGGCCTGCTCTATTCTCATGATCTGAAGATGAAATAGACCGCGCCGAGCAGGCACAGGGAGGCCCAGAGGTAGTCCCATTTCAGCGGCTGGTTCATGTACAGGATGCAAAAGGGCGCGAACACGGCCAGGGCCAGCACCTCCTGCATGACCTTGAGCTGGGGCAGGGTCAGGGCGGTGTAGCCGAGCCGGTTGGCCGGGACCTGGATCATGTACTCGAACAGGGCGATGCCCCAGCTGACCAGGGCGGCGATGTACCACGGGCGCTGGTTCAGCTCCTTGAGATGGGCGTACCAGGCAAAGGTCATGAAGATGTTGGATGCGGTCAGCAGCAGCGCGGTGTACAACGGTATTCTCACAGCAACCTCGCCATGAAAGAGGGATCGTGGAAAAGGGCGTCCCGACCGGACGGCAGAGCGTAGGGCAAGTCGGTCCCGCAGTCCACTGTTTCCGGCGCGGGCGCAGGGGCGCGGCCTCCCAAACTTCTCGACGGACCGGCCCGGCTCGTGGTAGGAAGGCGCAAAAAAGAGGGGGGCTTCACGGTTTCCGTCTTTTTCCCGCCCGGCACCTTGACCATGTTGGTCCAGGCCATTTCCCACCGGGCGGTTTTTCCGTTTGGCAGGCTGTTGAAAAACATCCGATTGCTGCGTTGCTTCAAAAAGGTCAAATCCTCACGTACCGGGAGTACGCTTCGGCCTTGCCCTTTTTTCGCGCCTTGCACTCGAACATTTTTGAACAGCCTGCGAAAAGAATTTTTCAACGGTCTCTGAACCTTTTGGAGCATCGGCATGGACAAGTACCAGAAGCAGGCCCTGCAGGTCGCCAAGGAAGTGGTGATCAAGTTCATCGAGGTCGGGCGCATCTCCCCGGCCAACTTCGGGCAGAATTTCGACGTGATCTTCAAGGACATCATGCGCACCGTCACCGGAGTGACCGCTGGCGACGGCTCCCGCGAGGCCGAGCTGGCCATGCGGGCCGACATGGAAGGCGACACGGAAGGCGACATGGACGACGACGCTGACGATGCCCCGGAGCGGAGCGAATAAATGGCCGGGGACCAGTGCCAATCGGCCACCGGAGCCAGCACCCCGGACGAACATGGGCGGCGCGTGGCCGACATGTTTGGCCGCATTGCCGGGTGGTACGATTTTCTCAACCACGCCCTGTCCGCCGGGCAGGACATCTACTGGCGCCATCGCCTGGTCCGGGCCGCCCGGCCCGCGCCCGGCGAGATGGTGCTCGATCTGGCCGCCGGGACCATGGACGTGTCTGTGGGGCTGGCCCGCCAGTATCCGGAGTGCCGGGTGGCCGCCCTGGATTTCGCCCTGCCCATGCTCACGCAGGGCAAGGGGCGCAAGCTCAAGGACGGCCTTGAGAAGCGCATCTTCCCGGTCCAGGCCGACGGGCGTGCCCTGCCCCTGCCCGACGCCAGCATGGGCGCGGCCACCATCGCCTTTGGCATCCGCAACATCCTGCCCCGCCAGGACGCCTACCGCGAATTTTATCGCGTGCTCAAGCCGGGCGCGCGGCTGTGCATCCTCGAATTCGGCACCGGCAGCCGCCGGGTCTGGAAGGGGCTTTACAATTTCTATCTCAACACCCTGCTGCCCTTTATCGGCGACCGCGTCTCGGGCGATCCGGGCGCGTACCGCTATCTGGCCGAGAGCATCAAGACCTTTCCCGACGAGCGCGCCCTGGCCCGCGAGCTGATGGACGCCGGGTTCGACCGCGTCTACCATGTGCCCATGATGTCGGGCATCGTCTATCTGCACGTGGCCGAGAAGCCGGGCAAGGCGGTGGTGGCTGCGGCTGATGCCTCTGCCGAGCCTCCCGTGTCTCCTGCCGAGCTTGCCGCAAAAACGACGGCTCCCAAAAAGACGGCGGCTCCCAAAAAGGCGGCTCCCAAAAAGGCGGGTGCAAAGAAGGGCGGGGCAAAGAAAACGGTTTCAAGGAAGGCCGGGAAACCCGCTGCAAAAGGGGCGTCGGCCAAGGGGACGAAGTAGGGAGGGGGATGGCTCAGGCCTCTGTGGACAGACGTTCCTTATGAGGATAAGGAGCGGCCAAAAGAGATGATGAGCAGGCCGAGGATGATGGCAGCCAGTCCGATGAAGCGCAGGAATTTCGGCGGCTGGGTGGCCAGCCTCAGCAGCATGCGCGGCATGCGTTCGGCAAAGAGAAAATAGGGGAGCCCCTCGAAGACGAAGGCCAGCCCCACGGCTGCGATCAGCAATGACCAGTCGATGTTCATACGCCCTTACTAGCCGGGAACACGGCCCGTGTCCACCCGACCCATACATGGAGACTCTTTCATGAGCATGATTACATTCGACAGGTTGCAGAGCAAGGAAGACACCATCGCCGTGGTCGGGCTGGGCTATGTGGGGCTGCCCCTGGCCGTGGCCCTGGGCCGCCATTTCCGGGTCATCGGCGTGGACGTGTCCGATAAGCGCGTGCGCGAGCTTGTCCGGCGGCATGACCGCACCGGCGAGGTGGACTTCTCCACCGTGACCGACGACGTGGACCTGATCTTCACCTCTGATCTCTCCAATCTGGCCAGCGCGCGGCTGATCCTGGTGGCCGTGCCCACGCCCATCGACGAGTACCGCTCGCCCGACCTGCGTCCCGTGACCGGGGCCAGCGAGTCCGTGGGCACCTATCTCCAGCCCGGCAGCGTGGTGGTCTACGAGTCCACGGTTTTCCCAGGCCTGACCGAGGATATCTGCGTGCCCATCCTTGAGGACCGGTCCGGTCTGGTCTGTGGCCGCGACTTCTGCGTGGGCTACTCGCCCGAGCGCATCAACCCCGGCGACAAGGTCCACCGGCTGGAAACCATCGTCAAGGTGGTGGCCGGGCAGGACGAGGCCACGGGCCGGCTGCTCCAGGCGGTCTACGGCATCGTGGTCGAGGCGGGCACCCATCTGGCCGCGGACATTCGCACAGCCGAGGCGGCCAAGGTCATCGAGAACACCCAGCGCGACCTGAACATCGCGCTCATGAACGAGCTGGCCATGATCTTCGACCGCATGGGCATCGACACCCTGGACGTGCTCGAAGCCGCTGGCACCAAGTGGAATTTCCTCCCCTTCCGGCCCGGTCTGGTGGGCGGCCACTGCATCGGGGTGGACCCGTACTATCTGACCTTCAAGGCCGAGGCCATGGGCTTTCATCCCCAGGTCATCCTGGCGGGCAGGCAGACCAACGACTCCATGGGCAAGTTCATCGCCGAGGCCGCTGTCAAGCGGCTGATCCGGGCGGATGTCAAGATCAAGGGCGCGCGCGTGGGCGTGCTCGGCGTGACCTTCAAGGAGAACGTGCCCGACCTGCGCAACACCCGCGTGGTGGACATCCTGGCCGAGCTGGCCGACTACGGGATGGTCACCCTGATCCACGACGCCATGGCCGACCCAGAGGAGGCGCGCCACGAACTGGGCATCGAGCTGTGCGCCCTTGACGCCATGCGCGATCTGGACGCGCTCGTTCTGGCCGTGTCCCACGACCAATACCGCGACATCCCCCTGGCCGAAATCAAGGAGTGGTTCGCTGATCCGGCCCGCGCCCTGGTGGTGGACGTCAAGGGGTTCTTCGACCGGGCCGAGCTTGAGGCGCTGGATATCACCTACTGGCGGCTGTAGCGGCCACGGATCCGCATTGAGCCCTGATGTTTTCCGCTTGCCCTCTGAACACTGTACGAACACCCGTCACAAGGGGAGAACATGATCATAGTCGTCACGGCCACGTCCAGGGAGATGCAGTCCGCCTTCGGAGCCGTGGGCGCGCCTGCGGTGGAGCAGGGCGGGACAGCGGAGTTTTCCCTTGGCGGGCATGACCTGCTGCTGGCCGTGAGCGGGGTGGGGCTGGTCAACACGGCCCTGGCCGCTGGCAGGCTCCTGGCCCTGCCCTTTGTCACCGGGGTGGTCAACCTCGGCATCGGCGGGGCGTACGATGTGGAGGAGTTCCCCATCGGCACCAGCGCCTATGCCTGGCAGGAGACCTGGCCGGAGTACGGCCTGCTCGACGAGGAGGGCAGGGTGGACCCCAAGGCCATCGGCTTTCCCCAGGGCGAGGTCCGGGGCAAGCCGGTGTGGAACCGGGTCCAGCTCAATCCGGTTAACGACGCGGCGGCCATGGGCCTGTCCCTGCCCGCGGATTGCGCCCGGGGCTCGTTCGTCACGGTCAGCAGCGTCACCGGCACCCCGGAGCGGTCTGGCTGGCTCAAGACGGCCTGCAACGGGGATGTGGAGAACATGGAGGGGTTTGCCCTGGCCTTTGGGACCATGCGGGCGGGCCTGCCCTTTTTGCAGGTGCGCAGCGTGTCCAACAGGGTGGGCTCGCGCCAGCCCGAGGACTGGGACCTCAAGGGCGCATTCCGGACGCTGGGCGACCTCGCCCCGCGCCTTTTCCTTGGGAAGTAGAAGGCTTTACTCCTTGCCCGCAACCTGACATAATTACCCGATATGAACGAACTGCTGCGCTACTTCCAGAGGGAACTCCCCGGAATCAACCAATTCCTTGACGCCGAGGCCGAGGCCCTGAATGGACTGGTGCGGGATGTCGCCAAGCACATCATCGGCTCCGGCGGCAAGCGCATCCGGCCCATGCTGACCCTGCTCTTTGCCCGCGCCATGGGTTATGATCGGGATGATTATCACGCCATCGCCTGCTCGCTGGAGCTGCTCCACTCGGCCACCCTGCTGCACGACGACTACCTGGACGATGCCGAACTGCGGCGTGGCCGGTCCGCCGCGCATCTGGTCTTTGGCCGCACCGAGACCATCCTGGCCGGCGATGCCCTGCTGGCCCTGGCCAATGAGATGGGCGCCCGCTACGGCAACGCCCGGCTCTGCTGGCTGCTGGCCCGGGGGATCATGGAGACCGCGGTGGGCGAGATCGAGGAGATCCGGTTCTCCAAGCATCCCACCCTGGACCGCGAGGCGTACATGAACATCATCATCGGCAAGACCGCCCGGCTCATCGAGTGCGCCTGCCGGTGCGGCGCGGCCCTGGCCGGGGCCACCCCGGAGCAGGAGGACGCGGCGGGCGAATATGGCCTCAACCTGGGCATCGCCTTCCAATTGGTGGACGACGCCCTGGACTACGCCTCGCCCACCTCGGAAACGGGCAAGCCAGAGGGCGGCGACCTGCGCGAGGGCAAGGTGACCCTGCCCCTGATCCTGTTCATGGAGGACGGCGACGAGGCGGCCAGCGAGACCCTGCTCGGCCTGATGCGCGACGGCGAGTTGACCGAAGAGCAGTGCGCCGAGATCCTGGCCCAGGTCCAGGACGCGGGCTGTCCGCAGCGCACCCGCGACGAGGCCGCCCACTACGTCGAGCGCGCCAAGGCATGCCTTGCGGGCTTCCCCCCTGGCGAGCCGGTCACCGTGCTCGGGCAGGCCGCGGATTACGTGCTGACCAGAACCAAGTGATTTCAGGCCGGCCCGGTCGCACACGCGAGACGGGCCGGTTTCTTTTCAGATTTCCAAGAAGGAGTATCCAGATGCTGTGCCGTGTCGTTGTCGGACTGAAAGAGGGCGTCCGTGACGTGGTGGGCGAGAAAGTCGCCCGCAAGATCAGGAGCGAGCTTGGGGTGGAGGTGGGCGATGTGCGCATCGTCAGCGTCTTCACCCTGGAGGGATTGACCCAGCTGCAAGTGGACACGGCCCTTGAACGGGCTGCTCTGCACGATCCGGTGCTGCACGAGGTCTCCCTGGCCCCCCTGGCGCGCGATTTCGACTGGATTCTCGAAGTGGGCTTTCGGCCCGGCGTCACGGACAACGAGGGGCGCACCGCGCGCGAGACCCTGGGCGTGGTCCTTGGCCTGTCCAAGGTCGGGCTGGAGTCGGTCAAGGTCTACACCTCGCGCCAGTACCTGATCCGGGCCGGGCTCGACGAGGCGGGCATCCGCCACATCGCCGCCGACCTGCTGGCCAACGAGCTGATCCAGCGGTTTGAATACAAGTCCGCCGCCCAGTGGGCCGCTTCGCCCGGATTCGAGGCCCGCGCGGCCAGGGTCACGGGCCAGGCCAGCGACGAGGTGGGCACCGTGGCCATCTCCACCATGACCGATGCAGAATTGATGGATTTCTCCAGGGCCAACACCCTGGCCCTGTCCCTGCGCGAGCTGCACGACATCCGCGCCTATTATGCCGACCCGGCGGTGCGCGCCGCGCGCGAACAGGTGGGTCTGACCGGCGAGCCCACGGACGCCGAGATCGAGGTGCTGGCCCAGACCTGGTCCGAGCACTGCAAGCACAAGATCTTCGGCGCGAAAATCGCCTACAAGGACCGCGAGACGGGCCGGACCTCGCACTATTCGAGCCTGTACAAGACCTTTATCCAGGGGTCCACCAAGGCCTTGCGCGCGCGCAACGCCGAATCCGGCCCCCATGGCGACTACTGTTTGTCGGTGTTCAAGGACAACGCGGGCGTGATCGCCTTTTCCGAGACCCTCAATGTCTGCGTCAAGATGGAGACGCACAACTCGCCCTCGGCGCTCGACCCCTACGGCGGAGCGCTGACCGGCATCGTGGGCGTCAACCGCGACCCCATGGGCACCGGCCTGGGCGCGAACCTGCTGTGCAACACCGATGTCTTCTGCTTTGCCTCGCCCTTTCACGAGGGCGGGCTACCGCCCCGGTTGCTGCACCCGCGCCGCGTGTTCGAGGGCGTGCGCGAGGGCGTGGAGCATGGCGGCAACAAGTCCGGCATCCCCACGGTCAACGGGTCCATTGTTTTTGATGAGCGCTACCTGGGCAAGCCCCTGGTCTACTGCGGCACCATCGGCACCATGCCCGTGACCGTGGCGGGCCGTCCCTCCCACGAGAAGCAGGCCCTGCCCGGCGACCTGATCGTCATGTCCGGTGGGCGCATCGGCGCGGACGGCATCCACGGTGCGACGTTCTCGTCCGAGGAGCTGCACGAGGGCAGCCCGGCCACGGCGGTGCAGATCGGCGACCCCATCACCCAGCGCAAGATGTACGATTTTCTCATGCGCGCCCGCGATCGCGGGCTGTACAACGCCATCACCGACAATGGCGCGGGCGGCCTGTCCTCGTCCGTGGGCGAGATGGCCGGGGACACGGGCGGGTTCGAGATGGACCTGGCCAGGGCACCCCTCAAGTATGATGGGCTGAGGCCCTGGGAAATCCTCATCTCCGAGGCCCAGGAGCGCATGACCATGGCCGTGCCGCCCGAAAAGATCGACGAATTCCTGGCCCTGTCCGCCGAGATGGACGTGGAGTCCACGGTGCTTGGCACCTTCACGGATTCCGGCAAGTACCTGGTCCGCTACGGCAAGCGGATGGTCACCTGCCTGGACATGGAGTTCCTGCACGACGGCGTGCCGCAGATGGAGCTGGACGCGGTCTGGGACCGGCCCGTGATCGCCACCGAGCCGGTGCCCGAGGTCGCGGACCAGGGCGGGTTGCTCAAGGCCATGCTTGGCCGCCTGAACATCTGCTCCAAGGAGTATGTGGTCAGGCAGTATGACCACGAGGTCCAGGGCAAAAGCGCGATCAAGCCCATGGTGGGCGTCAAGGCCGATGGCCCGTCGGACGCGGGCGTGCTGCGGCCCGAGCTTGAAAGCGAGCGCGGGCTGGTGGTCTCCCACGGCATCTGCCCGCAGTATTCCGACCTCGACACCTACTGGATGATGGCCAACGCCATTGACGAGGCCATCCGCAACGCCGTGGCCGTGGGCGGCGATATCAGCTACATGGCCGGGTGCGACAACTTCTGCTGGTGCGATCCTGTCCAGTCCGAAACCACGCCCGACGGCCATTACAAGCTGGCCCAGCTGGTGCGCGCCAACCTCGCCCTGGCCCATTACTGCCTCGGGTTCGGAGTGCCCTGCGTCTCGGGCAAGGACTCCATGAAGAACGATTACAAGGGCGGGGGGCGCAAGATTTCCATCCCGCCCACCGTGCTCTTCTCGGTCATCGGCGTGATTCCGGATGTGAACAAATGCGTCACCTCGGATTTCAAGGCTCCCGGCGATCTGGTCTACCTGCTCGGCCTGACCAGGCCAGAGTTTGGGGGCAGCGAGGTCGCGGCCCAGCTCGGCTTCTCCCATGGGAGCGTGCCGCAGGTGGACCTGCTCACGGCCAAGGCCCGGTATGAGACGGTGTTCGCGGCCATCCAGGCAAGGCTGATCAGCGCCTGCCACGATTGCTCTGACGGCGGTCTGGGCGTGACCCTGGCCGAGATGTGCATCGGTGGTCGCCTGGGCGCGGCCATTGACCTCGCCGCCGTGCCGGTCAATGGCGAGCTTGGCTCCACTGGCCTGCTCTATGCCGAGTCGGCCAGCCGTTTCGTTGTCTCCGTGCCACCGGCCCATCGCGACGCCTTTGAGGGGCTGTTTGCCGGGCAATGGTTCGCCCGCATCGGCGTGGTGGACGGCTCCGGCGCGCTGACTGTCTCCCACGAACAGCGCCAAATCCTGTGTGAGAATGTTCACGATCTGGCGTCCGCTTTCAAGAAGACCCTTGACTGGTAATAACCGCCCCTTCGCGTTGCGAAGGGGCGGACCCACTTTACCTGTTTGAAAAAACCATCTATAGACCCAAGGAGTCTTTCAGATGGCGAGGTGCGGGTTTCTCCTGCGGAATCGTCGCGTTTCAGACTTTTACGGGGGGTGGTTAATGCTGTTTTCTTCTGCGTGGTCCAGGGGTTGTCTGCTCTTTTTTGTTGCCACGGCGATCGTTGTCATCGGGACGGCCACGGTCGGGCGGTCCAACTCAGGTCGGTATGTCGGATCAGAGGCTTGTGCCGACTGTCACGAGGATGAGTTCGACAACTTCAAGAAATTTTCGAAAAAGGCCCATTCAGGCGACTCGGTCAAGGTCATGGCGGGAGACCTGGCCAAGGACGAGCTGGAGGAATGCTTTACCTGTCACATGACCGGGTTCGGCAAGCCGGGCGGGTTTGTCAGCTTCGAGGCAACGCCCAAGATGGCCGATGCCGGGTGCGAGGTCTGTCACGGGCCGGGTTACGACCATGTCGAGTCCGGGGGTGACACCGACCTGATCGTGGGCAAGCTGAGTGTCGCCGATTGCGAGCATTGCCACAACCCGGAGCGGGTGGCCGCCTTTGACTTCAAGCCGCTGCTCTACGGCGGGGCGCACTAGGAGACGATCATGAAAATCATCAATCAGTCCCTGGGCGTCAAGGTCATACTCCTGTCATCGCTGCTCACCATCATCGCGTTTACAGGGCTTTTCATTTACAATTCCTACTCCACCTACACGCACACGCTCCACGAGGTGGAGGTGGCGGCCGAGCGCGTGGGCGACATGCTCTACATGGCCATCGAAGATCCCATGGGCGTGGGCGACAACGAAGGCACGGCCCGCAAGTTCCAGGAACTCTCGGAGCGCTACGTCGACACCAGCGCCTATCTCACCGACTACAAGGGCGAGATCACCTACTCCACCAAGGCGGATGTGGTCCGCAAGGACATATTTGAAGTCCGGCAGGAGAACGGCCTGCCCGACATGATGCGCGAGGGGCTGGAAACCCCGGTGATCAAGGGCGAGCTCATGGAGATCGACGGCAAGCTCCAGTTTGCCGAGGTCAAGACCATCGAGAACAGTCCGTCGTGCTACCACTGCCACGGCAAGACGCGCAAGATCCTGGGCGCCCTGGTGCTGACCGTGGATGTCAGCCCGCAGTTCGACGCGCTCAAGGCCAACCAGATCCGGTCTGCGGGCATCTCCGTGCTCGGCGTGGTGGCCCTGCTGACCGCCCTGATCGTCTTCATGCGAAAGAGCGTGGTCAACCGCATCACCAGCATCGCCTCCACCACCGAAGAAGTGAGCAAGGGCAATCTTGAGGCCAAATTCACCGTGTCCGGCGAGGACGAGCTGGGCAGCCTGTCGCGCTACCTGGGCGAGATGGTCTCCCAGATCAAGGACCAGCTCCAGTACAACAAGAGCGTGCTTGATGGCATCGTGGTCCCGCTCTTCGTGACCGATGCCGAGGAGAGGCTCCAGTTTGTCAACGAGCCGTTGCAGGAGATCCTGGGCCTGACCGGGGCGGACGTGAAGGGCCGCAGGGTGCCGGACGTGTTCGAGTGCGAGCCCGGCGACGAGACCTGCGACGCGGCCCATGTCATCGCCAGCGGCGTGACCATATCCGGCAACTTCCACTATCGCAGGGCCGACGGCACCACCTTCCCGCTCCACTTCGAGGCGTCGCCGCTCAACGATGCCGAGGGCAGGACCGTGGGCGCCATCTGCGTGCTCATCGACCTGACCCGCGAGGAGCAGGACCGCAAGAATATAGAGGCCCAGCAGGAGAACCTGCTCGTGGTGGCCAACCAGGTGACCGAGGTTGCCAACAAGCTCAATGCGGCTTCGGACGTTCTCTCGCAGCAGATGGCAAATCTGGCGCGCGGGGTGGACACCACCGCCGACCAGACCAGCCAGGTGGCCACGGCCATGGAGGAGATGAACGCCACGGTTCTTGAGGTGGCCAAGAACGCCTCGGAGACGGCGGATGCCTCGGGCCGGGCCAACAAGGTGGCTGCGGACGGCGGCATAGTGGTCGGCAAGACCGTGGCCGAGATCAACACCGTGGCCGAGATCACCGAGAGTTTGGCCGAGGCGTTGGCATCACTCTCGACCCGGGCCGAGAACATCGGCAAGGTCATGGCCGTGATCAACGACATCGCAGACCAGACCAACCTGCTGGCGCTCAACGCGGCCATCGAGGCTGCGCGCGCGGGCGAGGCGGGCCGCGGGTTCGCCGTGGTCGCCGACGAGGTGCGCAAGCTGGCCGAGAAGACCATGACCGCCACCAAGGAAGTGGAGGGGGCCATCTCGCTCATCCAGCAGTCCACCACGGCTGTGGTCAAGGAGATGGACACGGTCAAGGAGCGCGTGCTCAACACCTCGGGCATGGCCAAGGAGGCGGGCGGCGTGCTCGACCAGATCGTGACCCATTCCGATTCCATCGCCGACATGGTGCGCGGCATCGCCACCGCGGCGGAGCAGCAGTCGGCCACCTCTGACGAGATCAACACCAGCGTCACCCACATCAATGAACTCTCCCAGGAGATCCTGACCGGCATCCGCGAATCCAACAAGGGCATCCAGGAGGTCTCGGAAATGGCCCAACACCTCTCCGAATTGGTGGCGAAGTTTCGCAACTAGCCGAAACAGAAAGTGATCCACTAGCGGCCCGGCTCCATGCCGGGCCGCTTTATTTGGCGGGCAGGCAGGGGACATGAACGTATGCGACGCCCGTGAGACTGGACCGTCTGCCGGGGGCAGAGGCCGGATTATCGGGAATGGGCGGCAGGATTTGCGCGTTTTGAGAAACTGGGATAAGGACACCCATTCAATCTGTGGAGAACGCCCCCCCCCTTGACATCGGGACGTCGATTGAATAGTAATCATTATTATGATCGGAACGGAGGTGGCCCATGGTGGCTAATATGGGTTTTCGGCTGTCCAAGCAGCGCAAGGTGATTCTTGAGGAACTCAGGAAGGTGACGTCACACCCCACGGCGGACGAGGTGTACGACATGGTGCGCAAAATCATTCCGCGCATCAGCCTTGGCACCGTGTACCGCAACCTGGAGTTTTTGTGCACCAAGGGGCTGGCCATGAAGCTTGGCGCTCCCGGCGCGCAGAAGCGGTTCGACGGCATGGCGGAGCCGCACCCGCACATCCGTTGCGCAATTTGCACCAACGTGGTCGATGTAGAATGCGATGTGATCCTGCCGCAGATTCCGAGCGAGTGCGCCGCAGGGTATGATATCCTGAGCACCAACGTGGAGTTTGTGGGCATCTGCCCCCAGTGCCAGGCAGCCCGCCAATAGTCGCTCAAATGCCCGTCAGGGGCGACCCTGCCTCCCCGCGAGGGAGGACAGAGTACAGCGCCCGAAGAACCGGGCGGCCCGCGTCACCGTGGGCCGCCCGGTTTTTCGGTGTGCGGGGGGAAGATTTCTTTGGCGCGCGGGTTGACAGTGCGCGTTCTTCTATGTAGTAATAATTCTCATGAAGTCGATAGCCATTCGATATTACAGGAAAGGCAGCGTGCTGACATGAAGCGAATTGGTGGTTTTTGTGAAAAAGTGCCGCTTGGCGGTGTACATTGTCCCTCCATGTGCTATGTTTCGGCTTAATGGGAAAGTTCTCTCTTGTTAATAATGAAAGACCAGGAGGATAACGTGTCGCTCAAAGGAACCCGTACCGAGAAGAATCTGCTCATCGCCTTTGTGGGCGAGTCGCAGGCCCGCAACAGATACACCTACTTCGCCAGCAAGGCCAAGAACGAAGGATACGTCCAGATTTCCAAGATATTCGAGGAAACGGCCAACCATGAGAAGGAACACGCCAAGCGGCTCTTCAAGTTCCTTGAGGGTGGCGAGGTGGAGATCACCGCATCCTTCCCGGCGGGCGTCATCGGCTCCACCCTGGAGAACCTCAGGGAGGCCGCCGCTGGTGAGAACCATGAATACACCGAGATGTACCCGGAGTTCGCCAAGATCGCCCGCGAGGAGGGCTTCCCGGCCATTGCGGCGGTCATGGAGCACATCGCCATCGCCGAGAGATATCACGAGGAGCGCTACAAATCCCTCATCGCCAATATCGAGAACAACCGCGTGTTCACCAAAGACAGTCAAATCGTCTGGCGGTGCCAGAACTGCGGATACAATCACACCGGTGTGTCCGCCCCTGACCGTTGCCCGGCTTGCGACCATCCCCAGGCCCATTTCGAGATCAAGGACACCAACTGGTAAACCCAAAGGAGCTGCCATATGGGCATCAAACTCGGTGAAGTCTACAAGTGTAACGTCTGCGGAAACATCGTCATGGCCATCCACGAAGGCAAGGGCGACCTCGTCTGCTGCGGGGAGGACATGAAGCTGATGAAGGAAAACACGGTCGACGCCGCCGTGGAGAAGCATGTGCCGGTCTGGACCAGGGACGGCGACAAGATCACGGTCAAGGTCGGTTCCGTGGCCCATCCCATGGAAGAGAAGCATTACATCGAATGGATCGAGGTCATGGTGGGCGACACCGTGATGACCAAGCTGCTCAAGCCCGGACAGGCCCCGGAGGCCGAGTTCTGCATCTGCGGGCTCAAGGGCGACGTGTCGGTCCGCGAGTACTGCAACATCCACGGTCTCTGGGCTGCCAAGAAATAGGCGCAGCCGGACCAGAAATATAGTGGGAGGGCGGACCGCACGGTCCGCCGCCTTCTCCCGCGCCCCGGAGGCGGCATGGCCCGATCCACCACCCGTCCGGAAGACCTGTGGCAGTGCCAGACGGTGAATTGCGGATTCATCTACAACCCCGACAGGGGCGACCGCAAGGGGCGGATTCCCAAGGGGGTTCTTTTCGAGGACCTGCCCGATACCTGGAGATGCCCGGTCTGCGGCGGCACCAAGCGGTGCTTCAGGCCGCTCGTTGGTCCGGGTTCCACCATGGCGGATTGCGAATTGCCTGTGCAAACCGGCGCGGCCACGTTGACAGCCAGGGCCGCTGCTGCAAAAGTGACTGATCAAAAGGAGACAGACCCCATGCAGAAATACGTGTGCGAGATTTGCGGCTATGTGTACGACCCGGCCCAGGGCGACCCGGACAGCGACATCCCGGCTGGCACCAGCTTTGACGACCTGCCCGACGACTGGACCTGCCCGGTCTGCGGCGCGACCAAGGAAAACTTCGTCCCCGAAGCCTGATCCCGACAGCCCGAATCACCGGGCAGGAGGCGCGCGCCGTTTGGTCCGCGCTTCTTTTTGACACAACGGTTGACCGACCGTTCAATGTGGAGTGAGACATGAGACCTGTTCAGCTAAAAGACGGTGTGTACTGGGTCGGGGTCGTGGACTGGAACCGTCGAAATTTCCACGGCTATTCCAAGTCACCCATGGGCACGACCTACAACAATTTCCTCATCCTCGACGACAAGGTGACCCTGGTGGACACCGTGGCCGAGGAGTTCTGGGGCACCCTCCAGTGCAATGTGGCCCAGGTTCTGGGCGCGGACCGGAAGATCGACTATTTTGTCATCAATCACCTGGAGCCGGACCACGCGGGCTGCCTCGCCCTGGCCATTGAGAAATACCGGCCCGAGAAAATTTACACCTCGCCCATGGGCCAGAAGGCCATGATGGCCCACTTCCACTATAAAGACTGGCCGGTCGAGGTGGTGCCCACCGGCAGCTCCATCAGCCTGGGCAAGCGCACCCTCAAGTTCATCGAGGCGCGCATGCTCCACTGGCCCGACTCCATGCTGACCTATTGCCCGGAAGACAGGATTCTTTACTGCAACGACGCCTTTGGCCAGAACTGGGCCACCAGCGAACGCTGGGCCGACGAGGTGGACCGCCATACCCTTGAGGAGCTGATGAAGGCTTACTACGCCAACATCGTGCTGCCCTACTCGCCGGTGGTGCTCAAGATCCTGGCCGCGCTGGCCGAGATGAAGCTTGAGATCGACATGATCTGCCCGGACCATGGGCTGATGCTGCGCGGCGACGATGTGCCCTGGGCCATTGCCAAGTACATCGAGTATGCGGAACAGAAGCCGAAGAACCGGGCCGTCATCGTCTACGACACCATGTGGCACTCCACCGAGAAGATGGCCGGGGCCGTGGCCAGCGGACTGGCCGACGCGGGCGTGTCCGTGCGCATCATGTCCATGAAGGCAAATCATCACTCCGAGGTCATGGCCGAGGTGTTCGACGCCGCTGCCGTGATTTTTGGCTCGCCCACGCACAACAACGGCATCCTGCCGCTCATGGCCGACATGCTGACCTACATGAAGGGGCTGCGGCCCCAGAACAAGATCGGCTCGGCCATTGGCTCGTTCGGCTGGTCCGGCGAGTGCACCAAGATCCTGACCCAGTGGATCGAGGACATGGGCATGGAGCTGGTGGCCCCGGTCAAGGTCAAAAACGTGCCTGATCACGAGGCCCTGGCCCAGTGCTATGAACAGGGCAAGGCCATAGCCGAGGCCATCAAGGCCAAGCTCAATTAAACCACTCCCCGAAAGTCAACTGAAGAAGCCCGGTTCACCCGAACCGGGCTTCTTTCATAACCCTGCCGGAGGCACCCCTGGGGTCCAGAGGCCTCTTTCTTGTGCAATTGCTGCCGGTTGTCAGCCCTGCTTCTCGCAACGGGTCAGGAACCGGTCGAGCTGGTTGGTGAATTCCTGCTTGTCGCGCGGGCCGATGGGCGCGGGGCCGCCGGCGACCATGCCTGCGCCGCGCAGCTCCTCCATGAGGTTGCGCATGCGCAGCAGTCCCTTGATGTTGTCCGGGGTGTACAGCTCGCCCCTGGGGTTCAGGCCGGTGGCACCCTTGTCCACGATGCGGTCGGCCAGGGGGATGTCGGCGGTCACCACCAGGTCTCCTGTTTCGGCCAGCCGCGCGATCTCGTCGTCCGCCTCGTTGAACTTGTTGCCGACGCGGACCGTGTCGATGAGCGGGGAAACAGGCACGGCGAGCGGGGTGTTGGCCACCAGCGTCAGCCGCACGCCCCGGCGCATGGCGGTCTTGTAGAGCACGTCCTTGATGACCACCGGGCAGGCGTCGGCATCAACCCAGATGCGCATGCGGCCTCAGCCTGCCTGTCCGGGAGTGTGGACCAGGATGTGCTTGACCCGGCCCACCTGGCCGTTGGTCAGGCGGACCTTGATGCCGTGGGGATGGGTGGGGGATTTGGTCAGGAGCGCGGCGACGGTGCCACGGGTGAGGGCGCCGGTGCGCTGGTCCTTTTTCAGGACGATGTCCACGGTCATGCCGGGCGCGAGGTTCTTGCGTATGGTGCCTTCCATGGATCTCCGGACGGCCTGCGCGGCCAAAAAAAAGCGGGCGCGTGGCCCGCTTTTCTTCGTGGTGGAAAAAGTGGCTATTGCCAGGAGCCTTGTTTGAAACTGAAGATGTGCCGGTTGGGAATGACCGCCACCGGGATGAACTGGGCGGTACGGCAGAGGTCGGGCGAAGTGGCCACGGCCTCGAATATCCGCTCTTTGTAGAAGAGGACTCCCACATAGGGGATGGTGGTGGACGAGGAGCGGCGCACATTGCAGACCAGGGATTCGCTGTCGATGGTATGGAAGCGGGCGCGGTAGGTGCCGTTGGACTGCCGCTCGATCTGCATGCGGCTGCGGGAGAGATTGTGGTTCTGGTTGAGGGAGCGGACCTTGGATTTCGCGAAATTGGAAAAGTCGGCGTGTTTCTTGACGAGGTCCTCATCAAGGTAGGTCGGGAGGTTCGCGGAATTCACGGGCGTGTTCGACGGTGCGGCCACGGCCACATCGATGGTCTGTGTGACAACCACATCTCCCGGCTCCTCGGCCAGAACGCGGGGAGCGAGAGCTGTCACGACCAGGGCCACAGCCAGGATGGAAAAAAGAATGTGTTTATGCATGGCGTTATGTTCTCTGGCCTGCGTGAGGCCGGGTATCGGTCGGGCGGCGGCGCCGCCCGACCGAAAGAACCATAGCCTTACTTGGTCTGAATTTCAACCCTGCGGTTGAGCTTGCGGCCCTCGGAAGTGGCGTTGTCGTACTTGGGCGACAGTTCGCCATAACCCTTGGACTCCAGGCGGGACGTGTTCACGCCGTTGGCGACCATCCATTCACGGACGGAACCGGCGCGGCGCTCGGACAGCCCCTGGTTGTAGGCATCGGGGCCGGTGGAGTCGGTGTGTCCCGCGATGATGTAGGAGGCAGAGGGATTCTCGTCCAGAATGATCTTGGCCTGTTCGAGCACCGGGATCATCTCGTCGGTGATCTGGTACTTGTCAAAGCCGAAGTGCAGGCTGAAGGTGATGGTTTCCTTGCCCATGGTATCGACCGGAGCCGCGACCGGAGTCACGACCGGGGCGTCGGCCACGTTGCTGTAGAAGACATCCCTGGCGTACTGGTCCATGGCGCCGGGGGCGGTCAGGGAGGTGTAGTCGGCCACCACGGTGCAGGAGGAGAGGGCGCGGACATCGTCGATGATCATCTGGCCCTTGGCGTGGTCCGCGAAGCTGACCACATGGATGCACAGCTTGTTGCCGTACTTGGCGTAGAGCGCACGGGCCTGGGCCACGGGGTCGGCACCCAGGTTGGAGAGGCCGTCAGTGAACATGATCAGCGCGGTGGTGCCGCGGAGGCCGGCGATGACCGGGTCGAGGTCGATCAGGCCGTTGCCCATGGGGGTGAGACGGTTGAAGATGTCGAAGTCGGTGTTGATCGAGCCGATGGCGTTGCTCATGGCCGCCTTGTTGTAGAGACCGGGCTGCAACTTGGCCTCAAAGGGGGCGAAGAGGAACAGGGAGGCGTTGTAGTCCAGATTGGGAATGACCTTGTTCATGGCCTGCATGGTCTCGATGGCCATGTCGATCTTCTTGGTGTCCAAGGTCTTGTGCTTCTGGGCCATGGAGCCGGATTGATCGAGGAAGAAGATGAAGTTGTCAACATCCTTGACCATCTTTGCGCTGGCCGTGGTGGCGAAGGCAAAGGTCAAGGTCAGTACCGCAGCGAGAGCCAGTAAAAGCAGTTTCTTGGATTGTCTCATGATATAACTCCTTTAGAGATTTATGTGACCAAGTAGGTAGGTGGCGTGAGGGCTGCCAACAACATTATATATGCTTAATGGCTGAATGGTGCAAGGGGTTGACATAAGATTGTTCGGTAATAGGTAAAAAATCCGTTGGGCAGATAGGTGGTGTCGCAGGTTGCGTCCTGGCCGTGAAATCAGTATAAAGAAGCGTTTACCGCTCGTGTTGGCGGCGTTTTCAGCGCAGACAAGGAGATCGCATGTATATAGTCACCGGCGGCGCAGGGTTCATCGGCAGCGCCATGATCTGGAAGCTCAACCAGCTCGGCATCGACGACATCCTGGTGGTGGACAATCTGTCAACCAGCGACAAGTGGAGCAATCTCGTTGGGTTGCGCTACGAAGACTACCTGCATCGCGACCAGTTCCTCAAGTTCGTTCTCGAAGGCGACGACCCCTTCGACACCCAGGCGGTCATCCACATGGGGGCGTGCTCGGCCACCACGGAGCGCGACGCCGACTTCCTCATGGAGAACAACTACCGCTACACGCAATACGTCTGCCGCCATTGCCTCGCCCACGATGCCCGGTTTATCAACGCCTCAAGCGCGGCCACCTACGGCGACGGCGAGTGGGGGTTCGACGACGGCCACGAGGGCATCGACCGGCTGCGGCCCCTGAACATGTACGGCTATTCCAAGCAGCTCTTCGACCTCTGGGCCAGCAAGGGCGGCATGCTCGACCGCATCGTCAGCCTCAAGTTCTTCAACGTCTACGGCCCCAACGAGTATCACAAGGACGACATGCGCAGCGTCATCTGCAAGGCCCACAGGCAGATCACCGAGACCGGCCAGCTCAAGCTCTTCAAGTCCTACCGCGAGGAATACCCCGACGGCGGGCAGAAACGCGACTTTGTCTACATCAAGGACTGCGTGGACATCATGGCCTGGTTCCTGGCCAATCCTGACAAGAACGGCATCTTCAACATCGGCACCGGCACGGCCCGGACCTGGAACGACCTGGCCCGCGCCGTGTTCGCGGCCATGGACCGGGAGCCGGTCATCGAATACATCCCCATGCCCGAATCCATCCGCGACAAATACCAGTATTTCACCGAGGCGAGGATGGACAAGCTGGCCGCCGCCGGATGTGATGTGGTCATGACATCCCTTGAAGACGGCGCGGCGGATTACGTGCGCAACTATCTCAGCCGGGACAACCCGTATCTTCTTTCAAGGTAGGTCGAGGTTTTTTTTGAAACGTACAGCGAAGCACATAGGGTTGCTGGGGTGCCTCGCGGCAGCCCTCATCCTGTGCCTGCCCTGGACACTGCTGGGCAAGAACCCCCAGCTCGACCGGGTCAGGCGGTATGTGCCCGAGACCCCTGTCAAGGAACCGGACCTCGACGAGTGGACCTTCTCGGCGGACCGCGTCAGCGGCGACCACACCAGCGAGTATGTGGAGGCGTTTGGAAACTGCACCCTGGCCCTGGGCGACAACCAGTTGCGCGCCGATTTCGCCCGCTATTATCAGGCCACGGGCTGGGTCTTTCTCAAGGGCAATGTGCGCGCCCAGTGGGGCGGCGACTTTCTCCAGGCCGACGAGGGCGAGTTCGACCTCAACACCATGACCGGCTGGCTCAAGAACGGCAGGCTGTTCATGGCCAAGCCCCATGTCTATGTCGAGGCCGAGCGGGTGGCCAAGACAGTGGGCGATACCTATACCTTCAAGAATGCCAAGGTCACGGCCTGCGACGGTGAAAAGCCCGCCTGGTCCGTGACCAGCGAGGAGGGCGAGGTGCAGATCGACGGCCGCGTCAAGCTCTACCGCTCCGCCTTCCGCATCAAGGACGTGCCGGTCTTCTACTGGCCCTACATGTCGCTGCCCGGACGCAAGGCCCGTCAGTCGGGCTTCCTGCCTCCGAGCATCTCGTCGAGCGACAAGCTTGGCATGCAGGTCAACCTGCCATACTACTGGGTCATCAGCGACGAGGCGGACGCCACCTTTTACCAGAATTTCATGAGCCGCCGGGGCTACATGCAGGGCTTCGAGTTCCGCCATTCCGAGGATTCGGCCACCAAGGGGGTGTGGCAGGTGGACGCCCTCAAGGACAACATCCGGGCCGTGAGCGAGGCTGACGAGTGGAAGGACTACCGGGGCGACGGCATGGCCCGGCCCAACCGCAGCCGGTGGTGGGTGCGCAGCAAGTACGACGGCTGGCTGGGCAGCACTGATCTGAAGGTCAAGCTCGACCTCGACGTGGTTTCGGACCAGAACTACCTGCGCGACTTCCAGAAGGGGCCCAACGGGTATGACAGCGTGAGCCAGGAATTCCTCGACACCTTTGGTCGCGACATCGACAAGAAGGACAGCGCCACGCGCACCAGTGTGGCCTATGCCAGCCGCAGCTGGGACCGGTTCGGGGCCACGGGCGCCCTGACCTATGTGGAGAACCTCGCCTTCATGAACGGCAATGGCCGCGACCAGGACAACACCACGGTCCAGACCCTGCCCGAGCTGAACCTCTTCGGCTTTCAGCAACAGATTCCCGGCACGCCGCTGGAAGTCTCGGCAGACGCCAAATACGACTATTTCACGCGCAACATGGGCGACACCGGCCACCGGGTGCGCCTGACCCCGGAGGTCAAGCTGCCTGTCAAAACCGACTATGTCACCTTCATCCCGTCCCTGTCCGGCGATCTGACCTCCTACGATCTGACCCGGCGCGAGGGATACGGCAACCAGACCGTGGTGGACGACGGCGGGCGCACCCAGTACATCGACACCAACGCCACCAAGAGCGGCTTCCAGGCCCGCAATAGCTGGGGCGCGGGGTTCAGCGCCTTCAGCGAGATGACCAGGGTCTTCACCCTGTCCGACGAGGTCCGGCCCGATCCGGGGCTGGCCGGCACGTCGAAGTGGACGCGGCTCAAGCATTCCGTCGTTCCCAGGGTGGAGTACGGCTACACGCCGACCATCACCGGCCAGGACGAACTGCCCTATTTCGACCGCTTCGACCGCATCCAGGGGCGCAACGAGGTCACCTATTCCCTGACCAACGTGCTCGACAGGCGGCGCGACACCGTGGTCCTCTCGCCCGGCAGCGGGGAGGAGCCGCAGGTCTCCACGGTCTCGGACTACCTCGACTTCCTGCTCTTCAGGGTCGAGCAGTCCTATGACCGCAAGGAGGCCACCCGCAACGACGAGCTGGCGGTCTACAAGCGCAGGCCGTACTCGGACCTGATGACCGAGGTGGTGGTCAAGCCGGAAAACTTCATCGACCTCGTCAGCCGCGTCTGGTTCTCGCCCTACAAGACCAGCCTGACCCAGAACGAGAACTACGTGCGCCTGCACCAGGACGGGCTGGGCGAGATCACCCTGGGCTACGACTATCTGGTCAAGATCGACGAGTACAAGCGGTACCGCGACAACACCATGTCCATCGTCTCCCTTGGCGCCAAGTGGGAGTTGAACGACACCCTGACCCTGAACGCCAAGTACCGCCACGACTTCAACAGCGAGCGCGATCTGGAGCGCACCTTGGGCCTCTCCTGGGCTGCGGACTGCTACATCATGCATGTGTCGGTCACCCAGAAATCCAGCGACACCCGCTTTGAGATCGGCTTCGACCTCTTCAACTTCTGATGCCAGACACCCATGAAATACGTGTCCTGCCTCCGGGGCTGAAGAACCAGATCGCGGCGGGCGAGGTGGTGGAGCGGCCCTCAAGCGTGGTCAAGGAACTGGTGGAGAACAGTCTCGACGCCGGGGCAACGCGTGTGGACGTGACCGTGGAGCAGGGCGGGCGCGGCCTGATCGTGGTCCAGGACAACGGGCGCGGCATCGCGGCGGCTCAGCTTGAGCTGGCCGTCACCCGCCACGCCACCAGCAAGCTGCGCACCTTTGAAGATCTTTCGGCCATCGCCTCCTTTGGCTTCCGGGGCGAGGCGCTGCCCAGCATCGCCTCGGTCTCGCGGTTCACCATGATCTCCAGGGAGCAGGGCGCGGCAGACGCCGCCTTTATCGAGGTGCGCGGCGGCGAGGTGGCTGGCCGGAGAATTGCCGCCCTGGCCGCCGGCACCCGCGTCGAGGTCCGCGAATTGTTTGCCAACACCCCGGCCCGGCTCAAGTTCCTCAAGGCCGAGTCCACCGAGAACAAGCGCTGCCAGGACACGCTCATGCGCATCGCCCTGGCCCATCCCGGCTGCGGGTTCTCCCTGACCGTGAACGGACGCGAAGTCTTCAGGCTCCCGGCGGATCAGGATCTGGCGACCCGGTTGCGCACCTTCTGGCCGCCTTCGGCGTGTGAAGGGCTCGGCCCGTTCGATTTCGAGCGCCTGGGCTACCGCGCCCATGGCGTGGCCGGGTCTCCGGCCATGGCCCAGAGCCGGGGCGACCGCATCCTGCTCTACGTCAATGGCCGCCCGGTGCAGGACAAGCTCATGCTCGGCGCGGTGCGCCAGGCGTACAAGGGGATGCTCCTTTCCCGCGAGTATCCCCAGGCGGTCCTTTTTCTCGAACTGCCGCGCGATGAAGTGGACGTGAATGTCCACCCGGCCAAGCTGGAAGTGCGCTTCATCGAGGAGAGCCGCGTCTTTTCGACCATCCGGGGTGGCATTGTCCAGGCGCTCGCCGTTCTGACCGATCAAGGCCGAGGGTATTTAGGTCCGGACAGTGGCCCGGACAGCGACCAGAGGGACCGCCGTGACGTTTCCGGCGCATACAGGCAGGATGACCGCCCGGATTACGGGCACCGCTCGCCGTCCGGCCCTGTCGGCCATGACGCCCCGTCCTTTCGCGAGAACGGCCAGAAATTTCCCTCCTACCGCGAGTATGCGGCCTTTGCGAGCCGTCCCGTACCCATGGACCTCGGTCCGGGTCGTGGAGGACTGGCCGGAGCCGACCCCGATCATGCGCCGGGGTATTCGTCGGAGCCTGATCCTGGGCTTGACCCCGCCCGCTTCAACGTGACCGACGCAGCCCGCCCCGCGCCCCTGGCCGGAACCGATTACGTCTACCTTGGTCAGGTGGCCGACACCTATCTGGTGCTGCGGCGCGGCCAATCGCTGGTGCTGGTGGACCAGCACGCAGCCCACGAGCGGGTGTTGCTGGCCGCCATGCGCCGCGAGCGGACCCGTGGCGACTCCCAGCCCCTGGCCCTGCCCCTTGAAATGGACCTGCATCCGAGCGAGGCCGAGACCCTGGACGGGCTGCGGGACGGCTTGCGCGCCATGGGATTCATCCTTGAAACCCGCGAGGCAGGCGAGTCGGGCGCTTCGGCGGCGCACAGGCTGCTGGTGCGCGGCATCCCGCCCACGCTGGATACGGGCCGGGCCAGGGAGTATCTGGCCGACGCCCTGGCCGCCAGGGCGCGCACCCTGGACGATCTGTGGACCATGATGTCGTGCAAGACGGCCATCAAGGCCGGGCAGCCCCTGGCCGTGGACGAAGCCCTGGCGCTCCTCGATGTCTGGCTGCGCACCCCTGAGCGGGAATACTGCCCCCACGGCAGGCCCGTGGTGGTCTCCTGGAACCCCCAGGAGCTGGAAAAACTCTTCAAACGGAAATAGACGATGATCGACTACAACAAGATCCAGGTCGAAATATCCCTCGACAACCTGGCGGCCAATGTCCGCCGCTTTCAGGGGGTGTGCGGCACCGTCATCCCGGTGATCAAGTCCGACGCCTATGGCCACGGGCTGGCCGAGGTGACGCGGACGCTGGCCGCCGAGGGCGCGACCACCCTGGCCGTGGGCTACGTCAACGAGGCGGTCAAGCTCCGTTGCCTGGGCTGGACCGGGCGCATCCTGGCCCTGCTCGGCCCGGTGGACGAGGCGGACGCGGCGGCCCTGTGGGAGCACGACATCCTGGCCGCCATCGCCAATATGGACCAGCTCTCGCGTGTGGCCGGGGCCGCCCGGACCAGGGGACGGCTCGACATTTGCCTGAAATTCGATACCGGCATGCGCCGCCTCGGTTTCCGGCCCGAGGGGCTGGCCGCGTTGGTGGACGCCCTCAGGGCGAATCCGGCCCTGGTGCCGGTCATGGCCAGCACCCATCTCGCCTCGGCGGACGTGCCGGAGCATGAGGCCAACGTGACCATGCAGGCGGGCCGGTTCCAGTCCGTGCTCGACGGGCTGGAGCAGGCCGGATACCAGGTCGAGGCGAATATCGCCAACTCTGCCGGGGCCATGGCCCACAAGGCGTGCCGCATGGACAGCATGCGCCTTGGCATCGCCATGTATGGCGGCAACCCTTTCCACGGCACCTCCTGGGAGGAGAGGGGGCAGGGACTTCTGCCGACCATGCAGGTCTCGGCCCCGGTGCTCCATGTCCACACCCTCAGGCAGGGCGAAGGCGT
This sequence comes from Pseudodesulfovibrio aespoeensis Aspo-2, assembly GCF_000176915.2. Taxonomy (NCBI): domain Bacteria; kingdom Pseudomonadati; phylum Thermodesulfobacteriota; class Desulfovibrionia; order Desulfovibrionales; family Desulfovibrionaceae; genus Pseudodesulfovibrio; species Pseudodesulfovibrio aespoeensis. The sequence continues at coordinate 903,487 of NC_014844.1, forward strand.
CAGCTACGGCTGGACCCATGTGGCCGGGCGTGACTGCGAGGTGGCCGTGGTGGGCGTGGGGTATGCCGACAACTACAGCCGGTCCCTGTCGAGTCGCGGCTTCATGAACATCAAGGGGTATCGCGTGCCCATCCTTGGACGGGTGTGCATGCAGATGACCGTGGTTGACGTGACCGGCCTAATGGGCGAAGGATTGGCCGGCGAGCTTGGCGACGGGCCGGGCGTCAGGCCGGGCGATCAGGCCTGGCTGCTGGGCGGTCCCGCGCCGGGAACCATCACCCCGGAAGACCTGGCCGGGTGGTGGGGCACCATACCCTACGAAGCTTTCTGTCTGCTCGGAATGAACCCGCGCAGCTACGGCAAATAACTTTCAGCGCAAGGAGTACCGCGATGCCCGCAGTGCAGGATGACGAATGGACCATGGCCGAGAGCTATACCGTGGCCGACCTGGAGGCCCAGGGAATCAGCCCCAAGTGGCTTGAGCGCAAATGGATGAACGTGGCCGACGACATGGCCCTCGTCCCGGAGAACAATGTCCGGGTCATTGAGGAAAACGACATTGTTCGTGTCGAGGTGTCCGTGTATCTCATGGAGTGCATGCGCGGCTTCTGACCGCTGCCGGAGATTCGGAGACTGTCATCCGGAGACAGGAATCAAGGGGAGACGCGCCGTGGCGCGTCTCCCCTTGCTGTTTGCCGCTAGAACCGCTCGAAATCCCCATCCGAACCGGCATCAAGGCTCAGGGTCACGCCGCCGTTGGTCGGCTTGGCCCGTGCCGTGGCCTTGGCCTGCCCGGCCTGGGGCAGCTGCGGAGCGGGGCGGGTCCGCTTGACGGTCTGGACCTGACGGGCATTGTCGAGCTTGAAGAAGGAGATGGACTCCTGAAGCTGCTCGGCCTGGGCGCTCATTTCCTCGGCGTTGGACGCGGTTTCTTCGGACACCGAGGCATTTTGCTGGATGATGGTGTCCAGATCCTGGATGGCCCGGTTGATCTGGGACGCGCCCGCATCCTGCTCGTGGCTGGCCGTCGAGATTTCCTGGATCAACGAGGCGGTGCGCTGGATGTCCGGGACCATCTTGTTAAGCATGGTCCCGGCCTTTTCTGCCACCTGCACGCTCGATGAAGACAGTTCGCTGATCTCGCCCGCGGCGGTGCCGCTGCGCTCGGCCAGCTTGCGCACCTCAGCCGCGACCACGGCGAACCCCTTGCCGTGTTCACCAGCCCTGGCCGCCTCGATGGCCGCGTTGAGGGCCAGCAGGTTGGTCTGGCGAGCGATTTCCTCGATGATGGAGATTTTTTCGGCGATGAGCTTCATGGCGCTCACGGTCTGGCCCACGGCTCTGCCGCCTTCCTCGGCGTCCGAAGACACGGATCGGGCGATTTTTTCCGTTTCTGCCGCGTTTTCGGCATTCTGGCGGATGTTGGCGGCCATCTGTTCCATGGACGAGGAAATTTCCTCGACCCCGGCGGCCTGCTGGGTGGCCCCCTGGGACAAGGTCTGCGAGGTGGAGGCGAGCTCCTCGGCCCCGGCGGTGACATTGCCCGAGGCAATCTGCACGTCCGTGACCACAGAACGCAGCCGGGAGACCATCTCGTTGAGCGCCGCAGCGAGCCTGCCCACCTCGTCATTCTGCTCGATGGGGATGTCCCTGGTCATGTCGCCCTCGGCCATGGCCCGCGCAAATTGCATGCTCAGGGACACGGGCGCGGTGATGGTGCGCGCTATGATGAAGGTCATGACCCCGCCGACGATCAGACCGAAGAGGACGGTACAGATCAGAAAGGTCAGGTTCCGGCTGTAGATGGCCGCTGCGCTGGCGGCATCGTCGCTCGCATGGGTAAGGATGATGTCGGTGAGTTTGTCGAGGTGGTCGCGCATGGCCTCGTACTTGACCGCCGCCTCGCCGAGGCTCAGTGCCTCGGCTGCCTTGCGGCTCTCCTCGGTGCCTGCGGCAAATCCTGCGAGCACCTGACGCGAGATGGGTTCCCACACGCCCAGGGCGGTGTTGAACTGCGGGATGATGGCCTGCTCCTCGGGCGATGTGGCCTTGGCAGCGTATTTGCCGAACCGCGTCTTGGTCTGGCCGAGGTTGTCCTCGTAATCCTTTATCTGTTTCTTGAAGGCGTCCGATCCCGGCTCGGCAAAGGCGAGGGAGCGCTCGGCCACCAGGAGCTGGTGCAGGTCGCGGTCCGCTTCGAGCAGCAGGTTCATGCCGGGCAGGCGGATGTCGAAGACATCTTCCAGGTTGCCGTTGATGGCGCGGTTGCCCATGACCCCGACCAGGCCGGAGGCGGCGAGCAGGACGGCGAGCAGACCGAAAATCAGAGCGAGTTTTGTACCGATGCGGATGTCTTTCAGGCGCATGGAATGCATTCCTCCTAGGCCGTATTGGGTGGTTCTCCGGGATGGCTCCGTTGGCGCGTTTCTGGATTTATACTCTCCCTTTATGCCAGTGGCAGGCGAACAGGAATTATAAATTCATGATAAAAGGGTGACCACGACGCTTGAAAACAGGAGCGGGGCATTCGTCACATGATTGCCACAATTGTCTGATATGCTTGCCAAAAGGTATTGTCACAGAACCGTAACACGATAGAGCGTTACAATTTGGTGACGATCATGTTACAGAGCGCGGGCGCCGTGTGGCGGGGCCCGTCAGGACATCCGGCACACCCGGCAACGGACAAAACGAGGGCAACGGGAATGAAGCTGCGTTCCTTTCAAATGCGCATTCTGTTGTGGACCTGGGCGCTCCTGCTCGTGGTTCTGGCGGTGGTGTTCTTCTACACCACCAGCATTGTTGGCAGCGAGTTGGTGCGCGAGACCGAGCGGCGGTCGCTCAACGAGCTTGAGACCCTCAAGTGGCTGATGGAGAACCATCGGCCCTTTGGGTCGGAAGAGGAATTCGCGGGCTGGGTGGACGCCATTGGGCTGAGGCTGGGCACCCGGGTCACCTTCATCGTCGGCGGCAGGGTGGTGGCCGACTCCGACGTGCCCTACGCCGAACTGGGCGGGGTGGAGGACCACAGCACCAGGCCAGAAGTGCTGGCCGCCATGCACAGCGAGCGCGGCACAGACATGCGCTACTCAGGCACCGTGCACACGGACATGCTCTATGTGGCCCAGCAGGTGGAGGCCGCGGCCGGGATGCCCGCCGGGGTGCTGCGGCTGGCCGTGCCCATCTCCAAGGTCAACGCGCGGCTGGCCATGCTGCGCGAGAATTTTTCCTGGATATTCTTCGTCACCCTGATCTGCGCGGGCGTGGTCAGCGCGCTCATGTCGCGCAACATGAGCCGCGACATCACGGCTTTTTCCGAACTGGCGCGGGCCATCGGCGAGGGCGACTACGCCAAGCGGCTGCGCGCCCTGCCCGGCGGAGAGTTCAAGCCCCTGGCCCAGTCGGTCAACGCCATGGCCCAGTCCATCGAGCGCAACGTGCGCGTCATCGAGGACCAGAAGGGCCAGCTCCAGGCCGTGTTCGACGGCATGCGCGAGGGGGTCATGACCATCGACACTGAAGGTCGCATCGAGTCCTACAACGGCGCGCTGGACGAGATGTTCAACCTGCCCGCCACCACCGTGGGCCGCACCCCCATCGAGGTCACCCGCAGGCTGGAGATACAGGATCTGGCCGACAGGCTGCTGGCCGACCGCGAGGTGAGCGAGGGCGGCGTCCAGATAGATCTGCTCGACTCGCGCACCGTGGAGGTCAGCGGGGTGCCCTTCTTCGACTACAAGGGCGTGCGCAAGGTCATTCTTGTCTTCTACGACATCACCGAGATGAAGCGC